>NZ_JBFAZB010000013.1:39646-160171 GCF_040681575.1 Kitasatospora sp. NPDC051702
GCCTCGTCCATCTCGGTGAGGTCCATGACCACCGGGATGCTCGCCCGGATGCCCCGACGACCGGATGTGATCACGTGTCAGAGGCAGGGCGCCCCCCGGGGGCGCTCCGACAGAGAGGCAGAACCCATGAAGAGCAAGCTGGCCAAGGCCGCGCTGACCGTCACCGCCGCGCTGGCGCTGGCGGGTGCCGCCACCCCGGCGTTCGCGCACGTCGGCCTGGCGGGCGGCGGCGAGTTCGCGGCCTCCGGCCACCACCCGTTCGTCGCCGGCGACTGGTGGGGCATCGCCCACACCTCGCACGTCGCCGCGGGCGGTGCGGGCTGGGGCGCCGCGACCTCCGAGGACGTCATCGGCGGCGAGGAAGGCTTCGCGCACGTCGGCGGCTGGTAGCAGACGGCGAAGGCCGGGTCCCTCCTGCGGGGAGGGGCCCGGCCTTCGGCGTGCCCGGCGCGATCCGGGACGGGACGTCAGTCCAGCAGCGCGGCGGCCTCGGCGGCCCAGTAGGTGAGGATCTGCTGGGCACCGGCCCGGCGGATCGAGGTGAGCGTCTCCATGATCATGCGCTCCCGGTCGATCCAGCCGTTCGCGGCGGCCGCCTCGACCATCGCGTACTCGCCGGACACCTGGTACGCGGCGACCGGCACCGGCGAGGCGTCGGCGACCTGGCGCAGGACGTCCAGGTAGGCCATGGCCGGCTTGACCATCACCAGGTCGGCGCCCTCGGCGAGGTCCTGCTCCAGCTCGCGCAGCGACTCGCGGGCGTTGGCCGGGTCCTGCTGGTAGGTCTTGCGGTCGCCCTTGAGCGAGGAGCCGACGGCCTCCCGGAACGGGCCGTAGAACGCCGAGGCGTACTTGGCCGTGTAGGCGAGGATGCCCACGTCCTGGTGCCCGGCCTCGTCCAGCGCCCGCCGGATCACCGCGATCTGGCCGTCCATCATGCCGGACGGGCCGACCAGGTGGACGCCGGCGTCCGCCTGCACCCGGGCCATCTCAGCGTAGCGCTCCAGGGTGGCGTCGTTGTCCACGCTGCCGTCGGCGGCCAGCACGCCGCAGTGGCCGTGGTCGGTGTACTCGTCCAGGCAGAGGTCCGACATGACCACCAGGGAGTCGCCGACCTCGGAGACCACGTCCCGGATGGCCTGCTGCAGGATGCCGTCCGGGTTGGTGCCCTCGCTGCCGGTCGCGTCCTGCACCTGCGGCACGCCGAACAGCATGAGGCCGCCCAGACCGGCCTCGGCCGCCTCGACCGCGGCCTTGCGCAGGGTGTCCCGGGTGTGCTGGACGACGCCCGGCATCGAGCTCACCGGGACGGGCTCGCGGACGCCCTCGCGGACGAACAGCGGCAGGATCAGCTCCGCCGGGTGCAGCCGGGTCTCGGCGACCAGCCGGCGCATCGCCGGGCTCTGCCGGAGCCGGCGCGGGCGAACGTACGGGAATTCAGCGGACACGGCTTCTCTCTCCGAACGGTTGTGCAGTGCCGGGGGCGGCGGATCACCACCCCCGGCCGGGGTGTCAGCGGGCCTTGCGGCGCGAACCCGGACGGCGCTCGCTGGGCCGGTAGACCGGCTCGCCGGCCGCCGTCGCGGTGTCCCGGCGCTTGGCCCCGAAGTCCGCCAGCGCCTGGGCCAGCGCGGCCGCCGACGGCGCCGGGGCCATCACGTCGACCCGCAGGCCGTGCTCCTCGGCGGTCTTGGCGGTGGCGGGGCCGATGCAGGCGATGACCGTCACGTTGTGCGGCTTGCCGGCGATGCCGACCAGGTTGCGGACGGTCGAGGAGGAGGTGAAGAGCACCGCGTCGAAGCCGCCGCCCTTGATCGCCTCGCGGGTCTCGGCCGGCGGCGGCGAGGCGCGCACCGTCCGGTACGCCGTCACGTCGTCGACCTCCCAGCCCAGCTCGACCAGGCCGGCCACCAGGGTCTCGGTGGCGATGTCGGCGCGCGGCAGCAGCACCCGGTCGATCGGGTCGAAGACCGGGTCGTACGGCGGCCAGTCCTCGAGCAGACCGGCGGCGGACTGCTCGCCGGAGGGCACCAGGTCCGGCTTCACACCGAAGTCCACCAGGGCCTGCGCGGTGGTCTCGCCGACGGCGGCGACCTTGATCCCGGCGAAGGCCCGGGCGTCCAGCCCGTACTCCTCGAACTTCTCCCGGACGGCGCGGACGGCGTTCACCGAGGTGAAGGCGATCCACTCGTAGCGGCCGGTGACCAGGCCCTTGATGGCCCGCTCCATCTGCTGCGGGGTGCGCGGCGGCTCGACCGCGATGGTCGGCACCTCCTGCGGCACCGCGCCGTAGGAGCGCAGCTGCTCGGAGAGGCCGGTCGCCTGCTCCTTGGTGCGCGGCACGAGCACGTTCCAGCCGAACAGCGGCTTGGTCTCGAACCACGAGTGCGAGGAACGGTGGACGACCTGCTCGCCCACCACGGCTATCACCGAGGTCGCCGGGTCCACCGGGGCGGAGACCGGCGAGGGCAGCACCCGGGCGGCCTTCAGGTCGGCCGCGATGGCGGACAGCGTGGAGGTGAAGGTCCGCTGGCGGGTGGTGGTGCCGGAGAGCGTGGCGCTCAGCGCCGACTCCGGCTTGCGGCCGTTGGCGACCAGTGCGTTGGCGGTGGCCGGGAGCTGGCCCAGGGTGGTGCGGACCACCAGGGTGGTCTCCGGCGCGCCCAGGTCCACCGGGCTGCCGGCCAGCAGCGCGGCGCCGTCCACGAAGCGCACGTCGGTGCCGGCCGCGCCGCGCAGCGGGACGCCCGCGTAGGCGGGGACGCCGACCGACTGGGCGACGCCCGGGACGACCTCGAAGGGGATCCCGTCGCCCGCGCAGCGGAGCATCTCCTCGGCGGCGCAGCCGTCCAGGCCCGGGTCGCCGTCGACGGTGCGGACCACGTGCTTGCCGGCCCGGACGGCCTCGGCGACCAGGCCGGTCAGGTCGAAGTCCGTGCCCTCGGCGGCCGGGGTGTGCACCTGCACACCGGCCGGACAGTGGGTGCGCACCGCGGCGGCGGTCAGCGGGTCGGCGACCAGGATGTCGGCCGAGGACAGCACCTCGACCGCGCGCAGGGTCAGCAGCCCCGGGTCCCCGGGGCCCGCGCCCAGGAAGGTGCACCGTCCGGCGGCGGACTGGCCGCCCGGGAACGGGGTGTCGGTGGCGGCGGTGGGGCTCATCGGGCTCGCTCCCCCATCAGGGTGGCCGCGCCCGCGTCGAGCAGCCGGGCGGCCAGCGCACGGCCGAGGGCCGTCGCGTGCTGCTCGGCGGTCTCGTCGAGGACGATCGGACCGTTGGCGGTCATCTTCAGCAGGGTGGCGCCGTCGGGGTCTCCGACCACGCCCTCCAGCCGCAGTTCGTTCGGCCGGACCCAGGTGGCCAGCGCGGCCACCGGGGCCGAGCAGCCGGCCTCAAGGGTGGCCAGCAGGGCGCGCTCGGCGGCCACGGCGACCCTCGTGGGGGCGTGGTCCAGGGCGGCGAGCGCGGCGGCCAGTCCGGTGTCGGCGGTGGTGCACTCGATCGCGAGCGCGCCCTGGCCGGGGGCCGGGATCATCAGGTCGGGGTCGAGGTGCTGGGAGATCTCGGCGCCGCGGCCGAGCCGGTTGAGGCCGGCCGTGGCCAGCACCACCGCGTCCAGCTCGCCGCCGGTCACGTAGCCGATCCGGGTGTCCACGTTGCCGCGGATCGCGACGGTCTCCAGCTGGGCGCCGCGGGCGGTGGCCCAGGCGTTCAGCTGGGCCATCCGGCGCGGGGAACCGGTGCCGATCCGGGCCGGGCGGCCGGCGCCGGCCAGCTTCTCGACCAGCTCGTCCAGGGTGAGCCCCTCGGCGGCGACCAGGGCGTCCCGGACGTCCTCGCGCTCGGGGACGGCGGCCAGCACCAGGCCCTCCGGCGCGGCGGTGGGCAGGTCCTTGAGCGAGTGCACGGCGAAGTCGATCCGGCCCTCCAGCAGCGCGTCCCGCAGCGCGGAGACGAACACGCCGGTGCCGCCGATCTGCGCCAGCGCCTCCCGGGAGGTGTCGCCGTAGGTGGTGATCTCCACCAGCTCGACGGGGCGCCCGGTGACCCGGGTGACCTCGCGGGCCACCATGCCCGACTGGGCCATGGCGAGCGCGCTGCGCCGGGTGCCGAGCCGCAGGGTCGCGGTGGCGGCCGGAGCCTGCTCCGTGATCGGTTGACCATTCATGAGGTGATCGTCCCGGTGGTACTCGTGGGATGGCTGACGGTTCATCTGGCGCCCCCGCCCGAGGGCTGGGGTCCGCCGACGGGGGTGCCCGACACGGCGTGCACGGCTGCCGGGTCGAGGTCGAAGAGCTCGCGCAGGGCGTCCGCGTAGGAGGCGCCCCCGGGCTCGGCGGCCAGCTGCTTCACCCGGACGGTCGGGGCGTGCAGCAGCTTGTCGACGACCCGGCGGACGGTCTGGGTGATCTCGGCGCGGGAGCGCTCGTCCAGGTCGGGCAGCCGGGAGTCCAGCCGGCCCAGCTCGGCGGCGACCACGTCGGAGGCCATCGAGCGCAGCGCGACGACGGTCGGCGCGATCCGGGCGGCCCGCTGGGCGGCGCCGAAGGCGGCCACCTCGTCGGCGACGATCCGGGTGACCTGGTCGACGTCGCCGGCGCCGGGGCTGGCGGCGTGCGCGTGGGAGAGGCTCTCCAGGTCGACCAGCAGGGCGCCGGGCAGCTCGTGCACGGCGTGGTCGACGTCGCGCGGCATGGCCAGGTCGAGCAGCGCGAGCGGCTCGCCGGACGTCCGGGCGGCGACCGCCGCGGCCACGTCCCCGGCCCGGATCACCACGCCGGCGGCGCCGGTGCAGGAGATCACCAGGTCGACGTCGGCCAGCGCCTCGGGCACCTTGGCGAGGTCCAGGGTGCGGGCCGCGCCGGGGCCGAGGATCTCCACCAGGCGCTCGGCGCGGGCCGGGGTCCGGTTGGCGATCAGCAGGTCGGTGACGCCGGCGCGGACCAGGGTGGCGGCGGCCAGCGAGCTCATCGAGCCCGCTCCGACCACCAGCGCCCGCTTGCCGGCGATCTCGCCGGCGCCCGCCGCGACCTGCTCCAGGCCGAAGGTGACCAGCGACTGGCCGGCCTTGTCGATGCCGGTCTCGCTGTGCGCCCGCTTGCCGACCCGCAGCGCCTGCTGGAACAGCTCGTTCAGGCCGCGGCCGGCGGTGTGCTCCTCCTGCGCCTTGGCCAGGGCGTCGCGCAGCTGACCGAGGATCTGGCCCTCGCCGACGACCATCGAGTCCAGGCCGCAGGCCACCGAGAAGAGGTGGTGGACGGCGCGGTCCTCGTAGTGGACGTACAGGTGGGAGGTCAGCTCCTCCAGGTCCACCCCGCTGTGGTGGGCGAGCAGCAGCGACAGCTCGGCGACGCCGGCGTGGAACTTGTCCACGTCCGCGTACAGCTCGATCCGGTTGCAGGTGTTGAGCAGCGCGGCCTCGCCGACCGTCGCGGTGGCGGCCGCGTCGTGCAGCAGCCGGGTCGGCACCTCGCCCGTCAGGGCGGCGCGCTCCAGCACGCCGACCGGCGCCGTGCGGTGGCTCAGTCCAACGACGAGAAGACTCATGCCCGCCCCCTGGTCCCACGGTTCTCGATCATGCGGGCATCACCGCGGAGCGATCTCCGTCGCCGCCCTTGGCGGACTTGCCCTTGCCCTGCTCGGGCTGCTCCTTGGCCGCGGACTCGGCGGTGCCGCGGCCCTTGCCGCTGCCGCCGGCCGCGCGGCGCAGCTTGGCGGCGGCCGCACGGACCGGGCCCGGGGCGCGGTCCAGCACCGACTCGGGCTGGTCGGGCTCCTCGCCGGCCTTGCGCTGCTCGTGGAAGGCCAGGATCTGCAGCTCGATGGAGAGGTCCACCTTGCGCACGTCCACGCCGTCCGGGACGGTCAGCACGGTCGGGGCGAAGTTGAGGATGCTGGTGACGCCGGCCTCGACGAGCCGGTCGCAGACCTGCTGGGCGGCGCCCGGCGGGGTGGTGATCACGCCGATCGAGACGTGCTGGCTCTCGACGATCGACTCCAGCTCGTCCATGTGCCGCACCGGCAGGCCGGCCGCGCTGCTGCCGACCACGTTGGGGTCGGCGTCCAGCAGGGCCGCCACCCGGAAGCCGCGGGAGGCGAAGCCGCCGTAGTTAGCGAGGGCGTGGCCGAGGTTCCCGATGCCGACGATGACGACCGGCCAGTCCTGGGTCAGGCCGAGCTCGCGGGAGATCTGGTAGACGAGGTACTCGACGTCGTAGCCGACGCCGCGGGTGCCGTAGGAGCCGAGGTAGGAGAAGTCCTTGCGCAGCTTGGCCGAGTTCACCCCGGCCGCGGCGGCCAGCTCCTCGGAGGAGACGGTCGGCACCGAGCGCTCGGACAGCGCGGTGAGCGCCCGCAGGTAGAGGGGCAGGCGGGCGACGGTCGCCTCCGGGATGCCCCGGGCACGCGAGGGTCGGCGCGCGGCGCCCTGCTCGGGCGTCTGCGAACTGCTCTGTGGTGATCGGCCGATTGCCACGGTGCTCCTGTGGGTGAAGCTGGGCTTAGGCAGCCAGGCTATGCGTTTGTGAACGTGTGCACAAAGATGGTGTCCGATTTGTCCCCGCACAGTGATGCGCATCACGCCGTCGACCCCATAGCACCGCGGTCCGACAGCACCACTGCCGGGGCAGGTACCCCGGGCAGCCACGGACCATACGGCGCCTCCCGCCGCATCAACGGGACGGGCGCCCCGGAGGGCCTGGAGCGGGCCCGGCCCAGCCTCGGCCACGGCACCCGCGCCGCCTCCCGCAGCGGGCCCGCCCAGTCGTCCGGCGGGCAGCCCGGCACCCCCGCGCAGTACCGCAGCAGCTCGGCCGTCACCCGGGCGTCGCCCAGCGCCGTGTGCGCCGGGTACCAGCCCAGGCCCGCCGCCTCCACGCAGGCCGCCAGGCCGTGGCCGCGGGCCTCCGGGAGGTGGGCGCCGGCCAGCCGCATCGTGCAGAGCAGGGGGACGGGCGGCAGCGGCACGCCGATCCGGGCGAACTCGCGCTCGAGGAAGGCGTGGTCGCAGCTCACGTGGTGGCCCACCAGGACCCGGCCGGCCAGCAGCTCCAGCAGCTGCGGGGCGATCTCCCGGAAGCGCGGGGCGCCCTCGACGTCCGCCTGGTGTATCCGGTGCACGTGGGTCGGCCCGACCGGGCCCAGCGGGTCGAGCAGGGTGGCGAACTCCGCCTCCGGGCGGAGCCCCTCGTCCAGCAGCACCACGGCGATCTCGACCACCCGGTGCCGCCACGGGCTGCGGCCGGTCGCCTCCACGTCCACCACGGCGAAGCCCCCCGCCCCCGACGGGGCTTCGGGCGTCCCAGGGGTCGGACCGGGAAGCATGACGGCACTCCTCGTGTGCTCAGCCCCCCTCGGGCGCAAACGCGTTCGATCGTAAGCCGACGAAGCGGCCCCGGCCCAAGCCGAACCGGGGTGTCTTTGGCAACGATTCGGCGAAGCGCCCCCGCCGAGTGGCGGGGGCGCGAAGGCGCCGCGGAGGGCCGGTCAGCCGCCGAGCGCGGCGCGCAGGCGGCGCTCGTCGACCCGCCAGAAGTCGTGCTGCCGCCCGTCGATCAGGGTGACCGGGATCTGCTCCCAGTAGCGCCGGTACAGCTCCTCGTCCTGCGTGATGTCCTTCTCCTCGAAGCTCGCGCCCAGCTCGCCCGCCACCCGGACGATCACCTCCCTGGCCTCGTCACACAGGTGGCAGCCGGGCTTGCCGACCAGGGTCACGGTGCGGTCGGCCGGCGAGGGCCGGGGGCTCTTGTCACGTCGCAGCAGTGGGCTCACCGGGCCATTGTGCGCCCGACCGGCCACCGCCCCGGCCCCGGCCGCCCGACCCCCGGGCCGGCCGGGGGCGCCGCCCGGTGTTCACCGCACGGGCACGCCGCCGTCACGGCCGCTCCTCGCCCGGCTGGCTATGCTCGATGACATGGCCGTGCTCCGAAGGCTCACCCAGGCGAGGCGTTCCCCCAGCGAGCGGACCGCCCTGGCGGGCGAGGCCGCCGCCGAGGCGGCGGAGGCCGCCCTGCGGGCCGAGCCGCAACCGGACGCCGGCACCGGGGGCCCCGCCGCGGAAGGCGCCGAGGACCGCCCCGGGAAGGCCCCCAAGGCGCCGGCCGGGAACCACACCCCCGAGCCGGACGACCCCCGGGCCGCCGCCTTCTTCGACTGCGACAACACCATCCTGCGCGGCGCCGCGATCTTCTACCTCGGCGTCGGCCTCTACCGCCGCGGCTTCCTCACCCGCCGGGACATCGCCCGGTTCGCCTGGCAGCAGGCCTGGTTCCGGCTGCACGGCGCCGAGGACCCGGACCACATCTCGGACGCCCAGCACACCGCCCTCGGCATCGTCGCGGGCAAGAGCACGGCCGACCTGGAGGTGCTCTGCGAGGAGGTCTTCGAGCAGGTCGTCGCCGACAAGATCTGGCCCGGCACCCGCGCCCTGGTGCAGATGCACCAGGACGCCGGCCAGCGGGTCTGGCTGGTCACCGCCGCCCCGCTGGAGGTCGCCAGGGTGATCGCCGGGCGGCTCGGCATGACCGGGGCCCTGGGCACCGTCGCCGAGGCCGAGGGCGGCCGCTACACCGGCCGCCTGGTCGGCGAGCTGCTGCACGGGCCCGCCAAGGCCGCCGCGGTGCGGGCGCTGGCCCGCCGCGAGCACCTGGACCTGGACCGCTGCGCCGCGTACAGCGACTCCGCCAACGACATCCCGATGCTCTCGCTGGTCGGCCACCCGTACGTGGTGAACCCGGACGGCGCGCTGCGCCGCCACGCCCGGGCGCAGGGCTGGCGGGTACGGGACTTCCGGACCGGCCGGAAGGCGGCCCGGGTGGGCCTGCCGGCGGCGGTCGCGGTCGGGGTGCTCGCCGGCGCGACGGCCGCCGCGGTGGCCCTGCACCGGCGCCGCAGCTGCGCCTGACGGCCGTTCCCGGGCGCTCCTCCGACCGCCTCCTCCCGCCTCCGACCACCCCCGGGCGGACCTCCCCCGTGCGGGCGACCAGCCGTCAACGGGGGCTCTGACCTGGACCCTCGTACGGGCGAACTGCCGCCCGCCACAGGGCTTTCCGGACGCCATGAGCGAACTTGCAAGCCGGTGACCGGTTCTGATCGTTCGCCAGGCCGGGAAAGTCGGGGGTTGCCGAGCGCCAAGACAGGGAAACCGCCCGCCGGACCACCGAATTGGTCACCCTGAGCGCCCGTTCGATCACGTTGAGCCGGATGGACGATGACAGCTTCGGTCAGTGTCAGCCGAATATGCGCGCCAAATGGATCCCAAGCGACCACTTCGACCACACGGTGTAGCTGTCATTGCACAAAGCGTTATTCTCTCCTGGATGCACGTCACCCACGCGCCCCGCTCGAACGGGCGGCGCGGGCGTGCTCTCCGCGCAGGCGGAGGTGATCCGTCCACAGTTCTGCCTCTGGGAGTCCCGTGTACCCACCCGTCCGGAACGACGCGCCTGCACCCTCCCGCCCGTCGTCCGCGCCCCTGCGTCCCCGCACCGGCCTCCGCGGTCGCCCCGCCACCGACCGGCAGATCTCCACCGGCCTGGACCTGCTGCGCAGCCTGCTCCGCAGCCAGCTCTCCGTCTCGCCCCAACTCGTGCCCGCCGGCGTTCCGTTCGGGCAGCCGCAGGCTGCCGGCCTGGCGCTGCGGACCACCGCCGCCGGCTCCACCGGCACCGGCTCGCGCGGCCGCAGCGGCACCGCCGGCGTCGGCCGCGGCCGCACCCGGACGGCACCCAGCCCCGGCTACGAGACCGAGCACAACCCGATCATGGAGCTGGTCGAGCGCGCCCAGGCCGGCGAGAGCGAGGCCTTCGGCCGGCTGTACGACCACTACGCGGACACCGTCTACCGCTACATCTACTACCGGGTCGGCAGCCGGGCCACCGCCGAGGACCTCACCAGCGAGACGTTTCTGCGGGCGCTGCGCCGGATCGGCACCTTCACCTGGCAGGGCCGGGACTTCGGCGCCTGGCTGGTGACCATCGCCCGGAACCTCGTCGCGGACCACTTCAAGTCCAGCCGGTTCCGGCTGGAGGTGACCACCGGCGAGATGCTCGACTCCAACGAGTGCGAGCGCAGCCCGGAGGAGTCGGTGCTGGAGTCGCTCTCCAACGCCGCCCTGCTGGAGGCGGTGCGCCGGCTCAACCCGCAGCAGCAGGAGTGCGTCACGCTCCGCTTCCTGCAGGGGCTCTCGGTGGCCGAGACCGCCCGGATCATGGGCAAGAACGAGGGCGCCATCAAGACCCTCCAGTACCGCGCCGTGCGAACCCTGGCCAGGCTGCTGCCGCCGGACGCGCGGTGAGGCGGCGGTGCCGGTGACCGCGGGCGGCATAGCGGAGGGCCGGCCCGCCGGCCCGTCACCATCCGTGCGCGACCGACACGTCCGGGTGAACGGTCGGTCCGATGATCAGCCGTGCGTAACCCACCGCCCGCACCACTCGTTGGCCAGCGTGCAAGCCCCCACCAGGCGTGCGGTCAAGCCGAATTGCGACCTGTCACCCGATGGAGTGGCTTTGGCCCGCCGAGGCAACCGTCCGGCAGGCCGGGGTGTCGACAACGACGAAGGGAGGTGTGGCCCGTGACGGCAAACGTGCTGGAGCACCGACGGGCGAAGGCCTTCGCCGAGGCGCTGGAGGCCCACCAGGCGGAGCTACGCGGAGCGGACGACGCCGAATCGGCCACCACCGCTGCCGGCGGCTCCGGTTCGGCCGCGACGGCCGAACTGGTCGGGCTGACCGACGTACTGGGAGCCCTGCCCGGACCGGCCCTGGACCGGGAGGTCCGGACCGTCCAACGCGCCCAGCTGATGGCCGCGTTCGAGCAGGCCTTCGCCGGCGGAGGGGGCGCGGCGGTGCCCCGCCAGCGCCGGCACCGGGCGATCCGGACGGCACCGCGCGGCCGCTGGAGCCGCCGGTTCGCGATCGGCGGACTGGTCGCCGGGCTCGCCGTCGGCAGCCTCGCCGGCGCCGCCGCGGCCAGCTCCAACGCCCTCCCCGGGGACACGCTGTACGGCATGAAGCGCGGCCTGGAAGGGCTGCGGCTCGACCTCGCGGACACCGACTCCGAGCGCGGCGAACTGCTGCTCGACAACGCCGCCACCCGGCTCGGCGAGGTCAGGACGCTGGTCGGCCACGGCGACCAGGGCAGCACCCTCAGCCCGGGCACCGTCGAGCGGGTCCGCCGCGCGCTGGACGACATGCACGCCGACGCCCTCAAGGGCCGCGAGCTGCTCCGCTCGGTCTACCGCAGCAACGGCTCGCTCGACCCGATGCGCGCCCTGGCCGGCTTCGCCCACGACGAGGACGGCCGCTGGGCCGAACTGGAGGGGCAGCTGCCGGTCCAGCTCACCCAGCAGGCCCACCTGGTGAGCCAGCTCTTCGACGACATAAGCGAGGACGTCGCGCCCCTGCGCCTGGTCCCGCCCGCCACCAAGAACGGCGGGAAGACCGGCACCGGAGCGGGCGGCGGCACGGCCGGACCGACCGGCGGCGCACCCGCCGACACCACGGCCGGCGACCCGGGCACCGCGCCCGACACCGGACCGGCCCAGAAGGGCGGCACCGGGGCGAGCGGCGGCGCGGGCCGCCCCGGCGGCACCGAGCGGGCCCCGGCCAGCAGCGGGGCCAGCACCCCCGGCGGCAGCGGCGCCAAGGGCGGCGGACTGCCCAGCACCCTGCCCACCAGTGCCCCGGACGCCGTCAACGGGCTCGTCGGAGACCTCACCAGCGGGCTCACCGGCGGCAAGCCCTCGCCCAGCGCCGACCCGGCCCCGCCGCAGGTTCCGCAGCCGCCCACCGGCACGCCCAGCGCCCCGGTCAGCGGCCAGCCCCAGGGCGTCGAGGTGCCCCCGCTGATCCCGGGCCTGCTGCCCGGGCTGCGGATCCTCGGCGGCTGACCGAACGGCGTCGAGGGCCCCGGCGATCCCCGCCGGGGCCCTCGGTCGTGCCGTCCGCGCCGTTCACCGGACCGCGGGCGGCGGGGTCAGAAGAACACCGAGCGGCGCTGCACCAGCAGCTTGTAGAGCGTGTGCTGGATGGTCTCGCGCACCTCGTCGGCCAGGTCGAAGACCAGCATCGGGTCGTCCGCCGCCTCCGGCGGGTACCCGTCGGTGGCGATCGGCTCGCCGAACCTGATGGTCCACTTGGTCGGCAGCGGCAGCACGCCCAGCGGCCCCAGCCACGGGAAGGTCGGGGTGATCGGCACGTACGGCAGGCCCAGCAGCCGGGCCAGCGTCTTCACGTTGCCGATCATCGGGTAGGTCTCCTCGGCCCCGACGATCGAGCAGGGCACGATCGGCACCCCGGCCCGCAGCGCCGAGGAGACGAACCCGCCGCGGCCGAACCGCTGCAGCTTGTACCGCTCGGCGAAGGGCTTGCCGATGCCCTTGAAGCCCTCCGGCCAGACCCCGACCACCTCGCCGCGCTCCAGCAGCGCCTGGGCGTCCTCGTTGCAGGCCAGCGTGTGGCCGGCCTTGCGGGCCAGCTCGTTGACGCCCGGCAGGACGAACACCAGGTCCGCGGCGAGCATCCGCAGGTGCCGGCGCTGCGGGTGGTGGTCGTGGATGGCGACCTGGGTCATCAGGGCGTCCAGCGGGATCGTCCCGGAGTGGTTGGCGACGATCAGCGCGCCGCCCTCCGCCGGGATGTTCTCGACGCCCTGGACGTCGATCCGGAAGTACTTCTCGGCCAGCGGACGCAGCAGTCCGAGCAGCACCTCCTCGGTGAGCTCCCGGTCGAAGCCGAACTCGTCCACCTCGTAGTCGCCGGTGATCCGGCGGCGCAGGAAGGCCAGCCGGTCCGCGGCCCGGCCCTCCCAGCCCTTGCCGAACAGCCGGGTGGCGGCCGGACCGAGCTGTCCGGACAGCGCCCCGCCGACCGCGTCGGCGAGGCGGTCGGCCAGCCCGGGCCCCTCGGGCGCGGTCCAGCTGGGGGCGGACTCGATCGGGATGACCCTCGCCTCGCCCGGCGCGTTCTCGGCTGCGGCACTCATCGCGGGTTCAGCTCCTCGGTGGACGGGGGCGGTCGGTACGGGTCCGCTCGCCGGAGGCCCGCTCCGGGCCGAGCAGGCCCGCCAGCCGGTCGGTGACGGCGGCGAGCCGCTCGGGCGGCAGCAGGCCGGGCCGCTGCGCGGCGGCGAAGTCGGCGAAGGCCTCCGTGGTGGTGAAGGCCGGGCGGTAGCCGAAGGTCTCGCGCAGCCGGGTGGTGTCCACCACGCGGCCGTGGGTGAGCAGCCGCAGCTGCTCCGGCGAGACGTCGACCAGTCTGGTCTGCCGGGCCATCCCGGCCATCCAGCTGATCGCGGGCAGCAGCAGCGGGAGCGTCGGCCGGCCGAGCCGCCGGGCGCACTGGGAGAGCAGCAGGACACCCTCCCCCGCCACGTTGAACGTCCCGGTGTTGACGGTGCCCGGAACGGCCTCACCGGCGGCCCGGCAGAGCACCTCGACGGCGTCGTCCTCGTGGACGAACTGCAGCCGCGGGTCGTAGCCGAGCACCGTCGGCAGCACCGGCAGCGCGAAGTACTCGCTGAGCGGGGTGTCCGCGTGGGGGCCGACGATGTTGGCGAAGCGCAGCACGGTGACCGCGACGTCCGGGCGGCGCCGGGCGAAGCCGCGGACGTACCCCTCGACCTCCGAGGCGTCCTTGGCGAAGCCGCCGCCGGGCGGGTTCTTCGGCTGGATCCGCTCGGTGAACACCGCCGGGTCGCGGGGCGCGGAGCCGTAGACGCCGGTGGTGGACTTCACCACGAGGCGGCGCACCCCGGGGGCCTTCTGGCAGGCGCCGAGCAGCTGCATGGTGCCGATGACGTTGGACTCCTTCACCGCGGAGCGGTTGGTGGAGCCCAGACCGGTGGCGCTGACGCTGAGGTGCACCACGGTGTCCACGCCGTGCTCGGCGATCACCCGGGAGACCGCGGGCCGGCGCAGGTCGAGCTGGTGGAAGCGGTACTCGGCGGCGCGCCCGTCCGGCTCCTCGACCGGCAGCCCGGGCGGCTGCACGTCCACGCCGACCACCAGGTCCACCCCCGGTCGGCGGCGGAGCTCGGCGGCGAAGCGGGCACCGAGATGGCGCGCCACGCCGGTGACGAGTACGACCACGCCCACGGTGCTGCACCCCATTCCCAGAAGCCGAGCGGCCTGCGTGCACCGTACCGCGCCGCCGTGCCGGGCCGTGAAACGACACCGCCCGCCCGGGCCGCGAGGGCCTGGGCGGGCGGTGGAAGCGCCTGGCGCGCTGAGCGCGGCCGGGGGCGCTTACTTCTTGTTGCGACGCTGAACGCGAGTCCGCTTCAGAAGCTTGCGGTGCTTCTTCTTGGCCATACGCTTGCGACGCTTCTTGATGACAGAGCCCACGGAACAACCCTCGCTCACTGAGACTCTCGCCCGTGACGAGACGGAGTCCATACGACTGACGGAGGGCCTAGCCTACCGTCCACGGGGCCAGGGCCGTAATCGTGGTCCCCGTGGCCGGGAAACACGCGGAAAATCTGCGGCGAACGGGGGCCGGATCCGCGGTCGCGGACCCGGCCCCCGCCGCCCTCGGTCTACGCGCTCTCGAGCCGCACGTAGGACTCCTTGAGGTACTCGTGCACCGCCTGCTGGGGCACCCGGAAGGACCGTCCGACCCGGATGGCCGGCAGCTCTCCGCTGTGCACCAGGCGGTACACCGTCATCTTGGACACCCGCATGACCGAGGCAACCTCCGCCACGGTCAGGAAGACGACTTCCTGCAGGGGACGCTCGCCGGAACTCATGACCATCACCCGACCCTTACCCGTGTGCAAGGCACCGGCTTCCCCTCCGGTGACTCCACCGGCACACGTGTATCCCCAGAGTAGTTATGGGTGGTACCAGTGGGAAGAGGGGAGGTGCAGTCCTCGTACGGTGAGAGATAGGACTGTTGCAGTACGTAGTCACTCGGCGGATCGCCGGAGCGCCCGTACGCAGGGCGGGAGCCGGCGGACCGGTTTCAGGCCAGCAGGCCGTGGTGGGGGAACACCGCGCGGCGGCTGGCCAGGATGGCCTGATCGAGCCGGTCGGCCGGATCGTAACCCGCGTCGAAGTCGCGCCAGGCCGGCCGGGCGCCGTCGGTCATCCGCAGCGGGGCCGGGCGGCGGGTGCGGTGGTAGACCTCGGCGCGCCAGGCCTCCGGGGTCTCGGTGGCCGGGTCGACGGGCCGCCCGGCGGCGGTGGCGACGAGATGGGTCCAGCTGCGCGGCACGACGTCCACGACGGCGTAGCCGCCCCCTCCGGTGGCGATCCAGCGGCCGCCGGTGAGCCGGTGGGCCAGCCCGTGCAGCTCCTCGGCGATCAGCCGCTGCGCGTCCACGGTGACGGCCAGGTGGGCGAGCGGGTCCTCCAGATGGGTGTCCGCGCCGTGCTGGGTGACCAGCACCTGCGGCCGGAAGGCGGCGAGCAGCTCGGGCACCAGGGCGTGGAAGGCGCGCAGCCAGCCCGCGTCGCCGGTGCCGGCCGGCAGCGCGAGGTTGGCGGCGGTGCCGGGGGCGTCGGGGCCGCCGGTCTCGGTGGGCCAGCCGGTCTGCGGGAAGAGCGTGGCGGGGTGCTCGTGGAGCGAGACGGTGAGCACCCGGGGGTCGTCCCAGAAGGCCTGCTGGACGCCGTCGCCGTGGTGGACGTCCACGTCGACGTAGGCGACCCGTTCGGCGCCGAGTTCGAGCAGCCGGGCGACGGCCAGCGCCGGGTCGTTGTAGACGCAGAAGCCGGAGGCCTTGGCGGGCATCGCGTGGTGCAGCCCGCCGGCGAAGTTCACCGCGTGCGGGGTCTCCCCGCGCCAGACCGCCTCGGCGGCGGCCACGGACTGGCCCGCGATCAGCGCGGAGGCCGAATGGACCGCCGGGAAGGCCCAGTTGTCGTCGGTGCCGAGCCCGTGCCGGGGGTCCGACAGCTCGGGGTGGGCGGCGGCGTGCTTGACCGCCTCGACGTACTCCCGGGTGTGCACCAGGTGCAGGGTGGACTCGCCGGCCGGCGGTGCGGCCCGGACGGTCACCCCGGGTCCGGCGTCCAGGCCGAGGGCCTCGACGAGGCGCATGGTGAGCGCCAGCCGGGTCGGGTCCATCGGGTGGCCGGGGCCGAAGTCGTAGGCGGTGACGGCCTCGTCCCAGAAGAGGTGCAGGCCGCAGGGGGTGTCACGCTCGGCTTCGGGCATGGCCTCCACCGTAGTGGGTGGGGGTGGCCGGGCCGCCCGCGGGGCGCGCCGGGACGGCGGACGCGGCGCTGGTCACGCGGTGCGCGTACGGCAGGTGTGGTGCGCGCGTGCGGCAACGGTGGAGGTGATTTGTTGAGGCGGTACAGACAAGAGCTGTGCGAGTACCTATGCTCTCCGCCATGAAGCCATTCAGCGTGCAACGCCTTGGGGTAATTCTCGCTGCAATACTGGGACTTGGTGTGTTCTTTGCCGCCCAACCGGCCTCCGCCGCGGTCAACGGGACCAACTTCAGCGTCGACAAGTCGACCGCGAAGGCCGGTGACCAGCTGACCCTGACGCTGGCCCTCACCAACAACGAGACCAGCGACATCTACTTCGCCTACGAGTCCATCCAGCCGACCTGGCCGGCCAACCAGCTGAACGGTGCCTTCACCGTCACCGGCTGCGCCGGCGACACCGTCGACTGCACGACCAGCGGGAACAGCGCCAGCTTCCACTTCAACGCGCCGATCGTGCCGGGTGCCACCAAGACCGTCACGCTCACCGTCAAGATCACCGACACCCCGCCGTGGGACGCCACCACGCCGTACACGGTGAACTGGGCGCCTTACGTCTACTACGAGTTCGGCCAGGTGGGCGGCACCTCCACCGCCCAGGACCAGGGCTGGGCCTACGGCACCGCCAGCCTGGCGACCACGATCCTGGGCTGATCCCGCCCGCCCTTGCCCGCCCCGCCCCGCCCCCGCCCCCGCCCTCAGCCGGCGGGGGCGGGGGCCAACGCCGGTGCCGGCGAGAACCGCTCGGCCAGCGGCAGCACGGCGAGCACCAGCAGCATCGGGGCGAGCAGCGCCCAGCGGTACGAGCCGGCGTCCGCCAGCGCCCCGACCAGCGGCGAACCGATCAGGAACCCCACGTAGTTGAAGAGGTTCAGCCGCGCCACCGCGGCGTCCGAGTCGGCCGGGAACAGCCGGCCGCCGGCCGCGAACACCTGCGGGATGATCGCGCAGATGCCGAAGCCCAGCACGGTGAACCCGGCGATGCCCGCCCAGGGCGCCGGCGCCGCGGCGGCCAGCGCGAAGCCGAGCGCGGCCAGCCCGGCACCGGCCCGGACCACCGCGACCGCGCCCCAGCGCTGCACCGCGCGGTCGCCCAGGGCCCGGCCGAGCAGCATCGCCACCATGTAGCCGAGGTAGGAGAGCTTGGCGACGTCCTCGGCGCTGCCCAGGCCGTCGGTCAGGTACTTGACGCTGTAGTTGGAGACCGAGGCGTCCGCGATGTACGCGAACGCCATCGCCAGGCAGAGCGGCAGCAGCGGCCGCCAGGGGATGGAGCGGGCGGCGGCCTCGGCGGCCTCCCGGACGGCGTCGCCGAGTTCGACCGGCCCGGCGAACCTGGTACCGGTCAGCAGGGCCAGCGGGGCGATCACCGCGGCGGCGGTGCCGAACAGCACCGGCAGGCCCAGGTCGTAGTGCGAGCCCAGCCCGGCGACCGCCGCACCCACGATGCCGCCGAGGCTGAACGCGGCATGGAAGCCGATCATGATCGACCGGCCGTAGCGGTGCTGCAGCCCCACCCCCAGCATGTTCATGCTGGCGTCCAGCGCCCCGACCAGCAGCCCGAACGCGCCCAGCGCGAGGGCGAGTTGCCAGAGCGAGCCGCCGAGCCCGGCACCCGCGAGGCTGAGGCACACCAGCGGCTGGACCACCCGCAGCACGGCCCGGGCACCTGTGCGCTTCACCAGCTGTTCGGAGGTGATCGAGCCGACCCCGGCGAGGACCGGCACGGCGGCCAGGAAGACCGGCAGCAGGCCGTCGCTCAGCCCGTACCGGTGCTGGATCTCCGGGATGCAGGTGACCAGCAGGGCGAAGGTGACGCCCTGGAGCAGGAAGCTCACCGCGAGCGCGGCCCGCCCGGCGCGCAGGGCGGGCGGTGCCGCGGGCGGGGCCCCGGGGGGTGTCTCGGGTGTCGCGGGTGGCGCCTCACGCATGCGGGACCTCGCTACCGGCCGGTACGACGATGTTGGCGAGAGCGTAGGGGGTGGGCCGCGATTGCGGGAGGGGTCGCGCAGGGACTTTCCGTGCACGGGGCCGCACAGGGACCTTCCGTGCACGGGGCCGCACAGCGACTTTCCGCGCACCGGGCCGCGGCGGGCCCCGGCGCGGACTCGGCGCCCCCCGGGGCGCGCCTCGTGGACCTCGCCCCGGCGGTGATCCGCCGGACGCGTCCCGGGTCCGGCTACTTCCCGCCGGAGGCGAGCTCCCGGGAGCGGTCCCGGGCCGCCTCCAGGGCGCCCAGCAGCGCGGCCCGCACCCCGTGGTTCTCCAGCTCCCGGATGGCCGCGATGGTGGTGCCGGCCGGCGAGGTGACCGCCTCGCGCAGCTTCACCGGGTGCTCCCCGGAGTCCCGCAGCATCACCGAGGCGCCGATCGCGGACTGCACGATCAGGTCGTGCGCCACCTGCCGGGGCAGACCGAGCAGGATGCCCGCGTCGGTCATCGCCTCGACCAGGAAGTAGAAGTAGGCCGGCCCGGAGCCCGACAGCGCGGTGGCCGCGTCCTGCTGGGACTCCGGCAGCCGCAGCGCCTTGCCGACCGAGCTGAAGATCTCCTCGGCGCGCTCCAGGTGCTCCTCCGTCGCGTGCGAGCCGCCGGAGATGACGCTCATCCCCTCGTCCACCAGGACGGGCGTGTTGGGCATCACCCGGACCACCGGGGTGCCGGCCGCCAGCCGCTCCTCGAACCAGGCGGTGGGGACGCCCGCCGCGGCCGAGATCACCAGCCGGTCCGCGGCGACGTGCGGCGCCAGCTCCTCCAGCAGGCTGCCCATGTCCTGCGGCTTGACGGCCAGGATCAGGGTGTCGGCGAGCTTCGCCGCCTCGGCGTTGGAGACCACCACCACGCCGTGGCGGGCGGCCAGTTCGGCGGCGCGCTCGGGGCGGCGGGCGGTCACCAGGACGTCCGCCGGGTCCTTGCCGGCCCGCAGCAGACCGGAGAGCAGGGCCTCGCCGATCTTGCCGGTGCCCAGGAAGGCGATCTTCTGTCCGTGTGCTGCGCTGGCGCCCATGGCCGCTCCTTACCCTCGGTACTGCGGCCATCCTCGCACCGTGCGGGGGCGGCCGCGGGGACCGTCCAGCCCGTGGTCCGCCCACCCCGGTGGTCGGCACCCGGCCACCGGCGCACCGCCGCGCGCCACCGGCCGCCGGCCACCGGCCACCGGCCGCCGCCCCGAGCCGACCCCTCAGGGGAAAGTCCGGGGCATCCCCTATGGCCTCCGCGTCCGCGCGGGCGCACCGTGGAGCCATGGCACACGACGAAATGTCCCGACGTGAGAACCGGCAACTCGCCGTCGCCTCGGCGGCCGTGGGCCCGTGGCGGACCGCCGCGGGGGTCGGTGCGGTGGTGGGTGCGACCGCCCTGGGGATCGACGCGATCTCCGGGGACTGGTCACTGGGCATGCTGGCCGGGCCGGCCGGCTGGGCCCTGTTCTTCTTCTTCCTCGTCGGCACCGTCGGCGGGCAGCTGCGCCGCGACACCGGTGACCGCCGGCTGCGCCGCTGGGCGAACGAGCACCCGTGGCGGGCCGCCCTCCCGGCGGCCGGCGGGCTCCTCGTGCTGGACGTGCTGGCGCAGTGGTTCCTCGGCGACTCCAGCCTGTTCGGCGCCTTCTTCCTGGCCCTGCTGCCGGCCGGCGTCCTGCTGGCCGTCGCCGGGGTCGTGGGGTCGGTGAAGCAGGCCCGCGGCAAGGACTGACACCGACACAGACCGGGGCAAGGAGGGGTGAAACGCCACGCCCCGCACACGCGTTCACCACATGGTGTGCCCCCGATCGACGAATCGTCACCGCCCGTCGTCATACTGGCGCGATGCCGATAGCCGAAGATCCGGAACCGCGCCCCGCCGAGGGCCGCGAGCCGGGCGGGTCCGACCCGTCCGGAGCGGGCGGGAAGGACCCGTTCGCCGACCTCGTCCTGGACGAGGAGTTCATCAAGGGCGCCACCGTCCAAGAGCAGTCCGGGCGCACCCGGATGCTGGCCGCCCGGTGGAAGCACACCCCGCCGGTCGACCCGGGCGGCCGCCGCTCCGTCAACGACGGCCCGGCGAAGGCGGCCGGCCGCCGGTTCGGCCGCAAGCCGAAGGCCCCGGCCCTCGACGCCTGGGGCAATCCGCGCCCGCGCCGCCGGCCGGAGTGGCGCGCGCCGCTCTACGTCGTCCTCACCATCGCCGTGCTGCTCGCCGCGCTCAACATCGACGGGCTGCGCAGCTGGTACGACACCCGCTACGGGAACGGCTCCGGCAACGGGCCGGCCGCCGCCCGCACCCCGGCCGCCCCCGTCGCCCCGGAGACGGCGAAGCCCACCGCCGCGCCCTCCGCGGCCGCCGACCAGCAGCCGACCGTCGACCACCCCTGGAAGGGCTCCCCCGTGGAGGGCTGGCCGACCTCGATGGACGACTTCAAGCCCGTGGACGAGCCGGCCGCGACCGGCGTGTTCGGCGCCGACCAGGTCGCCGCCCAGGTCGCGCTGGTGAAGGGCTACCTCGCCGCGGCCAACATGGACCCCAAGGTCATCGGCGGCGCGCGGCCGGACGCCGCGCTGGCCATGCTGGAGCGGGACCAGCAGGACGACCTGAACGCCGCGCTGGCCAAGCCGTCCGAGGAGCACGACCCCACCAGGGACTTCGCCCGCTTCGACCCGCGCGAGGCGATCCTGGCGACCGACACCGTCAAGGTGCAGGGCCGGATCACCGTCGAGGGCGACGGCGACAAGGGCGTCCTGGTGCACACCGACTTCACCTACGTGTACGCCCTGCGCCCGGGCCCGGAGGCCGCCCAGCGGGCCGCCTCCCCCCGGCCCGCGCCGAGCGCTCCCCCGGCGACGAAGCAGCCGGCCGCGCCGTCCGGCGGCACGGCCAAGCCGGTGGGCCTGGTGCTGCCGGCCGCGGACGTCGCGGGCGACACCTGGACCACCCGCACCATCGTCCGCAAGCAGGAGGACTTCCGCTTCTACGACCCGGCCCGGTACCGGGTCAACCCGAAGAAGCTGAGCTTCGCCAAGTCCTCGTCGGACATCGGCAACAGCGCGTGCGACGTCTACGACGGCTTCCTGCACCCGCAGTTCGACCAGTTCGCGGAGCTCGCCCACCCCGGCTCCACGCCGACCGGGCCGGCCACCGACCCCTACGACCGGACGAAGGACATCCAGGAGAGCGCCGCCTGCGGCACCCTCAGCCGGAACTGACCGCTCAGCGCCGGCGCTTGCCCCGGCCCGGCGCCCCGGCGCCGGGCCGGCCGCTGCGGTCGGCCCGGCGCTTGCCGTACTGGGCGAGGGCCCGCTCGTGGGCGGCCCGGTTGACCGCCTCGCCGGGGGCCTCGGTGAGGCTGCGGACGAAGTAGGCGAGCAGCGAGCCGACCCCGCCGATCAGCCAGACCGCGCCGAGCGAGCGGTCCTCCGTCATCCAGCCGGTCAGCCGGTCCTTGCCCTCCGTGAGCACCTTCCAGGTGCGCAGCGCGGCCATCAGCGAACAGATCGCGATGGCCGCGGTCAGCAGCCCGTTGAGGAAGCCGCCGCTGTCGGAGAGGGCGACGCCCTCGACGCCGAGGCGCAGCGCGAAGGCACCGGCCGCCGCGGCGACCAGCGCACCGGCCGACACCGCGACGCGGCGCAGCCAGTAGCCGTTGTCCCGCTCGACCCAGCTGGTGCCGAACCAGCGGATCGGGTCCGGCTCGGGGGCGCCGACGGGCTGGGGGGCGGGGGCGGGGGGCTGCTCGTTCACGGGGTCGATTATCCCCCGGACGCCGCAAGCGGCGGAGGAGCCGTCCCGGACTGCGGGACGGCTCCTCCGCCGTTGTCGTCGGGCCGGGCCCAGCCGGCCTGCCGGGCGGCCGCCCGGCAGCGGGCTCAGCCCAGCTTGCTCACGTCGCGCACGGCGCCCTTGTCGGCGGAGGTGGCCATCGCCGCGTAGGCGCGCAGCGCCTGGCTGACCTGGCGGTCGCGGTTCTTCGGGCGGTAGCCGCCGCCGGCCTCCAGCGCGCGGCGGCGCTCGTCCAGCACCTCGGCGGGCACCTCCAGGGAGATCCTCCGGCCCGGGATGTCGATGGCGATGGTGTCGCCGTCCTCGACCAGGGCGATCGTCCCGCCGGAGGCGGCCTCCGGGGAGGCGTGGCCGATGGACAGGCCCGAGGTGCCGCCGGAGAAGCGGCCGTCGGTGACCAGCGCGCAGGCCTTGCCCAGGCCCCGGCCCTTGAGGAAGGAGGTCGGGTAGAGCATCTCCTGCATGCCCGGACCGCCCTTGGGGCCCTCGTAGCGGATGACGACGACGTCGCCCTCCTTGACCCGCTTGGCGAGGATCGCCTCGACCGCGTCCTCCTGCGACTCCACGACGACGGCCGGGCCGCTGAACGTCCAGATCGACTCGTCGACGCCGGCGGTCTTCACGATGCAGCCGTCCTCGGCGAGGTTGCCGTACAGGACGGCGAGGCCGCCCTCCACCGAGTAGGCGTGCTCGACGCTGCGGATGCAGCCCCCGGCGGCGTCGGTGTCCAGCGACTCCCAGCGCTCGGACTGCGAGAAGGCCTCGGCGGAGCGGACGCAGCCGGGCGCGGCGTGCCACAGCTCGACGGCCTCCGCGGACGGCGAACCGCCCCGCACGTCCCAGGTCTTGAGCCACTCGGCGAGCGAGCCGGAGTGCACCGTGTGGACGTCCTCGTTGAGCATCCCGCCGCGGTACAGCTCGCCGAGGATGGCCGGGATGCCGCCGGCCCGGTGGACGTCCTCCATGTAGTACGAGCCGTTCGGCGCGACCTTGGAGAGGCAGGGCACCCGGCGGGAGACCGCGTCGATGGCCCGCATGTCGAAGTCCAGCTCGGCCTCCTGGGCGGCGGCGAGCAGGTGCAGGATGGTGTTGGTCGAGCCGCCCATGGCGATGTCCAGGGCCATGGCGTTCTCGAAGGCCGCGCGGGTGGCGATCGCGCGCGGGAGCACCGAGGCGTCGTCCTGGCCGTAGTGGCGGTTGGTGATCTCGACGACGGTCCGGCCGGCGGCCTCGTAGAGGGCGCGGCGGGCGGTGTGGGTCGCGAGCACCGAGCCGTTGCCGGGCAGCGAGAGGCCGATGGCCTCGGTGAGGCAGTTCATCGAGTTGGCGGTGAACATGCCGGAACACGAGCCGCAGGTCGGGCAGGCGTTCTCCTCGATGATCGCGATGTCCTCGTCGGAGACGTTCTCGTTGACGGCCTGCGAGATCGCGTCGACCAGGTCGAGCTTGCGCACCGTGCCGTCCACCAGGGTGGCCTTGCCGGCCTCCATGGGCCCGCCGGAGACGAAGACGGTCGGGATGTTGAGGCGCAGCGCGGCCATCAGCATGCCCGGGGTGATCTTGTCGCAGTTGGAGATGCAGATCAGTGCGTCGGCGCAGTGCGCGTTGACCATGTACTCGACCGAGTCGGCGATCAGGTCGCGCGAGGGCAGCGAGTAGAGCATGCCGCCGTGGCCCATCGCGATGCCGTCGTCCACGGCGATGGTGTTGAACTCGCGCGGGATGCCGCCCGCCTGCTTGATCGCCTCGGAGACGATCCGGCCGACCGGCTGCAGGTGGGTGTGGCCGGGCACGAACTCGGTGAAGGAGTTGGCGACCGCGATGATCGGCTTGCCGAAGTCCTCGCGGGCTACGCCGGCGGCCCGGAGAAGCGCCCGGGCGCCTGCCATGTTGCGACCGTGGGTGACCGTACGGGACCTCAGCTCGGGCACTGTGCTCCACTCCTTCGGGGCTGTCGCCGGCGCCCCGCTGGTGGGAGGGTGCGGGGGCCGCTGTGGCTACGAGCCTACGCCCGCGGTCCAGGCGGCGGACGGCCCGTCCGCGATGCGGTCAGGCGGACGGGCCGTTCGGGGGTGTGCGGGGCGGGGCCGTTCGGGGGTGTGCGGGGGGTGGGGGGTTCGGGGGCGGGGCGCGGCCAGGGCGCCGGGGTGGGCCGGGTCAGGCCGGGGTGGGCCGGGTCAGGCCGGGGTGGGCCGGGGTGTCCGGGGTGATCGCCACCGCCAGCTCCAGGGCGTAGCGCTCGACCAGCCGGCCGTCCGGGAACTCCGCGGTCATCGCGACCCGCTCGGCCTCCAGCAGCGGCGCGCGCTCCGCGGGCCCGAGGGAGGCCATGAACGAGCGGGAGGTGAGGTCGGCCAGCACCTCGTCCACGGTGACCCTCCGCTCCCAGCGCAGCACCGCGCGCTCGACCCTCAGGCCGGCCGACGCGAAGTGGGCGACGTGACCGGCGACCCCGCCGTAGCCGTGGTAGCGGTCCCCCAGGGCCGCGGTCATCCGCTCGACCCGCGCCCGGACCCACGGCACGGTCTCGTCCGGGATGTTCCACCAGGCGGCCAGGGCGCCACCGGGCCGCAGCACCCGGACCGCCTCGGGGACGGCCAGTTCGGGGCGGGTCCAGTGGAAGGCCTGGGCGTAGGTGACCAGGTCGGCGGAGCCGTCGTGGAACGGCAGCTCGTCGCCGCCGGCCCGGACCAGCGGCAGCCCCGGCGACGAGGCCAGGAACTGGGCGGCCATGCCCGCGCTGGGCTCCACCGCGACGACGTCCGCCCCGCGGGCGGCGAGCAGGCGGGTGGCGATGCCTGTGCCGGCGCCGACGTCCAGGACCCGGGCGTTCTTCAGACTGCGGCCGGACAACCGCTCCACCGCGTCGAACAGCTCCTCCGGGTAGCCCGGCCGGCCGCGGCCGTACTCGACGGCGACCCCGCCGAAGCTCCGCGCCGCCTCCAACCGCCCCTGGGCCTGGCCCCGACCCTGGTCCTGATCCTCCGTCATGGCTCCCCCTCCGCACGGTGGTTCGCGCCCTCACGAGCGCGGTCTCTCAGCGTACGCGCGACGGGGTGGCCAGGTGCAAGCGGGTGAAAGCCAGGGCCTCGGCCAGATCGGCCTCGCGTTCGGCGGGCGACGCGGAACGCCGGGTGTTGACCTCCAGCACCACGTGACCGTCGAAGCCGGTGCGGGCCAGGTGCTCCAGCAGCTCGGCGCAGGGCTGCTTGCCGCGGCCGGGGATCAGGTGCTCGTCCTTGCCCGAGCCGCTGCCGTCGGCCAGGTGGACGTGCGCCAGCCGGTCGCCCATCCGCTCGACCATGGCGAAGGTGTCGATCCGCGAGGTCGCGACGTGCGAGAGGTCGATGGTGAAGTGCCGGTACTCCTCGTCGGTGACGTCCCAGCCGGGCGCGTAGGCCAGCACCTCGCGGTCGCGGTAGCGCCACGGGTACATGTTCTCGACCGCGAAGCGGACGTCGGTCTCGCCCGCCATCCGGTTGATGCCCGCCACGAAGTCCCGGGCGTACTGGCGCTGCCAGCGGAACGGCGGGTGGACCACGACCGCGCTCGCACCGAGCTTCTCCGCCGCCGCCCGGGCCCTGACCAGCTTGGTCCACGGGTCCGTGGTCCACACCCGCTGGGTGATCAGCAGACAGGGCGCGTGCACGGCCAGGATCGGCATCCGGTGGGCGTCGGAGAGACGGCGCAGCGCGTCGACGTCCTGACTGACCGGATCGTTCCAGACCATCACCTCGACCCCGTCGTAGCCGAGCTTGGCGGCCAGCTCGAACGCCACGGCGGTGCTCGCCGGGTACACCGAGGCGGTGGACAGGACCACCTTGGTGTCCGGGATGTGCAGGGTCGGGTGCGGGGGCAGCACCAGCCGGTCGGTGGTGCGCAGCAGCGGGGGGCGGGCGGCGTCGCGCCGGGCGGCCTTGACCGAGCGCACCGACTGGACGGCGGCCTTGGCGGCACCGGCGGCCCGGGCGGTGCGGGTCTCCCGGGGCGCGGCGGTGGTGGCGGCCTTCCGCGTGCCGGGCTTGCGTACGCCGGCCTTCTTCGGCTCGGCCTTGCTCGGCTCGGCCTTCGCGGGGGCTGGCTTCGGGGGGTCGGGCCTCTTCGGGTCGGCCGCTGTGGGGGCGGGCTTCGTGGGAACGGCCTTCGCGGGGTCGGGCTTCGCGGGGTCGGACGTCTTCGAGGCCGTCCTCCTGCGCGCGGGCCGCTTCGGCTCCGGGGCCCTGGTCTCCGGGTCCCCGGGCTCCGTCTCGGGACGCCCGGTCCCGGAGTGCTCGGAGCCGGGTTCCTCCGGGCCGGCGGACCTCGCGGCGGCGGGCTTCCGGACGTCGGGCTTCCGAGGGGAGGGCTTCTCGGCGGAGGACTTTCCGCCGGCGGACTTCGCGGCGGAGGACTTCGCGGCGGAGGACTTCGCGGCGGTGCGCTGAGCCGCCTTCGCGGCCTTGGCGGCCTTCGCCGCGGTGGCGCCCTTGACCGCCTTGCCGAGCCTGCGGCGCGCGCCGTCCGGCCGCCGCTGCCCGTCCCCGGGGGCGCGGTCCTCCGGCGTCCCGTCCTCACCCGCTGGTTGCACCACGGGAGACAGCGTATGCGGACCGCGCTCCGAACGGGACCGTCCTCAGGGGGTGAGCGCCGGGCGGCGGCGGTCGGCGGGGCTGTCCATGGTGTCCAGGCGGCGCAGGATGATGCCCTCGCGCAGCGCCCAGGGACAGACGTCCAGCTCCTCCAGCCCGAAGAGGTCCATGGCGGCGTCGGCGACCAGCGCTCCGGCCAGCAGCTGCTTGGCCCGGCCCTCGGAGACGCCGGGGATCTGCGCCCGCTCGGCGACGGTCATCCCGGCCAGCCGCGGCAGCCAGGCGGACAGCCCGCTGCGGGTGAGCCTGCGGTCCGCGTACGGGCCGGCGTCGGCGGGCGCGGCGCCGGTCATCCGGGCCAGCTGCTTGAAGGTCTTGGAGGTGGCGACGGCGTGCTGGGGAGTGCCGAGTCGGGAGACCTCACCGACGACGGTGCCCATCTCGGCCCGGATGTGGCGTCTCAGCTCGCGCAGCCCGTCCGGGTCCGCCACGTCCCCGGGCAGCCAGCGGGCGGTCAGTCGGCCGGCGCCCAGCGGCAGCGAACAGGCGACGTCGGGCTGCTCGTCCAGGCCGCAGGCGATCTCCAGCGAGCCGCCGCCGATGTCCAGGTTGAGCAGCCGCCCGGACGACCAGCCGAACCAGCGGCGGACGGCCAGGAAGGTCAGCCTGGCCTCGTCCTGCCCGGAGAGCACCCGCAGCTCCACCCCGGTCTCCGCGGCGACCCGGCCCAGCACCTCCTCGCCGTTGGCCGCCTCCCGGACGGCCGAGGTGGCGAACGGCAGGATGTCGACGACGCCCTTGTCCTCGGCG
Source organism: Kitasatospora sp. NPDC051702 (assembly GCF_040681575.1). Classification (NCBI taxonomy): domain Bacteria; kingdom Bacillati; phylum Actinomycetota; class Actinomycetes; order Kitasatosporales; family Streptomycetaceae; genus Kitasatospora; species Kitasatospora sp. NPDC051702. Next base: position 66,990 of record NZ_JBFAZB010000013.1, read on the forward strand.
ACCCGCAGCGAGGAGGCGACGTGCCCGACCAGCCGCTCGACACCGGCCTCGCTTATCGCGCCGTCGACGTCCAGCAGCTCGGCCAGGCGCAGCTCGGCCTTGTGCGAGTACGCGGGCAGCGGGGCGGCACCCGGATGGGCGTCCACCACGAGGAAGTGGACCGTGTTGGAACCTACGTCGAGTACACCGAGTCGCATAACTCTCCACGCTACGCGATCCGGACCTGGGCGAGACCGGATGTGACCGTATTCGCGCTGGTCCCGGCGGGCACACTGGCGGCGGATCAGTGCCCCCGGGCTCGCCGGGGGCGGATCAGTGCCCCCGGGCTCGCCGGGGGCGGATCAGTGCCCCCCGGCCGCGCCGGTGGTGGATCAGTGGCCGCCGGGCCCGGGCCGCGGCCCGGTGCGGCAGTTGGCGTCCGCCCAGCGCCGGGCCGGGCCCGGGGTGTCGGTGATCAGGCCGTCGGCGTCCCGGGCGGACATCAGCTGCCAGGACTCCTCGTCGTCGAGCGTCCAGACGTACACCTCGCGGCCCGCCCTGCGCTCGGCGGCGATCCGGGCCGCGGTCGCCAGCGAGGTGTCCAGGGCGATGCCCCGTAGCGGCAGGTCACCCGGGTCCTCGGCGATCGCCGAGCCCTGGATCAGCACCACCGGCAGGGCCGGGGCGGCGGCGTGGGCCTGGTGCAGGTGCTCGGCCGAGAAGGAGTAGAGGACCACCTTGGCCCGGCTGGCGGCGGCGATCCGGGCGATCCGGACGACGTCCTCGGCCCGCTGCCACTTGATCTCCATCAGCAGGGTGGCGTTGCTGTCCGAGAGGCGGTCGAGCAGCTCCTCCAGGGTGGGCACCGGCTCGGCGGGGCCCGGCCCGACCGTCACCCGCAGGTCCGCGACCTGGGCGGCGGTCAGGTCGGCGACGGCGCCCTTGCCGTTGGTGGTGCGGTCCACGGTCGGGTCGTGCATCAGCACCGGGACGCCGTCCCGGGTCGTCTGCACGTCGGTCTCCAGCCAGTCGGCACCCTGCTCCAGGGCGGTCTCGAAGGAGGCCATGGTGTTCTCGGGGGCGCTGCGCGGGGCACCGCGGTGACCGATCACCACCGGGGCGTCGCAGGACGGCGTGGCGGCGACGGACCGGGCCTTCAGCGCGGGCGCGGAGGCGCATCCGGCGGCCAGGACCGCGAGGGCGGCGAGGACGGCCGTCTGGGCGGCGCGGGGCGGGGCGGTCACGGCTCGGGGCTCCGGCTCCTGCTCGGTTCGGTCGGGGGGTGGTTCGGCGGGGGTCTGGTCGGCCGGGGTCTGGTTCGGCCGGGGGTCAGCTGGTGGACGTCGCCGCCCGGTCGGAACGCATCTCATACGACTCGACGGCAGATCATCAAACTGATCCGACAACCCGACGATGCCATCCGGTTCCTCTCAGCCTGGGGCCACCTGGCGGCACGCCGACACCGCGGTGCGGTCCACGTCACCCGGACGAGTGGCCGGTGCGCCGCTCACAGCAGTCCGTCCCACAACTGCTCGACGATGACGGCCCACCAGTTCTCCGGATCGTCGAAGACCGTCCCGTCCACCGCCACCAAGGCCCGCTGCAGGGCCTCCACCGCCGGCCCGGCCGTCACCGGGTCCGACCCGCGCAGGGCGGGAAGCCACCCGGCGAACACCGCCAGGCAGCGAACGAAGGACCGCACGTCCGCGTTGCCGTACCGGGCCGTCCCGTCGTCCGGATCGACGGCCCGGACTGCACCGCTCACCACGTCGAGCGTGACCAGCGCCCAGCCGTCCGACCCCAGCACCAGCCGCCCCGCCAGCGCCGCCCGCTCCCGCTCGGCGACCCGGGCGCCCCGACCCGCCGCCGCCAGGTGCGCCGCCAGCGGAGGCAGCACCGCGGCCGGGCGCGAACCGTCCCCGACCGCCGCCGCCCCCGGGTGGTACAGGGTGAAGAAACCCGGCAGCACCGACGGCACACCCACCGTCAGCAACAGGGCCGCCGCCTCCCCGGGCAACTCCGCCCGCGCCACGTCCGCCGGATCGAAGCGCTGCACGCCCGCCGCACCGAACCCCGCGGCCAGCCGGGCCGCCAACGCCGCATCCGACTCCACGGGCGCCGGTTCCTTCTGCACCGACTCCGCGGGCACCGGGAGCGCCGCCCGCGGGAACGGCACCCGGTTCCGCACCGGACCGTCCGGGGGCGCGGGCAACCCCCGCACCGCCGCCGCCCGGTGATCGAACCTCGGACCGTACGGCACCTCGAAGCCCACCCGGACCCGCGGCAGCTCCGCCGCCAGCGCGTGCGCCCAGTAGCCGCCGGGCAGGGCGCCCAGCCGCAGATCGGTGCGCACGGCCAGCACGTCCTCGGCCGGGACGCCCTGCTCGCGCAGCCACCACCAGCCGCGCAGCGCCGGGTGCGGCAGGCCGGCCGCCGAACGCAGGGCCAGCGAACGCACCTCGCCCGCGGCGTCCCGGTAGGTCAGCTCGGCCCGGGCGCCCCGACCGGTCACCGGCGGACGCGCCGGGTCGTACCCGCCGGCGCCCACGAAGTCCCGGTACAGCCCGACCACCTCGTCCACCGGCACGGACGGCCACACCGTGAACCGGCCGCACTCCCGGTCCACCACGGCACACGCCGCCCCGACCTCCTCGGGCGGCCGCCGCTCCCCCGTCCGCGGATCCACCGCGACCTTCGGCGGCTCCGCCCAGACCACCCACCCGAGCTCGAACTCGTGCGCGAGCACCCGCCGCACCGCGGCGGCGCCCTGCGGGAGATCGCCGTTGATCCACCGATGACCCGCCGCCACCGCCTGCGCCCGCGAGATCACGCCGCCACCGCCCCCTCACCTCGACCACGCCGTCGACCCGTGACCCTACGACCCCGCCCATCCCCCCACCACAGCCGCACTCCCCGCCCCGCCCCCGCCGAGCCACTCCCCGCCCACTCCCCCGGCACGGAAAGTCGACCAGACCGACTTCCCACGCAGGCCCACCAGGCGCGGAGCCCACCCCCGGAGGAATATGCAGGCCGGTCTACCTAAGCCCCCACGGCCCCGCCCCACCCGGGCGATGCCCAGTGCAACACCACGCCGGGCCGGCGTGAACGAGGGGCGAATATGACGGTCGGTCTACATACCCCACCCCTCGCCACCACACCGACCCGCGCCCAGGAAGTCGACCTGCCCGACTTCCCACGCAGGACCACAGGGTGGGACCAGCAAGGAATATGACGGTTGGTCTACATATTCACCCCAGCGGCAAGCGCACCAATCCGTACGCAGGAAGTCGACTCCGCCGACTTTCAACTCCACACTCACAGACACCACAGGGCGCGACCACATAGGACGACCGATCTACGTGCGGCAAAGCCGGGACGCAGCCACCCTGCGCAGGAAGTCGACCCGATCGACTTCCTGCGCAGCGCCCCAGGGGGAGCTCGGCGAGGAATATGACGGTCGGTCTACAGATTCCTCCCCGCTACAGCGGCGCCGGGCTGCACACAGGAAGTCGACCGCGCCGACTTCCTGCACGCAGGTCACGCCGGGCGGGCCGAATAGGACGACCGGTCTACATATGGCACGCCTGGGCCAGGGCCGCGCCACTCGGGAAGTCGGCGTGGCCGACTTCCCGCGCGGGCCGCCGGGGCAGCCTTCGGTGGAATATGACGGTCGGTCTACCTATTTGGCTGGGTGGATAGAGGGGGGCGCGCACAGGAAGTCGGATGGGTCGACTTCCTGTGCGGGCGGCGGGCCGCGGGCCGGGGGGCCTCAGGGGGTGGGGGTGAGGTCCAGGGGGTGGCCTTCGGGGGTGAGGGTGATGGCCCAGAGACCGCGGGTGGCGGGGTGGAGGGGGGTGGAGCCCTGGCGGGCGAGCTGGTGGTCGAGATACGTCACGGCGTTCCGGTGGTTGACGGCGTTCCAGGCGTGGGGGCGGCCGTAGTCGTCGAGGGTGAGGAGGAGCGCCTGGGCGCCGTGGCCGGAACGGAGCAGGTCCGCGACGAGGCGGTCGAAGGCCGGCCCGCCGTCCCCGAGGTCGCGGAACGGAGCGCCGAGTTCGCGTTCCGCACGGTCGCGGCCGCCGCGTTCCCCGGCGTCGCCTTCGGCGGGGATGCGGGGGGCCGCGCAGGTGGGCAGGCCGGCGTGGGTCTCGATGGCGGAGAGGGCGATCTCCAGGCTGTTGTTGGCCCGGCCGGGTTCGCGGTACCCGCCGTCGTTGACGGCTTCGGCCCAGCACCCGGCGGCGGGGTCGGGGTGGCGCAGCGGCCGGCCGTCCTCGTCGCGGGGTGTGCGGCGCTCGAGTTCGGCCTGGTGCTGGGGGTCGACCGGGGCCAGCCCGCCCGGCAAGCCGTAGGGGCGGCTGTCGGCGAGGGTGCGGGGCCGGATGGCCGGGTCCTCGGTGTGGCCGGCGCGGCGGGCGCGGAGGGCGAGTCGGAACGCCGTCGCGTGCGCGGTGGCGACCGGCACGACGCCCCAGACCAGCGCGGGGTCGGCGGCGACGGGTGCGACGGAGTCCCGGCGGCGGCCGTCGGGCTGGTGCGGTTCGGGCCGCGCGGGGTTGGGCCCGACGACCGGCGGGGCGGGAACGACCGCCTGCGCGGGCGGGGCCCCCGGGGAGGTGCCCGGGGCGGGCGCGGTGACGGGGTACGGCGCGGTGCCGATGGGAGGGCGGGGAGCGGCGGCCCCCGGGCGGGGTTCGGGTCCGGGCTGCGGACCGCCGGTGGCGGCTGCCGCAGCGGCCGGCGCACCCGTGCCCGGCGCGCCCGTGACCGGTGCCCCGGGCGTCGCGGCCGCACCGGTCGGGCCGGCGCCCGGCCCGCCGACCCCGGCAGCGCTCCCGAACGGTGCCGGAGCGCTCCCGGGGTACCCGCCACCGCCCACGAGCGGGCCCGCCGCGCCGGACGGGGGGCCGTAGGCCGGCGCCGCGAGGTGCCCGGCCACGCCCACCGGACCGACCGCCCCGACCGGTCCGGTCGTCCGGACCGACGGCGGTGTCTCGGGCGACCCCTGGTCGTACGAGGGGGCGGCACCGGCCGGCGGGGCGAGCACGGAGTCGGTCCGTACGGTGACGGGCCCGCCCCCGCCCCCGTTGCCGCCGGTGTGCGCGGGGGCCGGCGCGGGCTGCTGGAGCGGGTAGTCGCCGTCCGACCAGCCGCCCCCGCCACCCCCGGCCACCGGGGCCACACCGGCCCGGGCGGGCGTCGACCAGTCGGCCCCGGCCGATGCACCGCCGTGCCCCGGCCACCCACCGGTGGCATGGGACGCGACGGACGCGACGGACGCGACGACGGGTCCGTCCGGGGAGGGGCCGCCGGTCACGGCGCTGGCCCCGGCGACGGCCGTGTCGGGCCCGAGCGAAGCCGTCAGCACGTCGGGAGCGGCGGCCACCGCCACCCCCACCCCGCCCGCCGTCCTGGGTCCGGTCCGCGGTCCGGTCGTCGGACCGGTCGCGGGGTCGTCCGTCGCGTCCGGGTCCGGGTCGGGAGCGGGGATCAGCGAGGTCGTGAGGACGGCCGGCCCGCCGGGCAGCAGTCCGGCGAGCGGCAGGCCCTGCGGCTCCTGGTCGGACGCCCTGCCGTCCCGGCCGTCCGGACCGGTGAGCAGCGGGCGCCCGTGTTCGTCGAGGCCGACGGCCGGATCGGCCACGCCGACGAGCGGTCTGCCGTCCGGCCCGGTGACGACGAGCAGTCCGGCGGCGTCGGGGAGGGGCGTCCCGTCGGCCCGGAGGATGACCGGTCGGCCGTCCTGGCCGAGGACGGGCTGCCCGGCCCCGTCGAGTTCGACGGTGAGCCCGGGCACGCCGACCAGCGGTTTCCCGTCCCTCCCGGTGAGCAGGACGAGTCCGGTGCCGTCCGCACCGAGCACGCCGGGTTCGCCGAGCGCGGCCGGCAGGCCCGCGGCACGTGCGTCGAAGGCGCCTGCGGCGGCGGTCCGGTAGGAGTAGGAGGCGGCGGTGACCCCGGGCGCGGCGCCGAGCCGGAGCAGCGCGACCGCGGCCGGGTCCTTGAGCGCGGTGGCGAGGGCGTCCTTCATCCCGCGGCCGAGCTCGTCGAGCAGCCCGCCGATCTTGAGGCCTGCGGTTTCGACGGCCAGCGTCGTCTTCGCGTCGGCGAGCTGCCGCCCCGCGGTGTCCCGCACGGCTGCGGTGGCAGCGGCGACGGTCCGGCGCAGCCCGCCGAAGATCCCGTCGGCACCGCCCCCGGCCGGGGCCGCGGACGCCGGGGCGGCCGGCGCCGGGGCGGCGGCGGCCTGCTGTTCGGCCTGCCTGAGCTCGGCGGCGAGTTCCCGGAGGGTGGCGACGATCTCGGCCTTGCAGCCGTCGACGGCCCGGGCGGCCTGGTCGAAGGCCCCGGCGACCAGCCCGACGGCGGCGTGGGCGTCGTCCAGGTGCCCCTTCCCCCCGCCGGTGAACGCCTGCCAGTACGCGCCGAAGGCGTCGACCGCGTGGCCGGAGTTCTCGCTGGTGACGCGTCGGGCGGACTCGCCACCGCGACGGGTGAGGCGGTCCGCCTCGACGGCGAACTCCCGCCAGAGCCCGGCCGCCCGGCGCAGCCCGTCCTCGTCGGCCTGTGGCCACTGATGGCCGGTCCTGGCCAGGACCGGGGCCAGTTCCTCGGGCAGCTTCCGGGCCACGCGCTTCCCCCTTCAAGACCTTCGAGACCTACGAGACCTACGAGCCTTACGAGACCCACAAGCCCTACGAGACCCACAAGCCCTACGAGACTCACGAGCCCTACGGGCCCAAAGAGGCCCGCGTGCCGCGAACCGCCCGCCGCACGCCGCACGCCGCACCCGCACGCCGCACACGGAGCGCGGCGGACGCCCGAGCACCGGCACCCCACCCCCCTGGCTCACGACCCACCGGGCCCGGGGAGCGCCGGCCGTCAGGCCGACACGTCCTTGGGGACGACCGCCGCCGACCCCGGGGTTGCCGCCGCCCCCAGGGGCCCGAAGCCCGCCGCCGCCGAGGTGTCGGTGTCCGCGGTGCGGTCGGCCATGGTGTGGAGCCCTGCACCGACCTGCCCCAGCCGCCCGGCCAGCCCTCGCAGTCCACCGGCGAGTTCGCCGCGCGCCGGCCCGTAGACGGTGGCGAAGCCGCTGCCCGGCCGATCCGTGCCCCATGGTGCGCCGAGGGCGGCGAGGTCGCGCTCCAGAGCGCCGACGGCCTTCGCCAAGTCGCGCCCGATCCGCTCGAACTCCCGTGCCTCGCCCCGCAGTTCCCACGGCTTGAGGACGAAATCCCCGCTGCCGGTGACCCCGTCGTCTGGCATCCCCGTACCTCCCCGTCGCGGATTGGCCGCCATCCTAGGGCTTGTTCCGGACGGTCGGGCGCAGGGCGTTTCTCCGGTACCCGGGGGGCGCTGTGGGCTGGGCCGGTGCGGGTGGAGCCGTTCACGCGTCCGCGGGTGCGGCAGTGCGAGGGCCTGGTGCGGGCCTCCAGTCGTGATCACCGGCCCTCGGCGAACCTGCAGGTCGTCATCGACGCCGACGCCCGGCCGCCGCCGCCCCGGCCGCCACCCCCCGGCCTCCTCGGGCACCCTCGGCACCCCGGCGCCCGGCCGAGGCGCCGCGAAGCCCCCCGGTGGCGGGCGGTCCGCCGGCCCCGCGAAGGCTCTACCCTTGCCGGGTGGCACCAGCAGAAACGTCCAAGAAGAAGTCCAAGGCCTCCTCCGCGCCGGTCGACCTCGCGATGCCGACCCTGCGCCGCGAGACCCCGCACGGCGGTGAGACCCCGCTCGGCGGGATCCCGCGCGACGAGGTCCCGCTCGACTTCCCCCGCGCCTGGGTCGAGTTCGCCGACCCCGACGACGAGGAGCAGGTCTTCCGCTGCGACCTCACCTGGCTGACCTCCCGCTGGTCGTGCGTCTTCGGCCAGGGCTGCCACGGCATCCGCGAGGGCCGCGGCGAGTCGGACGGCTGCTGCACGCTGGGCGCGCACTACTCGGACGAGGACGACGAGAAGCGCGTCCTCGGGCACGCGGCGCGGCTGACGCCCGAGCTGTGGGAGAACTTCGCGCACGGCACCGACGCCAAGGGGCGGATCAAGTCCGACGGCGGCGTCACCATGCTGGACGAGGACGGCGACCGGCAGACCCGCCGGGTGGGCGGCGCCTGCATCTTCGTGAACAGCCCCGGTTTCGCGGGCGGCGCGGGCTGCGCCCTGCACGCGCTGGCGCTCAAGGAGGGCCGGGAGCCGCTGGAGACCAAGCCGGACGTCTGCTGGCAGCTCCCGGTCCGGCGCACCTACGACTGGATCGACCGCCCGGACGACACCCGCTACCTGCAGGTGTCGATCGGCGAGTACGACCGCCGCGGCTGGGGCCCGGGCGGCCACGACCTGCACTGGTGGTGCACCGGCGCCCCGGCCGCGCACCAGGGCGCGGACCCGGTGTACGTCAGCTACCGCCCCGAGCTGACCGAGCTGATGGGCAAGGCGGCCTACGAGGTGCTGGCCGGCCTGTGCGCGGAGCGGATCGCCACCAAGGGCGACCGCAAGGTGGCCCCGCACCCGGCGGACCCGGTGAAGAAGCCCAAGAAGGCCTGACCTGCCGCAAGAGCCGGGAGACGCAGGCCCGGCGCACGACCCGGGAGACGCAGGCCCGCGGCAGGGACCGGGCCACCGGCCCGCCCCCGGGGCGCCCGCCCGACGGCGCCCACCCCCCAGGGGCGCCCACCCCGCGCGCCGCCCGCCTACTTGTCGATGTCCCCGACCACGAAGAACATCGACCCGAGGATCGCCACCATGTCCGCGACCAGCGTCCCCGGCAGCAGCTCGGTCAGCGCCTGGACGTTGTTGAACGACGCCGAGCGCAGCTTGAGCCGCCACGGCGTCTTGTCGCCGCGCGAGACCAGGTAGTACCCGTTGATCCCGAGCGGGTTCTCGGTCCACGCGTAGGTGCTGCCCTCGGGGGCCTTGAGGACCTTGGGCAGCCGCTGGTTGACGGGCCCGGGCGGCAGGGTCGCGAGCTTGTCGAGGCAGGCGTCGGCGAGGTCGAGGGAGTTGACGGTCTGCTCCAGCAGGCACTCGAAGCGGGCCAGGCAGTCGCCCTCCTCGCGGGTGACGACGGTGAGCACCTGCCGCAGTTCGTCGGAGCCGTACGCGAGGTAGGGCTCGTCGCGGCGCAGGTCGAGGTCGAGGCCGCTGGCCCGGGCGATGGGGCCGCTGACGCCGTACGCCTCGGCCTGGGCCCTGGTGAGGACGCCGACGCCGGCGGTGCGGGCGCGGAAGATCTCGTTGCCGAGGACGAGTTCCTCGAAGACCGGCAGCTGGGAGCGGACCACGGCGACGGCGGTGCGGACGCGGCCGAGCCAGCCGGCCGGGAGGTCCTCCTTGAGGCCGCCGACCCGGTTGAACATGTAGTGCATGCGGCCGCCGGAGGCCTCCTCCAGGACGTGCTGGAGGTCCTCGCGGCCGGTGAAGGCGTGGAAGATCGGGGTGATCCCGCCGAGTTCGAGCGGGTAGGAGCCGAGGAACATCAGGTGGTTGAGCACCCGGTTGAGCTCGGCGAGCAGGGTGCGGATCCACACCGCCCGCTCGGGGACCTCCATGCCGAGCATCCGCTCGACGCCGAGGACGACGCCGAGTTCGTTGGCGAAGGCGGAGAGCCAGTCGTGCCGGTTGGCCAGCATGATGATCTGGCGGTAGTCGCGGGCCTCGAAGAGCTTCTCCGCGCCGCGGTGCATGTAGCCGATCACCGGCTCCGCGGTGACGATGCGCTCGCCGTCGAGCACCAGCCGCAGTCGCAGCACGCCGTGCGTGGCAGGGTGCTGCGGGCCGATGTTGAGCACCATGTCGGTGGTGCCCGCCTCGCCGGTGAAGTTCTCGGCTCCCGCCCCGATGCCGACCGTGGTCTCCCTCATGGGGTCAGAGTCTGCCATCCCGGCAGGGGGCGCAGGCTCTCCGGTACCGGCATGCGGACCGTCTGGGCCAGCCAGCCGAAGGCGCCGAGCCCGGCCGGGTCGGTCAGTTCGGCGCCCTCACCTGCGCCGCTGAGCGCCCGCAGGTACCCGACGGGGTCGCTGGAGGCGAGGGCGAGTGCCGGTCGGGCGCCGCTGACGCCGAGGGCCCGGAGGGCGTCGCGCTGCGTCGTCCACAGGCTGTGGAGGCCGGGGGCGGCGGCGGAGTCGAGGGCGACGTGCGCGGTGACGTCGCAGGAGCCGTCCGGGACGGGGGCCACCTCGCGGCCGCCGCGGAAGCCGGTGAGGGTGCCGAAGGGGGGCCGCCGCCCAGCGGTGTGGGCGTAGTCGACGGCGACGGCCAGGCCGCGGTCGAGTCCGGCGACGGCGTGCGCCCAGGCGGCGTCGCGGGGGCCGCCGAACTCGACGCGGTCCCCCGGCTGCCGGGCGGGCCACCAGCGCCCGGCCCAGGCGGCGTCGGCCGCCGAGACGGGCTCGCCGGGCCGTTCCTCGCCGGTGGCGGTGTCCACCTCGCGGTAGCGCAGCACCCCGTCCTCGTCGACCTCGCCGGCGTCCAGCGGCACGTTGTCCAGCCACTCGTTGGCGAACAGCAGCCCGGTGCGGCCGCGCGGCACGGCGTCCGTCCAGCGGACCGCGTCCGGCAGCCCGGCCGGGCGGTCCGCGAGCTCCACACCGTACGGGCGCAGCCGCGCGAGCACCTCGCCGGGCAGTTCGGCCAGCACGCCGGCGAGCAGTTCGCCGCGTCCGGCCCCGACGTCGACCAGGGCCAGCTCCTCCGGACGACCGAGGGCCTCGTCAACCTCCAGCAGCAGCCGTGCCACCGCGCGGGCGAACAGTTCCGAGGCGTGCACCGAGGTGCGGAAGTGCCCGGCGGGGCCCTCCGGCCTGCGGTAGAAGCCGCCGTCCGGGTCGTACAGGGCCTGTTCCATGGCGGGCGCCCACCGCATCCAAGTCATGGGCCGGGACGCTACCCGGCCGCCGGGCACCCCTGCCCATCGGCACCCGTGCGTCTCCGACCTACGGAGTAGGACGGATCGCCCTACCGGCGGACCTGGGCACACCGCGTGACTGCCTACGCTGGAGACGTGCATCGACTCAACGCCTGGCTCCGCCGTCACCCCATGGTGGTCGACGCCGCCTGGGCTGCGGTCGTGCTGTTCTTCGGCCTGCTGCCGAACGACAACTTCCCCGACGGCTGGCGCTTCGACGCGCAGATCCTGGTCGCGGTGCTGCTGCCCGCGCTGATGGTCTTCCGCCGGCGCTTCCCCGACGTGACGGTGGCGGCCGCCGCCGGCCTCGGTCTCGGCCAGGTGGCCGCCGACGTCGATCCGGCCGCCTCCTCGATCGCCTACCTGGTGTTCGCCTACACCGGCGCCGCCTTCGGCCAGAAGTGGACGTCCCGGCTGGCGCTGGCCGCCGGTGTCGCCAGCGGTCCGCTGGTGTTCTGGCAGCTGCACCCGATGAAGACGGAGCTGGACCACGCCGGCGACGCGGTCACCCGGGAGTACTCCCCCGGCCAGGCCCTGCTGATCATGCTGCTGATGAGCACGCCGTTCATCCTCTGCTGGGCCTGGGGCCGGCTGACCCGGGTGCGCCGCGCCTACCTGACCGAGCTGGAGGACCGCGCGGCCCGGCTGGAGCGCGAGCGGGACGCCCAGGCCAAGGTGGCGGTCGCCGCCGAGCGCGCCCGGATCGCCCGCGAGCTGCACGACGTGGTCGCCCACAACGTCTCGGTGATGATCGTGCAGGCCGACGGCGCCGCGTACGTGCTCGACAACTCCCCGCAGCAGGCCAAGGAGGCGCTCGGCACCATCGCGTCCACCGGCCGGCAGGCGCTGGTCGAGATGCGCCGGCTGCTGGGCGTGCTGCGGACCGCGGACACCGCCGAGGAGTACGTGCCGCAGCCCGGGGTCGAGGAGCTGCCGGAGCTGCTGGAGCAGGTCCGCACGGCGGGGCTGCAGGTGGACTACGCGACCTCCGGTCACCCCCGCGAGCTGCCGCGCGGCGTCGAGCTGACGGTCTACCGGATCGTCCAGGAGGCGCTGACCAACGTCCGCAAGCACGGCGGCCCGGACGTGCACGCCCGGGTCGCGGTCGACTTCGGCGAGCGGGAGCTCGCCGTCCTGGTCGAGGACGACGGCCGCGGCAGCACCGACGAGCAGCTCACCGCCGGCGGCACCGACGGCCTCGGCCACGGCCTGATCGGCATGCGCGAACGGGTCGGCATGGTCAGCGGCCGCCTCGACGTGGGCCCCCGCCCCGGCGGCGGCTTCCGGATCCGCGCCGTCCTCCCCCTGAAGGCGGCACACTGAGTCCCCCGTCGCCCCGACGCCCCCGAAGGAGCCACCTTGACCATCCGCGTGATGCTCGTCGACGACCAGGAGCTGTTGCGCACCGGCTTCCGGATGATCCTGCAGTCGCAGGGCGACATCGAGATCGCCGCCGAGGCCGGTGACGGCGCCCAGGCCCTCGAACGGCTGCGGCACACGCAGGTGGACGTGATCCTGATGGACGTCCGGATGCCGCGCCTGGACGGTGTGCAGACCACCCGCCGGATCTGCCTCGCCGAGGACGGGAGCCCGCTGCCGGACGCCCCGCACGTGCTCATCCTGACCACCTTCGACCTGGACGAGTACGCCTTCGCCGCGCTCAAGGCCGGCGCCAGCGGCTTCCTGCTGAAGGACGTCCCGCCGACCGAGCTGGTGGCCGCGATCCGCGCGGTGCACGGCGGGGACGCGGTGGTCGCCCCGACCACCACCCGCCGCATGATCGACCGCTTCGCCGAGGTGCTGCCCACCCCGCAGAGCTCGCCCGGCTCGGACGTGCTGGGGCCGCTGACCGAGCGCGAGCGGGAGGTGTTCCTGCTGGTCGCGCAGGGCCTGTCGAACGGCGAGATCGCCGCCCGGCTGGTGCTCTCCGAGGCGACGGTGAAGACCCACGTCGGCCGGATCCTGGCCAAGCTCGGCCTGCGCGACCGGGTCCAGGCCGTGGTGCTCGCGTACGAGGCGGGGCTGATCCGGGCCGGCGCAGCCGACTGAGACCCCGCCGCCCGCCCGTAGAATGGGCCGGTGCGTCCGGTACCCGAAGAGGACCGGAACGATCAGTCGAGGAACCAGGGCAGGCTGTGGGCGAGCGGAGCGAGCCCGCTGTGGACGAAGTGCGCGTCGGCGGATGCCCCGGCCGAGCGCAGCGAGGTGGCGCATGAACGGGTCGGACGACTTCGCCGGGTTCGCCCCGCTCGCCGACGGCTTCGGCGATCCGGCCGATCCGGGCAACCGCCCGGCCCGCCTCGCCGTCGGCGTGGTCGGCACCGGGCGGGTGGGACCGGCCCTGGGCGCCGCCCTGCAGCTGGCCGGGCACACCGTGGTCGCCGCCTCGGGGGTGTCCGCCACCTCGCGGCGCCGCGCGGAGGCGCTGCTGCCGGGGGTGCGGGTGGTCACCCCGCCGCAGGTGCTGGCCGCGGCGGACCTGGTGCTGCTGACCGTCCCGGACGACGCGCTGGCCGACCTGGTGGCCGGCCTGGCCGCCACCGGTGCCGTCCGCCCCGGGCAGCTGGTGGTGCACACCTCCGGCGCGCACGGCGTGGGCATCCTGGAGCCCGCCACCCGGGCCGGGGCGCTGCCGCTCGCGCTGCACCCCGCGATGACCTTCACCGGCACCTCCGTCGACCTGGACCGGCTGGCCGGCTGCCCGTTCGGGGTCACCGCCCCCGAGGAGCTGCGGCCGGTCGCCGAGGCACTGGTGGTCGAGATGGGCGGCGAGCCCGAGTGGGTGCCCGAGCAGGTCCGCCCGCTCTACCACACGGCCCTCGCCCACGGCGCGAACCACCTGGTCACACTGGTCTCGCAGGCGATGGAGCTGCTGCGCACCGCCGGCGTCGCCGAGCCCGGCCGGCTGCTCGGCCCGCTGCTGGGCGCCGCCCTGGACAACAGCCTGCGCTCCGGCGACGCGGCCCTCACCGGCCCGGTCGCGCGGGGCGACGCGGGCACCGTGCGGCGCCACCTGGCGCAGCTCAGTACGGTGTCCCCGGACATCCCGGCGGCCTACCGGGCGATGGCCCGGGCCACCGCCCAGCGGGCGCTCGCCCACGGGACGATCGACGAGGCGTCGGCGACGGCGCTGCTGGACGTACTGAACGAGGAGAAGCACTGATGGCACGCGGCAAGCAGCCCGGCAGGTCCCAGCGGGAGCCGAAGGTCCACCGGGCCGTCGTCACGCACACCGTGGACGACTTCGAGGCCGCGTTCTGGCCGGACGAGCAGCCGGTCGACAACGCCGTCGTGATGACCATGGGCGCGCTGCACGAGGGGCACGCCGCCCTGGTCCGGGCCGCCCGCAAGCAGGTCGGCCGGGAGGGCCGGGTCGCGGTGACGGTCTTCGTCAACCCGCTGCAGTTCGGCGCCGGCGAGGACCTGGAGCGCTACCCGCGCACCCTGGAGGCGGACGTGCGGCTGGCCGAGGAGAACGGCGCCGACGTGGTGTTCGCGCCCTCCGTCGACGAGGTGTACCCGAACGGCGAGCCGCAGGTGCGCCTGACGGCCGGCCCGATGGGCGAGCGCTACGAGGGCGCCACCCGCCCGGGCCACTTCGACGGGGTGCTGACCGTCGTCGCCAAGCTGCTGCACATCACCGACCCGGACTTCGCGTTCTTCGGCGAGAAGGACGCCCAGCAGCTCGCGGTCATCCAGCGGATGGTCGCCGACCTGGACTTCGACGTCGAGGTCGTCGGCGTGCCGACCGCCCGCGCCGAGGACGGCCTGGCGCTGTCCTCGCGCAACCGCTACCTCTCGGAGGAGGAGCGCACCCGCGCCCTGGCGCTCTCCGGGGCGCTGTTCGCCGGCCGCGACGTGGCCGCGCAGGGCCCGAAGGCCGTCCGCGAGGCCGCCTCCGCCGTCCTGGACGGCGCGGAGGGTGTCACCCTTGACTACCTCGCCCTGATCGACCCGCACGACTTCACCGAGGCGGCGGACGACTTCCAGGGCGAGGCGGTGCTGGCCGTCGCCGCGAAGGTGGGCTCGACCCGCCTGATCGACAACGTCCGCATCATCGTCCGGTAAGCAGCAGTACCCCCTCAGGCATGCACTCACAGGAGGCGTGACCCCATGCTCCGCACCATGCTCAAGTCCAAGATCCACCGGGCCACCGTGACCCAGGCCGACCTGCACTACGTCGGCTCGGTCACGGTGGACGAGGACCTGCTCGACGCCGCCGACCTGCTCCCCGGCGAGCTGGTCCACATCGTCGACATCGACAACGGCGCCCGGCTGGAGACGTACACCATCGCCGGCCCGCGCGGCACCGGCGTGATCGGCATCAACGGCGCCGCCGCCCGCCTGGTCCACCCCGGCGACCTGGTCATACTCATCGCCTACGGGCAGATGGACACGGCCGAGGCCAAGGGCTACGAGCCGAAGATCGTCTTCGTGGACGAGCGGAACCGGATCACCGGCCTGGGCGGCGACCCGGCCGAGACCCCGGAGGGCAGCGGACTGCTCCGCGGCGACCGGGCGTACGGTGACGGCAACGGCGCGGCCCCGACCGCCGCGCGCTGAAGGAGCCACTGACGCCATGTCCGCCACGCACCGCCTCACCGCCCCGGCCCCGGGCTGGACCGCCACCACCGACGTGGTCGTGGTCGGCTCCGGCGTAGCCGGCCTCACCGTCGCCCTCAACGTCCGCAAGGCCGGCCTGCGGGCCATGGTGGTCACCAAGGCGATGCTGGACGACGGCTCCACCCGCTGGGCCCAGGGCGGCATCGCGGCCGCCCTGGGCGAGGGTGACACCCCCGAGCAGCACCTGGACGACACGCTGGTGGCCGGCGCCGGGATCTGCGACGAGGAGGCCGTCCGCACCCTCGTCACCGAGGGCCCGGACGCCGTCCGCCGGCTGATCGCGGTCGGCGCCGCCTTCGACCGCGGCGCCGACGGCGAGATCCTGCTCACCCGCGAGGGCGGCCACCACCGCCGCCGGATCGCGCACGCCGGCGGCGACGCCACCGGCGCCGAGATATCCCGCGCGCTGGTCGAGGCCGTCCGCAGCGACCCGGGCATCGAGCTGATCGAGCACGCGCTCGTCCTCGACCTGCTCACCGACGCCGACGGCCACGCCGCCGGCCTCACCCTGCACGTGATGGGCGAGGGGCAGCGCGACGGCGTCGGCGCCGTCCGGGCCCGCGCGGTGGTGCTCGCCACCGGCGGCATGGGCCAGGTCTTCTCGGCCACCACCAACCCGACGGTCTCCACCGGGGACGGCGTGGCGCTCGCCCTGCGGGCCGGGGCCGCCGTCACCGACCTGGAGTTCGTCCAGTTCCACCCGACGGTGCTCTGGCTGGGCCCGGAGGCCGAGGGCCAGCAGCCGCTGGTCTCCGAGGCGGTCCGCGGCGAGGGCGCCCACCTGGTGGACGCGGACGGCGTCCGCTTCATGCTCGGGCAGCACGAGCTGGCCGAGCTCGCCCCCCGCGACATCGTCGCCAAGGCGATCACCCGGCGCATGCAGGAGCAGGGCGCCGAGCACATGTACCTGGACGGGCGGCACTTCGGTGCCGAGATGTGGGAGCAGCGCTTCCCGACCATCCTGGCCTCCTGCCGGGCGCACGGCATCGACCCGGTCACCGAGCCGATCCCGGTCGCCCCGGCCGCCCACTACGCCTCCGGCGGCATCCGCACCGATCCGCGGGGCCGCACCAGCGTCCCCGGGCTCTACGCCTGCGGCGAGGTCGCCTGCACCGGGGTGCACGGCGCCAACCGGCTGGCGTCCAACTCGCTGCTGGAGGGCCTGGTGTTCGCCGAGGCGATCGCCGCCGACCTGACCGCCCGGCACCGGGCCGGCGGGCTGCCCGAGCGCTCGGTGGACGTCGCCGCGGCGCGCGCCGCGCACCCGGTGCCGCTGCCCCCGTCCGAGGCCCGGGCCGAGATCCAGCGGCTGATGTCGCGCGGCGCGGGCGTGCTGCGCTCGGCCGCGTCGATGGCCGACGCCGCGGCCGGGCTCACCCTGCTCGCCGAGCAGGCCTACGCGCACGTCGCCGAGGAGAAGCCCGCCGACCCGCGGGTGGAGACCTGGGAGGCCGCCAACCTCCTGCTGGTCGCCACCGCCCTGGTCGCGGCCGCCGCGCAGCGCCGGGAGACCCGCGGCTGCCACTGGCGCGAGGACTTCCCCGAGCGCGACGACGCCCACTGGCGGCGCCACCTGATCACCACCCTCACCGCCTCCGGCGACCCCGTCAGCACCCCTGAGGAGCAGTAGAACCATGACCCACTCCCACGAGGACCTCCCCCTGGCCGACGCCCAGGGCGGCTGCGGCGACGGCTGCGCCTGCGGGGACGGCGAGGGCTACGAGACCGGCCTGGACCCGCAGCTCGCCGAGCTGCTGGAGGAGGCCGGGCTGGACCCGATCGAGGTCGAGGACATCGCCACCCTGGCGCTGGCCGAGGACCTGGCCGGCGGCGAGGACGTCACCTCGGTGGCCACCGTGCCCGCCGAGGCCGTCGCCACCGCCGACTTCACCGCCCGCGAGGCGGGCGTGGTGGCCGGCCTGCGGATCGCCGAGGCCGTCGTCTCGCTGGTCTGCGAGGAGGAGTTCGAGGTCGAGCGGCACGTCCAGGACGGCGACCGGGTCGAGGCCGGCCAGGTGCTGCTCTCCGTCCGCTCGCGCACCCGCGACCTGCTGACCGCCGAGCGCAGCGCGCTCAACCTGCTCTGCCACCTGTCCGGCATCGCCACCGCGACCCGGGCCTGGACGGACGCCCTGGAGGGCACCGGCGCGGTCGTCCGGGACACCCGCAAGACCACTCCGGGGCTGCGCGCGCTGGAGAAGTTCGCGGTCCGCTGCGGCGGCGGCGCCAACCACCGGATGGCGCTGTCCGACGCCGCCCTGGTGAAGGACAACCACGTGGTCGCGGCCGGCGGCGTGGCCGAGGCCTTCCGGGCCGTCCGGGCCGCCTACCCCGACCTGCCGGTCGAGGTCGAGGTCGACACCCTGGAGCAGATCCCGCCGGTGCTGGAGGCCGGGGCCGACCTGATCCTGCTGGACAACTTCTCCGTCCCGCAGCTGAAGGAGGCCGTCGAGCTGGTGGCCGGCCGGGCCAAGCTGGAGTCCTCCGGCGGACTGACCCTGGCCACGGCGCGCGAGGTCGCCCAGACTGGTGTCGACTACCTGGCCGTGGGCGCGCTCACCCACTCCTCGCCGATCCTGGACATCGGCCTGGACCTGCGCGCCTGACCTCCGCCCCGACTCGCAGAAAGCGCCACATGCTCCTCACCATCGACGTCGGCAACACCCAGACCACGCTCGGCCTGTTCGACGGCGAGGAAGTGGTCGAACACTGGCGGATCTCCACCGATCCGCGCCGCACGGCCGATGAACTGGCGGTGCTGCTGCAGGGGTTGATGGGCAACCACACCGCGGTCCGGGAGGCCTCGGTGGAGGGGCTGGCGATCTGCTCGTCCGTCCCCGCCGTGCTCCACGAGCTCCGCGAGGTGACCCGCCGCTACTACGGCGACGTCCCCGCGGTGATCGTGGAGCCCGGCGTGAAGACCGGGGTGCACGTCCTGATGGACAACCCCAAGGAGGTCGGCGCCGACCGGATCGTGAACGCGCTGGCCGCCAACCACCTGTACGGCGGCCCGTGCATCGTGGTCGACTTCGGCACGGCGACGACGTTCGACGCCGTCAACGCCCGGGGCGACTACGTGGGCGGCGCGATCGCCCCCGGCATCGAGATCTCGGTGGAGGCGCTGGGCGTCCGCGGCGCCCAGCTGCGCAAGATCGAGCTGGCGCGGCCGCGCAACGTGATCGGGAAGAACACCGTCGAGGGCATGCAGTCCGGGATCCTGTACGGCTTCGCCGGCCAGGTGGACGGGCTGGTCGAGCGGATGGCCCGGGAGCTCTCCAAGGACCCGGACGACGTCCAGGTGATCGCCACCGGCGGGCTGGCCCCGCTGGTCCTCGGCGAGGCCACCACCATCGACGTGCACGAGCCCTGGCTCACCCTGATCGGCCTGCGGCTCGTCTACGAACGCAACCGGCCCAGCTAGGGCGCGGGCCCGGCGCGGCCCGTCGGGCCCGACCACGGGGTGTCCGGCGCGACGTTACCGACAAATCGGATATTCCTCACGTAGTGTCAGCCCATGCCTACGCCACACGGATCGCGCGGCGGCATGGCCTTCAGCGCCGACGAAGTCCGCGTGCTGCGCCGCGCCCTCGCCCAAGCCCTGCACCCCGCCGCCCCCGTCCACCTCCAAGGCCCCGGCCACCCGGCGTTCTCCGGACCCGGCGCCGAACTGTGGGCGGAGGACGTCCAGGACGCGCTGCGCCTAACCGAGGCGATCGACGAGGCCGTCCAGGAGGGCGGCCGGCTGCGCGCCTTCCTGCTCGCCGACCTCGGGCGCTACCGGGCCGCCCTGCCCGGCAGCGCACCCGGCTACCTGGAACGCCTGGAGGAGGCCGTCACCGACGGCTACCTCCCCGGCCCCGAGGACCTCACCGCGCTGCGCGGACTGACCCGCCAGCCCTGCGGCCACCACGAACGCGCCCGCCGCTCCCGGCTGGCCGGCCGCTGCCACGCACTCGCCGAGGCCGCCGTCCGCGAACGGCTCGCCCTCACCGCCGGGCAGCCCCGCCACCTCGTCGCCGTACCGAGCCCCGCCGCACCCCCGAGCAGTCTCCCCACCCCTGTTGGAGGACGGATCACGATGAGCAGCACCGACTCCCCCGCCGAGCGGCCCACCGCCCCCCAGACCGCCCCGGCCCGGCCGCACCGGATGCCGACCCCGGCCGAGCTCTTCGGCCGCCGTCCCAAGCCCCCGGCCCACCCCGCGCCGGCCGCGCCGCCCGCCCCGGCCGGCCCCGAGGAGATCGAGCTCGCCACCGGCACCGGCTGAGCCGGCCGGAGCACCGAGGGGGGCCGCCGACGCGGCCCCCCCTCACCCGTATCCCGTGGCGGAGCACCGTGTGTGGCTGGCTACCCTTGTGGGGTGAGCGATCAGAGCCCAATCCCCGCGACCGACGACCTTCCCGAGCAGATGCGCGTCCGGCGCGAGAAGCTGGACCGGCTCCGGGCCGCCGGCATCGACCCCTACCCGGTCGGCTTCCCCCGCACCACCACCATCGCGGACCTGCGCGCCAAGCACCCCGACCTGGAGCCGGACACCGCGACCGGTGAGCGGGCCGGCGTCACCGGTCGCGTGATCCTCTCCCGCACCGGCGGCAAGCTCTGCTTCGCCACCCTGCGCGACGGCACCGGCGACCTCCAGGTGATGTTCTCCCTGGACAAGCTCGGCCCGGAGCGGCTGGCGGCCTGGAAGGCCGACATCGACCTCGGCGACCAGGTGGGCGTCGAGGGCGAGGTGATCACCTCCAAGCGCGGCGAGCTGTCGGTGATGGTGGACCGCTGGGAGCTCACCGCCAAGTGCCTGCGCCCGCTGCCGGACAAGCACAAGGGCCTGACCGACCCGGAGGCCCGGGTCCGCCAGCGGTACGTCGACCTGATCGTCAACCCCGAGGCCCGCGAGATCCTGCACCTGCGCAGCAAGGTGGTCCGCTCGATCCGCCGCACCTACGAGGACCGCGGCTACATCGAGGTCGAGACCCCGATGCTGCAGCCGGTGCACGGCGGCGCCAACGCGCGTCCGTTCAAGACGCACATCAACGCGTACGACATCGACCTGTACATGCGCATCGCCCCCGAGCTGTACCTCAAGCGGCTCGTGGTCGGCGGCGCCGAGAAGGTCTTCGAGATCAACCGCAACTTCCGCAACGAGGGCGCGGACTCCACCCACAACCCGGAGTTCACCTCGCTGGAGTCGTACGAGGCCTACGGCGACTACGACACCCAGGCCGAGCTGATCCGCGCGACGATCGTCAACGCGGCCCGGGACGCGCTGGGCACCACGGTGATCAAGGGCGTCGACGCGCACGGCGTGGAGCACGAGATCGACCTGGCCGAGCCGTGGGAGGAGGTCTCCGTCTACCCGGGCATCTCCGCCCGCCTGGGCGCCGAGGTCACCCCCGACACCGGCGTCGAGGAGCTGCGCAAGCTCGCCACCGAGCACGGCATCCCGTTCGAGAAGGACTGGGGCCACGGGCAGATCGTGCTGGAGATGGTCGAGCGCCTGCTGGAGGAGAACGCCGTCCGGCCGACCTTCATCAAGGACTACCCGACCGAGGTCTCCCCGCTCACCCGCCAGCACCGCTCCGTCCCGGGCGTGGCCGAGAAGTGGGACCTGGTGATCTTCGGCACCGAGATCGGCACCGCCTACTCCGAGCTGGTCGACCCGGTCGAGCAGCGCGCCCGGCTGACCGCGCAGTCCCTGCTGGCCGCCGGCGGCGACGTCGAGGCCATGCAGGTCGACGAGGACTTCCTGCGGGCGCTGGAGTACGCGATGCCGCCGACCGGTGGCCTCGGCCTCGGGGTGGACCGCCTGATCATGCTGCTGACCGGCAAGAACATCCGGGAGACGGTGCTCTTCCCGCTGGTGAAGCCGGAGCCGAAGGCATCCGCCGCGACGGCGGAGAAGACCGAGGAGGAGTGACCTGATGGACTACGTCAGCGCGATCGTGCCGCCGCTGGTCATGGCGATCGGCTTCGGCTTCCTGGTGCGGGCCATCGTCCGCTCGCAGGGCGGGGCCCAGAAGGCCAAGGAAGACCTCGACTGACCCGCCGGCGCACCCGCGACCGACGGGGTCAGCCGCCCGAACGACCGGCGCGCCGCCATTCCCGATTCCGGGGTGGCGGCGCGCCGGTTTGGCGCACTTCACAAGATTTGCCCCATTCACTCCCTATCCTGGCCGCACTATGGTCCGGCAACTCGGCGAACTTGAGAACGCCATCATGACCCGGGTGTGGCGGTGGAACCGACCGGTGACGGTTCGCGAGGTTCTCCTGGATCTGCAGTCGGAACGCGAAATCGCGTACACCACGGTGATGACCGTCCTGGACAAGCTCCACAGAAAGGGCTGGCTGCGCCGCGAGCGGGTGGGCCGGGCCTATCGATATGAGCCGGTCTCCTCCCGCGAGGCCTACACCGCGGCGCTGATGAACGACGCCTGGGCCACCGGCGACAATCCGGCCGCGGCCCTGGTGCACTTCTTCGGCCTGATGTCGCCCGAGCAGCGCGAGGCGCTGCGGGACGCCTTGCGGGTGGCCGCACTGTTCCCGTCCGATCCGGCCCCGGCGGATTCCCCGCCGCCGCCCGGAGCCGATACCGGGGAGACCGGGCCGGGGCCGACGCGATAACGTCCCGGCATGGAGGTCACCATCCGCCGTGCGCGGACAACCGACGTGCGGGCCGTGCGCGGGCTCGTCGACGCCTACTCGCGCGACGGGATTCTGCTGGACAAGCCCACGGTCACGCTGTTCGAATCCGTCCAGGAGTTCTGGGTCGCGGAACGCGACGACGACGGCACGGTGGTGGCGTGCGGAGCACTCCACGTGATGTGGGAGGACCTGGCCGAGGTCCGCACGCTCGCGGTCGACCCGTCCTGCCGGGGCTTCGGGGTCGGACACCTGCTGTTGGAGAAGCTGGTGCAGACCGCCCGCTGGCTCGGCGTCCGTCGGATTTTCTGCTTGACGTTCGAGGTCCCCTTCTTCGCGAAACACGGTTTCGTCGAGATCGGCGAGGTTCAGGAAACCGATGATGGTACGACAGACCCGGCGGCGATCGCTACGGATGTCTATGAAGAACTTCTCCGCTCGTACGATGAAGGTGTCGCGGAGTTCCTTGACCTCGAGCGCGTGAAGCCCAACACACTGGGCAACTCACGCATGCTGCTCCACCTCTGAGCGGCTCCGCGCCGGTCAAGGGTTTGTGTTTTCCGGAGAAAGGCGCTTTCCTTTCCTTAGGCAATGGGTCGTTTAGCGGAAAGGGAAGCCCGTGGCACAGAGGGTGCAGGTCATTCTTGAAGACGATCTCGACGGCGGTTCGGCGGACGAGACGGTGACGTTCGCGCTCGACGGCGTTGCCTACGAGATCGACCTGAAGAGCGCCAACGCGGACAAGCTCCGCGGTCTGCTGGCGCCGTACGTCGAGAAGGGCCGCAAGCAGAGCGGCCGGCTCGCCGGGGCACGTCGCCCGGGCCGCGGCACGGCGCCGCGCCCCACCGGCGGGGGTGCGCCCGACACCGCGAAGATCCGCGCGTGGGCCAAGGAGCAGGGCATGGAGGTCAACGACCGCGGCCGGGTGCCGAGCACGGTCCGCGAGGCCTACGACAAGGCCAACGCCTCCTGATCCCGGCGCCGCCGGCACGCCGGAGCGGGTGCGGGGCCCCGGCGGCCGCGCACGGCGCCGACGACACACGCGCGGGGCGCGGAGGAATCTCCTCCGCGCCCCGCGGCGCGCGCCCGGAGGGCCTGCGCGCCACCGGCGCCGGGGGGCGTCCGGGGCGTGGGCCGGGGCGGCGGAACAATCACGAGCTGTGCAACGCTGTAGGAGCGAAGCGGTAACGCCGACACCACCGATGGCGTACCGGTCGACGCGGCGGGCACTGAACCACCGTCACCGCGGCCCGACTTCTCGCCAGGCGAACACCGCCACCGCGGAAACTGCGCGAGAACCGCCCCGATACCGGGTATGAATGCAGGTGGACGGGTTCTCCGACCCGTCCAGGGGCAGTATGTGCGACCGGCCGGGGACGGTCCGGCTCCGCCCCGGCGGCTCTTGTTCGCCGATGGCGTAGCGGTATCCGGTGCATCCGGGCCACCTGTGGGAACACCGTTTCCCAACATCAGGTTGGGATTGGTGTCGGCTGGTCGCGCAGCATCTCGCTCCCGTACCGGGGAGTGAATCCGTGGGCCGCGCCGCTGAGCGGGACTAGCATGCGGAAGGACAGGGCGGGGACCGACCCCGAACTGCCCGACCGCTCTGAGGAGCGATAAACGATGTTCGAGAGGTTCACCGACCGCGCGCGGCGGGTTGTCGTCCTGGCTCAGGAAGAAGCCCGGATGCTCAACCACAACTACATCGGCACCGAGCACATCCTCCTGGGTCTGATCCACGAGGGCGAGGGCGTCGCCGCCAAGGCCCTGGAGAGCCTCGGGATTTCTCTTGAGGCCGTTCGCCAGCAGGTCGAGGAGATCATCGGCCAGGGCCAGCAGGCCCCGTCCGGTCACATTCCCTTCACCCCCCGGGCGAAGAAGGTCCTGGAGCTGTCGCTCCGGGAGGCCCTGCAGCTCGGCCACAACTACATCGGCACCGAGCACATCCTGCTCGGCCTGATCCGCGAGGGCGAGGGCGTCGCCGCCCAGGTCCTGGTCAAGCTGGGTGCCGACCTCAACCGGGTGCGCCAGCAGGTCATCCAGCTGCTCTCCGGTTACCAGACGAGCGGCGGCAAGGAGTCGGCCACGGCCGGCGGGCCCGCCGAGGGCACCCCGTCGACCTCGCTGGTCCTGGACCAGTTCGGCCGCAACCTCACCCAGGCCGCCCGCGAGGCCAAGCTCGACCCGGTGATCGGGCGCGAGAAGGAGATCGAGCGGGTCATGCAGGTGCTGTCCCGCCGCACCAAGAACAACCCCGTCCTGATCGGCGAGCCCGGCGTCGGCAAGACCGCCGTCGTCGAGGGCCTGGCGCAGGCCATCGTCAAGGGCGAGGTTCCCGAGACGCTCAAGGACAAGCAGCTCTACACGCTGGACCTGGGCGCGCTGGTGGCCGGCTCGCGCTACCGCGGTGACTTCGAGGAGCGCCTGAAGAAGGTGCTCAAGGAGATCCGCACCCGCGGCGACATCATCCTGTTCATCGACGAGCTGCACACCCTGGTCGGCGCGGGCGCCGCCGAGGGCGCCATCGACGCCGCCAGCATCCTCAAGCCGATGCTGGCCCGCGGCGAGCTGCAGACCATCGGTGCCACCACCCTGGACGAGTACCGCAAGCACCTGGAGAAGGACGCCGCGCTGGAGCGCCGCTTCCAGCCGATCCAGGTCGCCGAGCCGTCGCTGCCGCACACCATCGAGATCCTCAAGGGTCTGCGCGACCGCTACGAGGCCCACCACCGGGTCTCCATCACGGACGCCGCGCTGGTCGCCGCCGCCACCCTGGCCGACCGCTACATCTCGGACCGCTTCCTGCCGGACAAGGCGATCGACCTGATCGACGAGGCCGGTTCCCGGATGCGCATCCGCCGGATGACCGCGCCGCCGGACCTGCGCGAGTTCGACGAGAAGATCGCCGACGTGCGCCGCGAGAAGGAGAGCGCGATCGACGCGCAGGACTTCGAGAAGGCCGCGTCCCTGCGCGACGACGAGAAGCAGCTCCTGCAGGCCAAGGCCAAGCGCGAGAAGGAGTGGAAGGCCGGCGACATGGACGTCGTCGCGGAGGTGAACGAGGAGCTCATCGCCGAGGTCCTGGCCACCGCCACCGGCATCCCGGTCTTCAAGCTGACCGAGGAGGAGACCTCGCGCCTGCTGCGCATGGAGGACGAGCTGCACAAGCGCGTCATCGGCCAGAAGGACGCCATCAAGGCGCTCTCCCAGGCCATCCGGCGCACCCGCGCGGGCCTCAAGGACCCGAAGCGTCCCGGCGGCTCGTTCATCTTCGCCGGCCCGTCCGGCGTCGGTAAGACCGAGCTGTCCAAGACGCTCGCCGAGTTCCTCTTCGGCGACGAGGACGCGCTGATCGCGCTCGACATGTCCGAGTTCTCCGAGAAGCACACCGTCTCCCGGCTCTTCGGTTCGCCCCCCGGCTACGTGGGCTACGAGGAGGGCGGCCAGCTGACCGAGAAGGTCCGCCGCAAGCCGTTCTCGGTCGTCCTCTTCGACGAGGTCGAGAAGGCCCACCCGGACATCTTCAACTCGCTGCTGCAGATCCTGGAGGACGGTCGCCTGACCGACTCCCAGGGCCGCGTGGTCGACTTCAAGAACACCGTCATCATCATGACGACCAACCTCGGCACCCGGGACATCTCCAAGGGCTTCAACCTGGGCTTCGCGGCCACGGGTGACACCCAGACCGGGTACGAGCGGATGAAGGCGAAGGTCGGCGAGGAGCTCAAGCAGCACTTCCGCCCCGAGTTCCTGAACCGCGTCGACGACATCGTGGTGTTCCACCAGCTGTCCGAGGACGACATCATCCAGATCGTCGACCTGATGATCGCCAAGGTGGACGAGCGGCTCAAGGACAAGGACATGGGCCTGGAGCTCGGTGTCGAGGCCAAGAAGCTGCTGGCCAAGCGCGGCTACGACCCGATCCTCGGAGCCCGTCCGCTGCGCCGCACCATCCAGCGCGAGATCGAGGACCACCTCTCCGAGAAGATCCTCTTCGGCGAGCTGCGGGCCGGCCACATCGTCGTCGTGGACGTCGAGGGCGAGGGCAAGGACGCCAAGTTCACCTTCCGCGGGGAGGAGAAGTCGGCCGTCGCGGACACCCCGGCCGCGGTCGCCTCGTCCGGTCCGGACCTGACGAAGTAGCAACATTTAACAGACAACTTCACAGCCACCGAGCCCCCGGCGTCCGCGCCGGGGGCTCGGTGCGTTCCGGGCCCGCTGGCCGCGGGTTCCGGCTGACCGGAATCTGCGGCTTCGGGGCGGGATGGTACGGATGCGTCCCATTTCTCAGTAAGCTTTAACGAGCATACGGTTGACATATGGTCAGCTGATGGGAAGTCGCGGAGCATAGCGCCGTGACCATGTCAGGGTCAAGGTCTATCTTTTCCGTCCACGCTTGTATCAAATGACGTCCACCTGTCTTTCATTTTGGTTTGCCGGGCTTTGGCCAAGAGCTGGCCCCGGTCGGGGAGGACGTCACAACGTTGAAGCACACCAGGAGAACCGCTGCGGTGGCCACGGCCGCGGCGGTCATAGTCACGCTTGGCGCGGGCATGTTCCCGGGCACCGCCGTCGCCGCCGGTTCGGCCCCCGTGCCGAAGGACCCGGCCGAGGCCGTCCAGAGCACTGAGCACAACTTTCCCGGCCCGCTGACCGGGAAGGTGGAGGCCGAGCAGAAGGCCGCCACCGAGCAGCTGCTCGCCGGCACCGCGAAGGTCGAGGAGCACAACGGCAGCACCAGCGTGAAGCTGGGCAAGGACAAGTACGTGGAGCTCGCCCGCGAGCGCACGGACAAGATCTTCACCATCCTGGTCGACTTCGGCGACCAGGTGGACAACACCACCAAGACGGCGGACGGCAAGGTCAAGTACGGGGGTGAGCCCGGCCCGAAGCACAACGAGATCGCGCAGCCGGACCGCGCCACCAACAACTCGACCGCCTGGCAGGCCGACTACAACCAGCAGCACTACCAGGACCTGTACTTCAGCAAGGACAAGCCCTCGCTGAAGACCTTCTACGAGAAGCAGTCCTCGGGCCGCTACTCGGTCGACGGCGTGGTCTCGGACTGGGTGCGCGTTCCGTGGAACGAGGCCCGCTACGGGTCCGACTACTGCGGCTCCAACGTCTGCGCCAGCGCGCAGGACCTGATCCGCGACGCCGTGGACATCTGGTACAAGGACCAGCTGGCCAAGGGTCAGACCGACGCCCAGATCAAGGCGACGCTGGCCCAGTACGACCAGTGGGACCGCTACGGGTCGCACCACGACGGGAACTTCAACCAGCCCGACGGGTACATCGACCACTTCCAGATCGTGCACGCCGGCGAGGACAAGTCGGCCGGTGGCGGCAAGCAGGGCAGCAAGGCCCTGTGGGCGCACCGCTCGTACGTCTACGGCAACCTGACCGGCCAGGCCGGCCCCGAGGGCAACAAGCTCGGTGGCGTCCAGGTCGGCAGCTCCGGTCTCTGGATCGGCGACTACACGATGCAGCCCGAGAACGGCGGCCTCGGCGTCTTCGCCCACGAGTACGGCCACGACCTCGGTCTGCCGGACCTGTACGACACCGCCGGCAAGGGCATCGACAACTCGGTCGGCTTCTGGTCGCTGATGTCCTCCGGTTCCTGGCTGGGCGAGGGCAAGGACGCGATCGGCGACATGCCGAACGACCTCGACGCCTGGAGCAAGCTGCAGCTCGGCTGGCTGAAGTACGACAAGGCCACCGCGGGCAAGGAGTCGACCCACCACATCGGTCCGGTCGAGTACAACAGCGCCCTCCCGCAGGCCCTGGTCGTCGACCTGCCGAAGAAGAGCATCACCACCGACATCAACAAGCCGTTCGCCGGCACGTCGGAGTGGTGGAGCGGCAGCGCCGACAACCTGAACGTCACGCTGACCCGCGAGGTCGACCTGACCGGCAAGACCAAGGCCAGCATCAACGCCAAGGCCTGGTACGAGCTGGAGCCGGACTTCGACTACGCGTTCGGCGAGGTCTCCACCGACGGTGGCAAGACCTGGACCGTCGTGGACGGCACCTGGAACGGCGCCGCGCTGCCGAAGGAGAACGGCCGCCCGGCCGTCAACGGCCTCGCCGCCACGTGGGGCGACCTGTCCTTCAACCTGGACGCCTACGCCGGCCAGAAGGTCCAGTTCCGCTACCACAACACCACCGACGGCGGCCTGCACTACCGCGGCTTCGCGGTGGACGACATCTCGGTGACCGCGGACGGCGCCACCGTCTTCAGTGACGACGTCGAGAAGGGTGACAACGGCTGGACGTCCGCCGGCTTCACCCGCTTCGGCGGCTCGTACACCAAGGACTACGCGCAGTACTACATCGCCGAGAACAAGCAGTACGTCTCGTTCGACCAGACCCTGAAGACCGGCCCGTACAACTTCGGCTTCGCCGACAAGCCGAGCTGGGTCGAGCACTACGCGTACCAGCCCGGCCTGCTGATCTGGTACTGGGACGAGTCGCAGACCGACAACAACGTGAGCGCCCACCCGGGCCACGGCCTGGTCCTGCCGGTCGACTCGCACCCGGCCACCATGAAGTGGTCGGACGGCACCCTGATGCGTCCGCGCATGCAGGGCTTCGACTCCACCTTCGGTTCCCGCAAGGTTCCGGCGCTGACCCTGCACAAGGCCGGCGTCGAGACCACGATCCCGAAGTCCAAGGGCGTCGACGAGTTCTCGGACCTGAAGTCCTGGTGGTCCAAGGACAACCCGTACAGCGGCGTGGACGTCCCGAAGACGGGCACCAGCATCGAGGTCGAGAACGAGTCCTCGAACTACCTGGAGACCTGGATCCGGGTCCGTCCGGTCGACAACTGATCGATCGAGCAGTAGCGATCAGCCTGTGACCAGGCGCATCTGAACACACCTCGGCCGGCCCGTCCCCGCACTGCGCGGGGGCGGGCCGGTCGTCCTTGCACCGGGCCCCGCCGCTACCCGACCTTGCCGCCGGCCGGCAGCCGGTCGAGGAAGGCGGCGGCCGCCCCGGCGACCTCGGCGGCCGTCCAGTCGAGCGCGGCCGCGGCCACCGTGACCTCCGTCATCGACAGCCCCGGCAGGTCGCGCTCGCGCCAGCCGCCGAACAGCCCGGTCCCGGTGTCCTCGGCCAGCCCCAGCGTGGCCTCCTCCAACTCCTCGGCGCGGTACGGCAACCAGAGCTGGAACTGGTGGGTGTGCGGCGGGGCCGGGTGCACCCGGGCGCCCGGGACCGCGGCGAAGGCGGCGGCCAGCGCCGCGGCGACCGTCCGGGCGTGGGCCACGTACCGGTCCAGCCGCGGGAGTTCGTCGTCCAGCCCGGCCAGCGCGGCCAGCACCGCCGGCCACTGCTGGTAGACCTGGCCGCCGTACCGGTGCCGCCAGGCCCGGGCGGTGCGGACGAAGCCCGCGGCGCCGGCCAGCGCGGCGCCGCTGACCCCGCCGAGCGTCTTGTAGAAGGAGACGTAGACCGAGTCGGCCAGCCCGGCGATCTCCGGCAACGAGTGGCCCAGGTGCCGCACCGACTCCCAGATCCGGGCGCCGTCCACGTGCAGCGCCGCGCCGTGCTCCGCCCGGACCACCTCCGCCAGCGCCGTCAGCTCCGCCCAGTCGGGCAGCACGAACCCGGCCTCGCGCAACGGCAGCTCGAGGCTGAGCGCGGCGTACGGCTCGTCGAAGGCGCGCAGCTCGGCGGCGGTGGGCTGGCGCGGCGCGATGGTCGGCCAGACGCTGCGCAGTCCGGTCAGCACCCCGAGCGCCTGCCGCTCGGCCCGGTCGGTGTGGGCCAGCGGGTGCGTCGCGACGGTGCGCAGCCCGGCGGCCTCGGCGTGGATCCGCAGGGCGACCTGCTGGGCCATCGTGCCGGTGGGGAAGAAGGCCGCGTCCTCGGTGCCCAGCAGGTCGGCGACCCGGCGCTCCAGGGTGCGGACCACGCCGTCGCCGTACTGGTCCGGCCGGTGGTCCAGGCCGCCGTCCGCGGCCGCGAGGGCGGCGAGGCGTTCGCGCATGCTCTGCGGCCGGGCGCCGGACAGGATCCGCTCGCAGCCCCGCAGGGCGGCGAAGCGGCGGTCCGGGAGGCTCGGGCGGTCACTGCCGTCGGGGTCTTCGCTCCTGTTGCCATACATGCGTCGATGGTCCCGCAGCGGGCCCGTCAGGTCAGCGGCGCGGACCGCGAAAGGCCCCGGGGCCGGCACAAACCCCGCTGCGGCGTGGGACTGGTCACAGGGGCCGGAGGGGGTACGAGCGGCGGTAGTAGGCGGCCCGGCGGGCCCGGCGGCCGCCGCGGACCGGTGGTGGTCGATCCGACCCCGTGATCGTCGCTCCGCCGGACCGGATCCCGGGCGCGACGCCGACTACCCGCCGTAGTACGTCACACCGTTTGGGGCTGCGCCCGGTGACGGTTACACCTGAGTGGTCCCCGCGCAGCACACCCCGAACGGGTCCTTCCGTGCTGCCCTCGTACGACCGTGAGGTACGGCAACCGATGTCCTCTGTCCCGCCCGTGGGGCCCGCGCTGCGCCGGCTCGCCGCCCGCGCCGCCGCCCAGGCCGCGGCCTGGCAGCCCCGGCTCGGCCACGCCGTCCGCACCCACGCCGCCGCACCGCTGCGCGCGCTCGCCACGCCCCGTCACGCCACCCTGCCGGGCAGCCGTCAGCGCGCCGACCGGGACCACGCGGTGGCCTCGGCGGGCGTGGTCGCCGCCCTGCTCGCCGGCGGGCTGCTGGTGGCCGCCCCCGGCAGCGCCTCGGCGCACACCGTCCGGCCCACCACCCCGGGCAGCTCGGCCTTCACGGCACCGCAGGCCGCGGTGCCCAGCCCCGGGATCGTCCAGGTGTCGGGGCCGAGCTCCTACCGGCTCCCCGGCGGCGGGGACTCGGCGCAGGATTCCGTCGCGGTGGCCGCCAACCTGCTGCCGACCGAGCCGCCGGCCGCCGCCGCAGCGCCCGCGGACCCGGCCCCCGCCCCGGCACCCGCCGCCGAGCCCGCCCCGGCCCCGGCACCCGCACCCGCCCCGGCACCCGCGCCCGAGTGGTCGGCGCCCGCCCCCGGTGCACGGACCAGCAACCCGTACGGGAAGGCCAACGCCGAGTACGCCGCCGGGTACCACACCGGGGTGGACTTCGCGGTCGCCCCGGGCACCCCGCTGCTGGCGGTCGGCAACGCGACCGTGGTGTCGGCCGGTTGGGACGGCGCGTACGGCAAGGAGGTCGTGCTGCGGCTGGCGGACGGGCGCTACGCGCAGTACGCGCACATGTCCTCGCTCGCCGTCTCGGCGGGCGACAGGGTGTCGGCCGGCGAGCGGATCGGGCGCTCCGGGAGCACCGGCAACTCGACCGGGCCCCACCTGCACTTCGAGATCCGCACCAGCAACCACTACGGCGCGGTGGTCAACCCGATCGCGTACCTCGCGGGGCACGGCGTCACCGACTTCTGACCCCGGGTCCGCGCCCTGTCCGCCCGGGGGCGGACGGGGCGGACGGTCAGGGGCGCGCGGGGGCGGGGTGGCTGATCCGGCCGCCGATCTCCAGGGCGACCACCCGGGCCGCCGCGATCGCGTCCTCCAGGGTGGCCGCGACCTGTGAGGTCTCGCCCCAGACGTTGTCGGTCCGGCCGCACTCGGAGTCGTCCTGCTTGAGCAGGAACAGCGACGAGTGGACGGTGAACAGGGACATCGCGGCGCGCAGCCGGTCCTGGAAGTCGGCGTCCGGCCCGTGCACCAGCTGGATCATGGTGATCATGCGGTCCCGGAACGCCAGCCCGGCCGGGGACTCGCGCAGCGCGGGCTGGTTCTCGTGGAAGAAGCGCAGCAGCGGCGCCCGCTCGGCCATCCCGTCCGCGAAGCGGCGGATCAGCTCGTCCCGCATCTCCGGGCTCCAGGACTGCTCGCGGCCCCACGCGATGGTCTCGTCGATCGGCGCGGCCATCCGCTCGACGATGCCGAGGACGATGTCGTCCTTGGTCTTGAAGTGGTAGTAGAGCGCGGCCTTGGTGACGCCGAGGCGGTCGGCGATCTCGCGCAGTGAGGTCTGCTCGTAGCCCTGCTCGGAGAAGAGCTCCAACGACACCTCGATGATGCGAGCCCGGGTGTCGCTGCGGGGGCTGTGCGGAGTGCCCATGGCCTGCCTCATGACTGCGTCGGTGACTGCTGCGGACCCCGGTGGCGTCCGCCCCGGGCCATTCTCCCTGCCCGGACGGCCGCTCGGGAAACTGGCTTGACGGCCGGCTAGTACACAACTTACCGTGCCGACGGTACACCAAACTAGCCGGGCGACAAGTAAGTAGTCAGCCAGCAGGCACGCACGGCCTCCGCTCGTCCGCGACACCCCCGGGAGACACCACCTCATGTCACAGTCCAAGACCGCCGGGCCGGCACCGGAGGAGCAGACGGCCGAGGAGGAACAGCCGCGGTCGCCCCGCGAGATCCGCCTCGTGATGGTCGGCCTGGTCGTCACCATGCTGCTGGCCATGCTCGACAACCTGATCGTCGGCACCGCGATGCCGACGATCGTCGGTGACCTCGGCGGCGCCGAGCACCTGTCCTGGGTCGTCACCTCCTACACCCTGGCCACCGCCGCCTCCACCCCGATCTGGGGCAAGCTCGGCGACCTCTACGGCCGCAAGGGCACCTTCCTCACCTCGATCGTGATCTTCCTGGTGGGCTCGGCGCTGTCCGGCCTCTCGCAGAACATGAACGAGCTGATCGGCTTCCGCGCCCTCCAGGGCCTGGGCGCCGGCGGTCTGATGGTCGGCGTCATGTCGATCATGGGCGCGCTGGTCCCGCCGCGCGACCGCGGCAAGTACCAGGGCATGTTCGCCGCGGTGATGGCCCTCGCCACCATCGGCGGCCCGCTGATCGGCGGCTTCATCACCGACCACCTCAGCTGGCACTGGACCTTCTACATCAACCTGCCGCTCGGCGTGGTCGCGCTCGCCGTGGTCGTCGTCACCCTGAAGCTCCCGAAGGTCCGCAACACGGCCCGGATCGACTACCTGGGCGCCCTGCTGCTCACCACCGGCATCGTCTCGCTCACCCTGATCACCACCTGGGGCGGCCAGCAGTACGCCTGGGGCTCCAAGCAGATCCTCGGTCTGGCCGCGCTCTCCGCCGCCTCGCTGATCGCCTTCTGCTACGTCGAGCAGCGGGTGCAGGAGCCGATGCTGCCGCTGAGCCTGTTCAAGAACCTCAACTTCACCCTGGTCTCGATCATCGGCTTCATCGTCGGCTTCGTGATGTTCGGCTCGACCGTCTTCCTGCCGCTCTACCAGCAGATCGTCCAGGGCGCCTCGGCCACCAACTCCGGGCTGCTGCTGATGCCGATGATGTTCGGCATGCTGGTCGTCTCGCTGGTGGTCGGCCAGGCCGTCACCAAGACCGGCAAGTACCGGATCTACCCGATCATCGGCACCGTCGTGATGACCGGCGGCATGGTGCTGCTCTCCACCATGGGCACCGGGACCAGCAGCTTCACCTCCGCCTGCTGGATGGTCGTGCTCGGCGCCGGCATGGGCTTCCTGATGCAGATCACCATGCTCGTCGCGCAGAACAGCGTCGAGCTCAAGGACATGGGCGTGGCCAGCTCCACCGCCACCCTGTTCCGCACCATCGGCGGCTCCTTCGGCGTCGCGCTCTTCGGCGCGCTGTTCAACAACCGGGTCACCGAGACCATGAAGGAGCGGCTCGGCGAGCAGGCCACCGCGGGCGGCGGCGGGGTGAAGGACCCGGGCCAGATGAGCCCGGCCGCCCTGCGCAAGCTCCCCGACACCATCCAGGACGCCTACCACCACGCGGTGTCCAACGGCCTGCACACCGTCTTCCTGTGGGGCGCGGCGGCGGCCGTGATCGCCATCGCCGCCGCGGTGTTCCTGCGCGAGGTGCCGCTGCGCGGCGTCGGCACCGGCAAGGAGGACAAGGCGGCCGAGGCCTCGCTGGAGGCGGCGGCCATCTGATCCGCCCGACGTGCCGAAGGCGCCCCCGGAGCCGTGCTCCGGGGGCGCCTTCGTGCGTCCTTGCGTCCCCGCGGGCCCGGGGGCACCAGGTGTCCCCGGGGTGTCCCGCAGGCGCCTTCAGACACCGGGAGCGCGAACGGGCGGGCCGGGCCGTAGCGCGGAGGCGCCGGCTACTGGGGCAGCCGGTAGACGCCCTGCTCGACCGGCTCGACCAGGCCGTCCGCGACCAGTCCGTCCAGCGCCCGGGCCCGCTGCACCGCGTCGGGCCAGACCTCGTCCAACCGCGCCTGCGACACCTCGCCGTGCGCCTCCCGCAGCACCGCGAGCAGCTTGCCGCGCACCTGCCGGTCCGTCCCCTCGTAGGTCTGGCCGCGCCGGGCCGGGCCCTCGTACGGCGGGCGCCCGGCCCGCTGCCAGGCGCAGTGGGCGAACAGCGGGCAGTCCCCGCACTCCGGGCCGCGCGCGGTGCAGACCAGCGCGCCCAGCTCCATCACGCCGACCGCCCAGGTGGCCGCCGTCTCGGCGTCGTCGGGCAGCAGCGCGGTCGCCGTACGGCGCTCGGCGGCCGTGGTGGCCTGGGCCGGGTACTCGACGCCGGTGACGGCGCGGGCGAACACCCGGCGGACGTTGGTGTCCAGCACCACGTGCCGCTGACGGAAGGCGAAGGAGGCGACCGCAGCGGCGGTGTACTCCCCCACACCGGGGAGCGAGAGCAGCGTCGCGTGGTCGTCCGGCACCTCGCCGCCGTGCTCCTCGGTGATCGCCACCGCGGCCGCGTGCAGCCGCAGCGCGCGGCGCGGGTAGCCGAGCCGGCCCCACATCCGGACCGCCTCGCCCGGCGCGTCGGCCGCGAGGGCCGCCGGGGTGGGCCAGCGGGTCAGCCAGGCCTCCCAGGCGGGCAGTACGCGCTTCACGGGGGTCTGCTGGAGCATGAACTCGCTCACCATGACCGCCCAGGGCGTCGCGTCGGGCGTCCGCCAGGGCAGGTCGCGCTTTCCGGCCTCGTACCAGTCGAGGACGGTCGCGTGGAAGAGCGGCAGGGGCATCGGCAACCGGACGGCCTCCGGTGCGGAGCCGGTCGGAGCAACGGGAACGGGGGTGATGGCAGCCATGGCCCTTCGATCCTCCCATGCCCGGCGGCCCCGGCCGAAGCGGAGTTCGAGGCTCCGGACAATTCGGTGAACCGCGGGGAAATCACCGCTTCGGGGCTCCCTCGAACGGCGCAAATGGCGGATCATGTGAAGGAAGGGGCGACTGTGCAGTGTTGGTGAGTCAATCGCCACACACAGTCTCGTAGAGTTTGGGCGTGCCCTCTCTGCGTCAACCCGTGGGACCTCTGCCGGCCTCGATCTACTGGCGCCGGCGCCTCGTCATGCTCGCCGCCGTCGCGGCGGTCGTCGCCCTGATCGCCTGGCTGATGACCGATCAGGGCGGTGACGGCGGATCACAGAGCAAGGCCGCCCAGGCCGTTCCGTCCCAGTCCCAGACCCCCGCCCAGGCCATCACGCCCGGAGCCTCGCCCAGCGGCCCGGCGGCCCGCCCCGGCGGCGGCAGCGGCGGTGGCGGCAGCCAGAGCGGCGGCCCGGTGGCCGGCTCCGGCGGCGGCGAGGTCAGCCTCAGCACCGGCGGCACCGGCGGAGCCCCCAACCCGGCCCCCGCCACGGGCGGATCGGGCGGTGGCGCGGCCGCGGGCGGTGCCTCCGGCGGGACGGGTGGTCCGGGTGCCTCGGGCGGCACCGGCGGCTCGGGTGCCGCGGGCGGGTCGGGCGGCTCGGGCGGCGCCCCGGCGGTGAACACGGCCGAGGTGATGGCCCTGCCGGTCTGCGTCTCCTCCCAGGTCACCCTGGAGCTGACCGGCGCCCAGAACTCGTACCAGCCCAAGGACAAGCCCCGGCTCTCGCTCACCGTGAAGAACGCCTCCGGCACCAACTGCCGGGTGGACC
The DNA here is from genome assembly GCF_040681575.1 of Kitasatospora sp. NPDC051702. Classification (NCBI taxonomy): domain Bacteria; kingdom Bacillati; phylum Actinomycetota; class Actinomycetes; order Kitasatosporales; family Streptomycetaceae; genus Kitasatospora; species Kitasatospora sp. NPDC051702. The sequence goes on from NZ_JBFAZB010000013.1 coordinate 103,012, forward strand.
TGGGCCGGACCGCCTCCGCGATCACCGTGACCGCCAGCAACGGCGACCGGATCTGGTCCTCCGGCGACTGCCCGAGCGACCGCGGCAGCGCCTGGGTGCAGATCCCGGCCAACAACGGCATGACCGAGACCTTCACCTGGGACCGCAGCCGCAGCAAGCCGCAGTGCGCCACCGCGGACGCGACGGCCCCGGCCGCCGGCACCTACCTGGTGGTCGCCGACCTCACCGGCCTCTCCGGCGGGCAGGTCTCGGCGCGCTCCTCGATCCGCCTGGAGAGCTGAGGCACCCTCGGCTCCACGCGAAGCCCCCACCGCCGGACCGGTTCCGGTGGTGGGGGCTTCGGCGATCGGCGGCGGCGTCGGGGGCTCGCCCGTCCGACCCGCGCCGCGGCGGGACGGGCCGCGGCGCGGCAGGACGCAGCGGGCCGCGGCGGGACGTGCGAAGGCCCCCGGGAGACCTGCTCTCCGGGGGCCCGGGCGGAGGCGCCGCGAGACGGGCGCCCCCGGTCAGACGTAGCGTTCCAGGATGGACGATTCGGCAAGGCGGGACAGGCCCTCCCGGACCGAGCGGGCCCGGGTCTCGCCGACGCCCTCGACCGTCTGCAGGTCGTCGATGCTGGCGGCGAGCAGCTTCTGCAGACCGCCGAAGTGCTCGACCAGGCGCTCTATCACCGTGTTGGGCAGACGCGGGATCTTCGCCAGCAGCCGGTAGCCGCGCGGCGAGACCGCGGAGTCCAGCGACTCCGGGGAGCCCGAGTAGCCGAGCGCCTTGGCGACCGTCTGGAGGTCCAGCAGTTCGGCGTGGGTGAGCGCCTCCAGATCGGCCAGCACCTCGTTGACCGTGCGGCCCTTCTTGGCGGCGCGCTCCGGGAAGTAGTCCCGGGCGACCAGCTCCCGCTCCGGCTCCACGCCCGCGATCAGCTCGTCCAGCTGGAGCGAGAGCAGACGGCCGTCGATGCCGAGCTCCAGCACGTAGCCGGCGATCTCGGTGGCGATCAGCCGGACCATCTCCAGCCGCTGGGCGACGGCGGTGACGTCCCGGACCGTCACCAGGTCCTCGATCTCCAGCGCGGAGAGCGTGCCGGCGACCTCGTCCAGGCGCAGCTTGTAGCGCTCCAGGGTGGCCAGCGCCTGGTTCGCGCGGGACAGGACGGTGGTCGAGTCCTCCAGCACCCGGCGGGTGCCGTTCACGTACATCGCGATCAGCCGCATCGAGTGCGAGACCGCCACCACCGGGAAGCCGGTCTGCCGGTTGACGCGCTCGGCGGTGCGGTGGCGGGTGCCGGTCTCGTCGGTGGGGATGGTGGAGTCCGGCATCAGGTGCACGCCGGCCCGGACGATCTTGGTGATGTCCTTGTCCAGCACCACCGCGCCGTCGAGCTTGCACAGCTCGCGCAGGCGGGTGGCGGTGAACTCCACGTCCAGGACGAAACCGCCGGTGCAGATCGACTCGACCGTCTTGTCGAAACCGAGCACGATCAGGCCGCCGGTGTTGGCCCGGAGCACCCGCTCCAGGCCGTCGCGCAGCCCCGTGCCGGGCGCGATGGCGGTGAGGGAGGCCCGCAGCAGGGCCTCCTCACGGGAGGCCTTGTCCGCCCCCCGGTCGCTGGCTGCCACGTGACTCCTCCGGTCGACCCCGTGCCGCGCGCCTCGCGCCGTGCGCCGGTCCGCGGTCTGTTGCTCTGTCGCTCAGTACCGCTCGGTACTGCCTACTGGCCAATGAGACTGGGGAAAGTCTAACTGCGTGCGGCATCGACAGGGCTTGGGTCAGCGCAGTTCGTCGGAGTCGAGCGGCTCCCAGCCGTCCATCAGCTCCTCCGGATCGGCGACGACCCGGGCCGAACGGGGGGCCGGCGGCGCCGACGGTGCCTCACCACGGGGCTTGGCGGCGGCCCGGCGGCGGCCCGGGATCGCCCGCAGCGCCTCGCCGATGTCGGCCACCTCCACCACCTTCATGCCCGGCGGCACCTTGCCCGGGTCCGGCGGCACGAGGGCGTGCGTGAAGCCCAGCCGGTGCGCCTCGGCGAGCCGCCGCTGCACACCCGTCACCCGCCGCACCTCGCCCGCCAGGCCGACCTCGCCGATCGCCACCAGGTTGCTGGGCAGCGGGGTGTCGGAGGAGGAGCTGGCCACCGCGAGCGCGACCGCGAGGTCGGCGGACGGCTCGCTCAGCTTCACCCCGCCCACCGTCGCGGTGTAGATGTCCTGCTTGCCGAGCTTCACCCCGCCGTGCCGCTCGACCACCGCCAGGATCATCGCGATCCGCGGCGACTCCAGGCCAGAGGTGGTGCGCCGCGGCGACGGGATCTGCGAATCCACCATCAGCGCCTGCACCTCCGCGACCAGCGGCCGCTTGCCCTCCAGCGTGACGGTGAGGCAGGTGCCCGGGACGGGCTTGTCACGCCTGGTCAGGAAGAGGCCGGACGGATCCGCCAGACCGGCGATGCCCTCGTCGTGCAGCTCGAAGCAGCCGACCTCGTCCGTCGCGCCGTAGCGGTTCTTGACCCCGCGGATGAGCCGCAGCCGGGCGTGGCGGTCCCCCTCGAAGCTGAGCACGACGTCCACCAGGTGCTCCAGCAGGCGTGGGCCCGCGATCTGGCCGTCCTTGGTGACGTGGCCGACCAGCAGCGTGGCCATGCCGCGCTCCTTGGACGCCCGGATCAGCGCGCCCGCCACCTCGCGGACCTGGGCCGGGCCGCCGGGGGCGCCGTCCAGCTCGGCGGAGGCGATGGTCTGCACCGAGTCCAGGATCAGCAGGCCGGGGTTGACCGCCTCGACGTGCCCGAGCACGGCGCCGAGGTCGGACTCGGCGGCGAGGTAGAGGTGGTCGGAGAGGGCGTTGATGCGGTCCGCCCGCAGCCGCACCTGGCCGGCCGACTCCTCGCCCGTGACGTAGAGGGTGCGGTGCTGGTCGGAGGCCGCCTTGGCCGCGACGTCCAGCAGCAGGGTGGACTTGCCGACGCCGGGCTCGCCCGCCAACAGGACCACCGCGCCCGGGACCAGCCCGCCGCCGAGCACCCTGTCCAGCTCCGGAACGCCCGTCGAACGCGCCGTCGCGACCTGGCCGTCGACCTGGGCGATCGGGCGGGCGGGCGCGCTGACCGGGCCGGCGGCGGTCGTCCGGATCGGCACCGCGCCGTACTCCTCGACCGTGCCCCAGGCGTTGCACTCCGGGCAGCGGCCGACCCACTTGGGCAGCTGGTTGCCGCACTCGGTGCAGCGGTACGCCGGGCGCGGCTTGGCGGTGGTCTTGGTACGGGCAGCCATGCGGCCACCGTAGCGCCTGGGTCTGACACCGCCGGACGAGCGCGGGGCGCGGGCCCCTCGCGGGCGCTCCGCCCGGCGGGGTGCACGGCCCGGGGCGGGGCGGGGTACACGGGCCGGGGCGGGCGGATGCACGGGCCGGGGCCGGGCGGCGTCCACACAGATGGACGATGTTGTTACCCGAAAGAAGTACATACGCGGCGAACGGCCGGGGCCCACCGCCCGCCGTCTCTACCGTCGGACGGGTGACAACGCGTACTGAAGCACCGCCGGCCGCCGTGCTCGCGGCGTACGACCGGCAGGTGGACGGCCTGTTCACCTACTGCCTCTCGGTGCTGTGCGAGCACGACGCGGCCGCCGCCGCCCTGCACGAGGTCCGCGAGCTGGCCCGGCGGCACGGCGCCCGGCTCGCCGAGCCCGGGCTGGTCCGGGCCTGGCTGTTCGCACTGGCCAGGTACTGCTGCCTGCGGCGTCTGGCGGACGGCGCCGGCCGGGAGCCCGGAGCGGAGCCGGCCGAGGCCGAGGCGGCCCGGCGGCGGCGCGAGCTGGCCTCGCTCGCCTGGCCGGAGGCGGCCGGCACCGATCCCGAGCAGCGCGAGGCGCTGGAGCTGTCCGTCCGGCACCGGCTGACCCCGCACGAGGCGGCGGCCGTCCTGGGGCTGCCGTTCGAACGGACCCGCGCCCTGCTCGCCGCCGCCGAGGCCGAGGTGGCCCGGACCAGGGCCGCGCTGCTGGTGCTCGGGGTGGGCAGCTGCCCGGAGCTCGACCGGCTCGGCGGGGCCGGGGCGGAGTCCTGGCGGGACTGGGTGCTCGGTCCGGCGCTGCGCCGGGAGCTGGTGCAGCACGTGGTCGACTGCCCGACCTGCCGGGGGACGGCGGAACGGGTGGGCGACGAGGCGGCGGAGGGCTCGGCCGGGCTGTCCGGGCTGGCGCTGCTGACCGCGCCCGCGGCCGCACCGGTGGAGGGCGGGGCGGCGGACGGCGGGGCCGCGGAGGGCGGGACGGGCACGCACGAGGCGGGCGAGGACGGCGCGGCGGGCTACCTGCCGACGGCGTCCGGGGCCGCCCGGCGGGCCCGGCGGGCGGCCGGGGCCCCGGCGGTGGATCCGGGACTGCGGTTCGACCAGGGCGGCTTCCCCCGGCACCGGGCGCCGGACACGGGCCGCGCGCTGGCGGTCCGCCGGCGGGTGGTGACCACCGGGGTGCTGGCCGCCGTCCTGGCCGCGCCGGTGGTCGCGCTCTGGGCGGGGCACCGCGGCGTCGGCGAGTCGGGGTCGGCGGCCTCGGTCTCCACGGTGCGGGTGGAGGAGGCCGGCCGGGCGGGCGGGCAGCTGCCACCGGACGCGCGGCCGTCGGCGGGTGATCCGGCCGGCCCGGAGTCGTCCGCGGTCCCCGGGATGGAGTTGGCGGGTGCCGGGGCGGTCACGTCCGGTTCCGGCACTGCAGAAACGTTGTTCCCCGGGATTCCGCGGCTCGCCCTCCAGGGACCGGCCGTACCGGTACCGGCCAGCGGCGCGACCCCGATCGGCAGCCCCACCCTGGTCGCCGCCCCCGCCCCCGCGGTCGAGCGGGTCACCGCTCCCTGGCCGGGCCAGGCCGCACCGGCCGCGACCGGGCTGCTCACCGTCGAGGCCGGCGAGTACGGCAACCGGACCGTCCTCACACTCACCAACTCCGGTGCCACCGAGATCCGTTGGCGTGCCGCGCCGGACGCCGGCTGGCTCCGGCTCAGCCGTGACTCCGGGACGCTGGCCCCGGGCCAGCGGATCACCGTGATCGTCACGGTGGACGAGGACCTCGCCCCCACGACGCACTGGACCGCCCGGATCGCGCTGCCGCCCTCGCAGGCGGTCGTCACCCTGGAGGGCGGCCCGCACAACCGGGGCGGTTCGGCCTCCTCCCCCGCCGACCCGGGCCCGACCGCCACGGCGGCTCCGGGGACGACACCCGGTCCCACACCGACCGGCTCGACGGGCTCGAGCGGTTCGACCGGCTCAACGCCCGGTGGCACTCCGAGCGGGACCCCGCGACCGTCCGGATCGGCGACGGCGTCCCCGTCCCCGTCGGGTTCGCCCTCCTCCGCGCCGCCGTCGTCCTCGCCCTCCTCCTCGCCGAGCTCCTCACCGAGCTCCTCGCCGTCCGCGCACCCGTCCTCGCAGCCCTCCTCGCAGCCGTCCTCGCAGCCGTCGGGCTCTCCCACGGCCGCCCCGGCGGGCGGCGCGTCCCCGGCCGCGCGCTGAGGCACCCGGACGGCGGGGGGGGGGACGGGCGGAGCGGTACGGCCCGAGCGGTCAGCTCCGCCGGATCGGCGGCACCCGGTAGCTGCCGTCCAGCACGGCCTGCTTCGGCTGGTAGAGCCGGATGATCGGACGGAACTCGCCGGGCGGCGTGGGCAGCCAGTTGGCCGCCGTCGGCCCGTCCTCGGGTTCCTCGTGCTGGAGCGTCAGGGTGAGCGAGCCGTCCTCGCCGTAGACCAGGCCCGGGGTGCGGTCGCCGATCGAGTAGCGCCCGATCGGGTTCTCCACCAGGTAGTAGTCCGGCAGCCCGTACATCGTGACGGACCAGAAGGCCTCGGCCGGCGGCGGCTGGTCGAAGTGCAGCGTGTAGCGGTGCTCGCCGCTGAGCGGGCGGCCGTCGGAGTCGTCGTAGGTCATCGCGTAGGACGCCTCGTAGGCGTGGTTGCCCCAGAGGCCGGCCCGGGCGGCGGCGGCCCGGCTGAGGTAGCCGGCGCGGCGGTCGGGGATGCGCCAGTCGGGTTCGTCGCGGGTCCCGGGCCCCAGGTGGTCGATGTTGTAGTCGAACAGGTGGAGCGCCGAACGCCACTCGCCGAGCGGGTGGTCCTCGGGCGGGCGGGTGGCGTCCTCGACCCGCTCCCGGCCGGCGGCCAGGCCCCTGCCCAGCGCGAGCGTCCAGTCCGCGGCGGCCGCGCGGTACGGCGAGGCACCCGGGTCCAGGAGGCCGAGCGGGGCGAAGCGCCGCTGGTACTCGACGTCCGGCCCGGCCGGCAGGAAGGCCTGCATCCAGACCCTGAGCCGTTCGAAGAAGGCCAGCCGCTCGGGGACGTCCGGGTCCGGCTCGGGCAGCCCGGCGACCAGCCCGCCGGGCTCCAACGGCTCCAGGGTGAGGGCGGCCTGGAGGGCCTTGACCCGGGGGAGGTCGCGCGGGCCGGTGCAGGCGAAGCGGCCGACGATGGTCGCCACCGTGGTCGGCACCTCGATCACCCGGGTCGGGTCGGGCGGTGTGCCGTGCCAGCCCGGCGGGACGACCAGCCAGGTCTGTTCCTCGGTGCCGGTGGCACGGCTCCCGAGGTAGGCGACGTTGTCCGTCCAGGCCCCGACGAACTGCAGCACGTAGTAGGCGCCCGCGGTGTCCGGGACGCGCAGCACCTGCGGGCCCTCGGAGAGGTCGAGCTGGGCGACCGAGTAGACGGTGTCGTTGTTGACCGAGACGAAGTGGTCCCTGGGCCCGGCCAGCCGGGTGGCGTGGCTGAAGTGGTTGAACTCCGCCACCGGCAGGGTGCCCAGGCCGCCCTTGGTGAAGCGCTCGACCATGGTGAGGCCGGCGACGAGCGGGTAGCCGTAGACGTAGGCGTCGGCGGCCAGGGCCTCCAGCTCGGGCTGGGTCATCGGGTGTCCTTCGTCAGGTCGGTGCGGGGATGCCGGTCGGGTGCCTGTGGGATGCCTGTCGGGTGCCTGTGGGGTGCCTGTCGGGTGTCGGCGCTCGCCGTGGGCGGTCACCTCGGCGGCGGGGCGGTCACCGCGGGTCGAGCGGCGGGAGCCGCCAGCGGCCGTCGAGCACGGAGCGGTCCGGCCCGTAGAGCCGGGCGACCACCGAGAACGGGCCGTCCGGGGCGGGCAGCCAGTTGGCGGAGTGCCCGGCGTCGGCGGGGCGCTTGTGCCGGACGTGGAGGGTGAGTCCGCCGTCCGGGTCGCGGACCAGGCCCGGGGTGCGGTCGCCGATCGAGTAGCGGTCCAGGGTGTTGTCGACCAACAGGCGGTCCGGGAGCCCGTACATGGTGACCGACCAGAAGAACCGGGCCGGTGGCAGGTCGTCCGGGCCGAAGCGGATCACGTAGTCGCGGTCGCTCGCGTTCGGCGGCCGGTTGCCGGCGCTGTCGACCGGCCAGCCGCCGTACCAGGCCTCCTCGGCAGGCAGCCCGTAGAGGCCGAGCCCGGCGCCCACCGCCTGGCCGAGGAAGTCCGCGCCGACCTCCCCACGGGTGCCGAACAACCCGGCCGAGGTGCCGGGTTCACCGGTGGCGCGGGCCAGCCGGGCGCGGCCGCCGGCGATGCCGCGCTCGATCTCGGCGCGCACCGCGAGGGGCAGTGCGGCGGGTTCGAACTCGCCGCGGCCGTCGACGCCCAGGTCGGTGAGGCGCCCGCGCAGGTCGGTCTCGGCGGGCGGCAGCGCGACCTCGCCGTGCAGCGGGAAGAAGCCGAGCAGGAAGTCGAGGAAGGTCAGGAACTCGACGGTGCCGAGCACCTCCTCGCGCCACACCGGCCAGACCGGCTCCGGCGCGGGGGCGGGCGCCGGGGTGCCCGCGTAGGCGTGCAGCGGGCGCAGCCGGTAGCCCTGCTGGACGGCCGACAGCTCGGCGAGCTCCGCCGGTGTCCCGCCGGCCAGCTGGGTCCGGCCGACGATCCCGACCAGCCGGGTCGCGGTGCGGATCACCCCGCGGACGCCGGGGGGCGGCTCGCCCTGCCAGCCGGGGCCGGCCACCAGGTGGTCGCCGGCCTCCGGGCCGGTGGTCCGGCTGCCGATGAACCCGGCGTAGACGGTGTCGAGTTCGTGCAGCGGGAGGACGTAGTAGCGGTCCGTCGCCGGGACCGACACCACCCACGGCTCGGCGCGCAGGTCCAGCCAGGCCCAGGAGTACGGGGTGTCGTTGTTCGGGGTGACGACGTCGGTGTCGGCCGGGGTGGACGGCCGCCGGTGGTGGCGGAAGACGCCGAAGCCGCCGACGTGGCGCGGGTCCGCGTCGTCCAGGGCCTGCGCGTACAGGGTGCGGTAGTTCCGCAGCATCGGGTAGGCGCGGATCCAGGCCTCGGCGACCGTCGCACGGATGGTGGCCGGGTCCACGAGTGCCGGGTTGGCCATGCGCGTCGCTCTCCCCAGTGCACGGAAGGCCGGCGACGCCGGGGCGGGCCGGAATTCTGGACATACGAGTACATAGCGGATGCTATGCGGGGCCGGGCGGGGCGGCACGTCGGCCGACCGGTGGGGGGCGGTGCGGCGCGGGGCCGATGGGGCGGGGTGGGGCGGGCCCGGCGGCCCGCTCTGCCCAGCGCTAAGCGAGGGTCACCGACGGCCGGCCGCGGACAGACTTGCCCGCATGAAGATCCTCCTGCTCGGCGGCTCGTCCTTCCTCGGACGGGCCTACGCATCCGACGCCCTCGCCCGCGGCCACGAGGTGACCACCTTCAACCGCGGCCGCACCACCGCCGACCTGCCCGGTGTCGAGACCGTCCGGGGCGACCGCGACCGCGCCGACGACCTCGCCCGGCTCGTCGAGGGCCGCAGCTGGGACGCAGTCGTCGACACCTCCGCGCAGCAGCCCGCCCAGGCGGCGGCCTCCGCCGCACTGCTGCGCGGCCGGGCCGACCACTACACCTTCGTCTCCTCCGTGCACGCCTTCGCCGACTGGCCCGCCGGAACCGTCACCGAGGACTCGCCCCTGCACCCCTGCCCCGCCGACACCCCTCCCGGCCAGCCGCCCGGCAACCCGCTCAAGGCGGGCTGCGAACGGGCGGTCCTCGACGGCTTCGGCGCCGAACGCTCGCTGATCCTCAACAGCGGGCTGCTCATCGGCCCGCACGAGAACGGCGGACGGCTGCCCTGGTGGCTGGAACGGATGGCCCGCGGCGGGCGGGTGCTGGCCCCCGGCGACCGCCGGCGCACCATGCAGGTGATCGACGTCCGGGACTTCGCCGCCTTCGGGCTCGACCTGCTCACCGTGGGAACCACCGGTCGCTACGTCACCACGGCCCCGCCCGGACTGCTCACCTTCGGCCAGTGGCTGGAGACCTGCCGGGAGGTGGCCGGCGCCGCGGACACCGAGCTGGTCTGGGTCGACGACGCGGCGCTGCTCGCCGAGGGGCCGGACCAGGTCGAGCCGTGGAGCGAACTCCCGCTCTGGGCACCCGACGTGCCCGAGCTGACGGGCGTCTGGCTCGCCGACACCGGCCGGGCCCGGGCGGCCGGGCTGCGCTGCCGGCCCTTCGCCGAGACCGCGCGGGACACCTGGGAGTGGCTGCGCAGCCGCGGCCCGGCCGAGGACACCGACGCCGAGGGGCGGAAGGGCCGCAAGGAGGCCGCGGTGCGGCAGGGCATCGAACCGGCCAAGGAGCAGCGGCTGCTGGCCGCCTTCGGCTGAGCCCCGCGCCGGCTCCGGGACGGGACGCCGGGATCGGCCTCAGCGGCCGGGCCCGGCGACGTGGACGGCGCCGGGGCCTGGAAGGGCCTCAGTGGCCGACCCGACGCTGCCGGTGCACGCAGGGCGCGGGGCCTGGACGGGCACGCCGCAGGGGTGGGCGACCGGGCCGGGCCGGCGCCCACCCCTGCCGCCCCGGGTCAGTGCTTGCGGCGGGTGACCAGTTCGGCGAGCGCCAGCAGTTCGTCCGCCGCGGACGGTTCCGGAACGGCGGTGGCCAGCTGGGCCATCGCCGCGGCCATCCGCTCGCAGGACTCGCCCTGCGCCCAGCCGCGCCCGCCGGCGCCCTCGACGGCAGCCGCGCACTGCGCCAACTCCTCCGGGCTGAGCGGGCGTTCCAGCGCGTACAGTTCGCCCAGCCGGGCACCCTCGGGGGTGCCGGAACCGAGCGCCGCGACCACCGGCAGCGACTTCTTCCTGGCGACCAGGTCCGCGCCCACCGGCTTGCCCGTCACCGCGGGGTCGCCCCAGATTCCGATCAGGTCGTCGATCAGCTGGAAGGCCAGGCCGATCTCCCGGCCGAAGCCGTCCATCGCCTGCGCGGCCTCCGTCGAACCGCCCCCGTACAGGGCCCCCATCGCGCAGGCGGCGCCGAGCAGGGCCCCGGTCTTCGCCTCCGCCATCGCCAGGCACTCGGTGAGGGAGACGTCGCTGCGCTGCTCGAAGGCGCAGTCGATCTGCTGCCCCTCGCAGAGCTCGACCACGCAGTCGGTGAGCCGCCGGGCGGACTCCCGGGCAGCCGGGTCCGGGTCCTCGGCGAGCAGCCGGAGCGCCAGCGAGTGCATGGCGTCCCCGGCCAGGATGGCCTCGGTGGTGCCGAACACCCTCCAGGCGGTGGGGCGGTGGCGGCGCGTCACGTCGCGGTCGATGACGTCGTCGTGGAGCAGGGTGAAGTTGTGCACCAGCTCGACGGCGGCGGCCGCCGCGGTGGCCCTGGCCGGGGTGCCGCCGAGCGCCTGGGCCGCGGCGAGCACCAGGGCCGGCCGGATCGCCTTGCCGGAGGGGGCGGCCGAGGGCGAGCCGTCCGCCTCCCACCAGCCGAAGTGGTAGCCGGCGACCTTGCGCATCGCGCCCGGCAGCGAGTCGACGGCGGCCCGCAGGACCGGGTCGACCAGCGTGCGGGCCCGGGCGAGGACGCCCTCCGCCTCGTGCCCCTCCCGGTGGTCCCGTTCCAGCGTGGAGCTCGTCATGGGTTTCTCCCCCCTGTTGGCCTGTGGTGAGGCCGTCGGGCCTGCGACAGGATGTGTCGGCCCGCCCGGGGCGGGCCGCTGTGAAGTACCGGCGGTGGGGCGCTCGGCCCGCACGAAGGCGCGCCGCCCGGCCCGGGGTGTGGGCGCCCCGGCCGGGCGGCGCGGGACGGCCGGCCGGCGTCGGTTCCGGTGGTCGGCGTTCGGTGCACACCGCTCCGGTGGTCGCCGTTCCGGCGTCGGTTCCGTGGTCGCCGGCCGCGTTCTAGCGCTGCGCGATGTCCACGTTCTCCAGGACGCCGACCGCGTCCGGCACCAGGATCGCGGCGGAGTAGTAGGCGCTGACCAGGTAGGAAATGATGGCCGTCTCGTCGATTCCCATGAACCGCACCGAAAGGCCCGGCTGGTACTCGTCCGGAATTCCGGTCTGGTGCAGGCCGATGACGCCCTGGTTGTCCTCGCCGACGCGCATCGCGATGATCGAGCTGGTGTGGCCGCCGACGATCGGGATCTTGTTGCACGGGAAGACCGGCACCCCGCGCCAGGCGGTGACGTGCCGCCCCTCGACCTCCACCGTGCCGGGCACGAGGCCGCGCTTGTTGCACTCGCGGCCGAAGGCGGCGATGGCCTTGGGGTGGGCGAGGAACATCCTGGTGCCGCGGCGCCGGCTGAGCAGCTCGTCCATGTCGTCCGGGGTGGGCGGCCCGGAGTGGGTCTGGATGCGCTGGTCGTACGCCGCGTTCTCCAGCAGGCCGAACTCGGGGTTGTTGACCAGCTCGTGCTCCTGGCGCTCGCGCAGCGCCTCGATGGTCAGCCGCAGCTGGTGCTCCGTCTGGTTCATCGGCTGGTTGTAGAGGTCGGCGACCCGGGTGTGGACCCTGAGGATGGTCTGCGCGACGCTCAGCTCGTACTCGCGCGGCCTGAGCTCGTAGTCCACGAAGGCGCCGGGCAGCTCGTACTCGCCGTGGTGGCCGGCGGAGAGGTCGATCGCGGCCTCGCCGTGCTTGTTCTGCGCCTGCTGGAAGCCGTTCAGGTACTCGATGATCTGCAGCTGCAGCGCCTCGGAGCGGTCGTGCAGCTCCTGGAAGGCGGACCAGGGCAGGGCCATCACCGTGCCCGAGGTCGCGGCCCGGACGGTGTACGGCCAGGTGCCGTCCTCCTGCTGCAGGGCCTCGTCGCCGAGGTGGTCGCCGTCGGCGAGGGTGCCGACCACCGTCTCGTCGCCGTACTTGCCGGTGCCGATCCGCTCGAGCTTGCCGTGCGCGATCAGGAAGACCTCGTCGATCGCCGCCCCGGCCGAGACCAGGACGTCGCCGGCGCCGAAGTCCCGCTGGACGAAGCGCCCGGCCAGCTCCTCCAGCAGGGCCTCGTCCTGGAACCCGCGCAGCGCCGGCACCTCGGCGAGCGTCGGCGCGACGATCCGCACCTCGGGGCCGGTCTTGACGAAGCTCACCCGACCGCGGCCGACCGAGTGGCGCAGGCGGCGGTTGACCCGGTAGGTACCGCCGGACACCTGCACCCAGGGCAGCGTCCTGAGCAGCCAGCGCGGGCTGATGCCCTGCATCTGCGGCGCGGACTTGGTGGTGGTGGCGAGGTTCCGCGCACCTGCCGTGCTCAGACTCTGCTGCTGCCGGATCTCCGGCTGCGCGCCCGGCGCAGGAATACCGGCAGTGGTTTCGGTCGACATAAGGGGAGCCCTTCGCATACCCGATTACCCGATGACGTGTCGCCTTGCACATTCATGTTGCAGCTTCATGGTGAGGCCATTCGGGGGCGGGCCGCAATCACTCTTTCGAGTGGTTCGGAATAACCGAACAAATAGTACGACTGGATCACCTGATCGATGCTTGTTCGACTAATTATTCGAATTTATCGGAATGCCGCTGCCCATCCTCCCCCATCGACACCCCCTCCGGCAGCGGAACCGGGCAGCGGCCACCCGGACCGACCCGCTTGTTCGAATCCTCGCGACGGCCCGCTAGGGTGCCACCTCACAGGGCCGCCCGGGCAGTCGGCGCACGGTCCCGCCCCGCGCCCTGACACTCCGTCACGCCATGCCCCGGGAGGCAGCCTTGGGAGCGCCGGTACGCGTCTGGCTCAACCGCACCTACGCCGAGAACGTCTTCTTCATCGAGCAACTGCACGCCGCACCGCGCCCGGTGACCGTCCACGCCACCCACGCCGACCCCGACTCCCCGGTGCTCGCCGCCGCCGACCACGGCACCCTCGAACCCGCCGACCTGCCCGCCGACGCCTACGTCGGCTACGCCCTCGACTACTGCGCCCGGCACGCCATCACCGTCTTCGTCCCCCAGCTCCACCAACTCGCCGTGGCCCTCGCCCGGCCCGAGTTCGAGGCGATCGGCACCACCCTGCTCTCTCCCCCCGCCACCGCCGTCGCCGCCTACGCGGGAAAGGACGACGGCTACCGCGCGATATCCGCCGCCGGACTCCCCACCCCGCCCTGGTGGCGGGTCCGCACCGCCGCCGAACTCCACGAGGCCGTCGACCGGATCGAGGCCACCGGGCACACCCCCTGCCTCAAGCCCACCACCGGCGCGGGCGGCGCGGGCTTCCGGGTGCTCACCCGCGAGCCGTACGGGCCGCAGCGGCTGCACGGCTGGGACCACCGGGTCCAGGTCGAGCAGGTGGCCGCCGCGCTGTCCGGCGACCGGGCCGGCGGCGGGCCCGGGGAGGAGCCGGCGGACCTCCTGGTGATGCCGTACCTGGACGGGCCCGAGGTCTCGGTCGACTGCCTCGCCGACCGGGACGGCACCCCGCTCACCGCGGTCGGCCGCACCAAGGACGGCCGGCGGCGCGGCTTCACCACCGACCCGCGCTACCTGGAACCGGTCGGCCGACTGGTCCGGGCCGGCCGGATGGCCTACCTGTCCAACATCCAGTTCCGCGAACTGGACGGGCAGCCCGTGGTGATCGACGTCAACACCCGCCCCGCCGCCGGGCTCCACCAGCTCCGGCTGTGCGGGCTCAACCTGCCCTGGGACGCCGTCCGGCTGGCCCTCGGCGAACGACTGGAGGCCGTTCGGCCGCCGGACGTCCGGGGCGTCGAGTACACGCTGGTGTCCGGCATCCAGCCGGTCCGGCCGCGCCGGGCACCGGTGGCGGTCGACCTGGTGCGGCAGCACTGAGCCGGGCTCGGCAGGCGGCGGGACGTGGCGACGGGGCTCCGGGGCTCCGGGGCTCCGGGGCTCCGCAGGGACGCTGCGCCAGGGGCCGGCTACAGGGGGCCGTTCCAGTCGAGCGTCGGCTCCAGCACCCCCTCCAGGGTCAGCAGCCAGCGCTTCACCTCGATCCCCACCCGGCCGCCGCCGAAGCCGCCGATCCCGTCCGCCGCCACCACCCGGTGGCAGGGCACCAGCAGGGCGACGGGGTTGGCGGCCATCATCTGGCCGACGGTCCGCGCGGCCAGGCCGGGCTCGGTCACGTCCTCGAACACCCCGCTGCGGGAGGCCAGTTCGCCGTAGGTGATGGTCCCGCCGTACGGCACCTCCTGCCAGAGCGTGCGCAGCACCGTCCGGTGCGGGCCGGAACTCAGGCTCCAGTCGATCGGCAGGCCCAACTCCCGGCTGCGGCCCGCCAGATAGGCGCCGATGCGGTCCGTGACGGCGGCTATCCGCGACGCGTCGGTGCACGGCGGCAGCTCACCCTCCCGCACGCCGTACCCGGCGGCCGCCACGCCCAGCGGCGTCACCGCGACGTGCATCGGACCGCTGGGCAGCGGCGTCTCCACCGTCAGCCAGGACATCGACCGGGACTGCGACACGCTCGGGCCCCCACCCTCCGCCGGACCGGGTGCCGGCCACCCCGACACCCCCGGGGCAGGCCCGACCGGCCCGCCCCGCGCGCCATCGTACGGCGGGCGGGGCGGGGCACCTCCGGTTCCGGTTCCGGTTCCCGCTCCGGCTCCGGCTTCGGCTCCGGTTCCGGTTCCGGTTCCGGTTCCGGCGCGGTCGGACGCGGCAGCCGTCAGAGCCGCCCCTTCAGCTCCGCCGCGAGCGTCCGGGACCACCGCGACAGCTCGGCGCGGTCCGGCGTCCGTCCCTCGCACAGCAGGGCGAGCTGCGCGTCGTTGATCCGGTTGGGCCCCGGGACCTCCAGCAGGTACGCCAGCTCCGCCAGCACCGTGGCGAGCCGATCGGCGTCCGCGTGGTCCAGGGCGACCGCGGATTCGTGGTGGCTGATGGTGAGCGAACCGGGCATGGCCGACCTCCTCCGTCGTCCCCGCACCTCCACGGTACGACCGGCCCGGCCGCCGCGCTCCCCGCCGGGGCGACGGGGTTCGGCAGCCGGGCCGGAGGTGCGCTCCGAGGCCGGCCGGGCACGGTGGGCGACGAACCGCGCCGGGCCGGGGGTGCGCCCGCGGAGCGGGTCGGGTGGGGGCGGGCCGGCGGGCACGGGGTGGGAGGCCGAGGCCGGTGGGAGGCGGGCGTCAGGCTTCCGCGACCGGCTCCCGGTCGGGATGACCGGCGCCGCCGGGGCCGCCTGGGCCGCCGGGCTCGCCGGGACCGCCGCCCCAGGGCCGGTCACGGACCGCCGGAACCATCAACACCACGGCCCCCGCCGCGAGTTGCCAGACCACCCCGAGCAGCAGCACCCCGCCCACACCGATCCGGTCCGCCGCCGGCCCCGCCGCCGCCAGCCCCAGCGGGCCCAGCACGAAAGCGCCGAGCGCCCCGAACGAGTTCACCCGGCCGAGCACCTCGGGCGGCACCCAGGCCTGCATCGTCGTGGCGTACAGCGCCCCGCAGACCGCCGAGCCGACGCCCGCCGCCAGCGCGGCCGCCGCCACCCACGGCAGCGGCGCGCCGGCCGCCAGCGCCGCCGAGGGCAGGGCCCACCCCAGCGTCGCCACGGTGGCCACCGCGAGCGGCCGGCCCGGCCTGCGCCCGAGCATCAGCAGACCGCCCAGCACCGCGCCGACGCCGTACACGCCCATCACCACGCCCCAGGCGCGGGCGCCACCGAGGTGCCGCTGGGCGGTGAGCGGTCCGAGCACCAGGAACGGCGCCCACACCACCAGGTTGAACAGTCCGGTCTGTACGGTGGTGATCCAGAGCCACGGCCGGCCGGCGAACTCCTTCCACCCGGTGCGCAGTTCGGCGGCCATCGACTCCTCGCCGCCGGCCGCCGGCACCGTCCGCGGGGAGCTGCGGAGTCCGGCCAGGGCCAGCGCCCCGACGCCGTACGTCACCGCGTCCACCACCAGCACCACCGCCGGGCCGCACGCCGCCGTGAGCAGTCCGGCCGCCGCGGGCCCGGCCACCGCGGCCGCCGAACGGGACAGCCCCACCAGGGTGTTCGCGTCGCCCAGGAGCTCCCGTCGGCGCACCAGGTCGGGCACCACCGCCCCGAAGGCGGGCAGGAACAGCCCCTCGCCGACCCCCCAGACGGCCACCAGCGCGACCATCGCCCACACCGGCGCGTGCCCGGTCGCCAGCAGTGCGGCGAACAGCGCCTGGACGAGCCCCCGCAGGACGTCCGAGCCCAGCATCACCCGCCGCCGGCCGAACCGGTCCGCGATCAACCCGCCCGCCGGCAGGACCAGCACCACCGGCAGGATCCGGGCCGCCATCACCCACCCCAGGTCCGTGCCGTCGCCGCCCGCCCCCGCCCCGCCGCCATCGCCGCCCAGCACCGCGAAGGCCACCGCCACCGGTGCCATCGAGGAGCCGAGGAGGGAGGTCGTGTAGCCGACGAAGAACCGGCTGAAATCGCGCTCGCCCAGCACGGCGAGCCGGCCTCCCGGCCGCCGTCGGCGGGCCCGGATCCGTTCCGTGTCCACTGCCATGGGCAGCAAGTGTGCGTTCCACCGGGAACCGGATTCAAGGATTTCCGGGAAAAACTTGAGCCTTTCCGCATCAATTCTGCGCGCCCCTTGGATCGCCGCAGTAAATCACCAGGGAATAGCAGTTCAGCTGCTGTTCACCGGGCATCGGGAGTACTCTCGAAACGGCTCGGAACACCTCGTTTACTGCGGAAGAAATGGAAGGCCCCGGCATGACGGAGCTCCCCCCGGTCGAGTACGCCGTCGCCGTGGACCGCTACCTCTCCGACGCCGGGCTCGCCCCGGGATCCCGCCGGATCTACCGCATCGCCCTGGACACCTGGGCCTGGGCCCTCGCCGACCGCCCCGCCCCCACCGGCCCCGGACGACGGCGCGCCCGACCGCCCGTCCTCCCGCTCGCCCTGCTCGACCACCCGGACGCCGCCGGCCGCCTCCGCACCGCCGTCGAGCTCCGCACCACCGCGACCGACCCGCGCACGCTCAACCGCGAACTCTCCACCCTGCGCGCCGCCGTGGCCTGGTGGCGGGCCCGCGGCTGGCTCGTCGGCGACCCCACCACCGACCTGCGCCCCCGCCCGCCCGCCGGCCCGGCCGCCGCCCCGCTCACCCCCGACGAGCTCCGCGCCCTCTTCGCCCTCCGCGCCCCGCTGCGCGAGCAGGCGCTCTGGCACCTCCTCCACGAGTCCGGCGCCGCCATCGAGACCGTCCTCGCCCTCGACGCCGACGACCTCGACCTGCCCCACCGCCGCACCCTCCACCGGCCCGGCCGCACCGCCCTCCACTGGCAGGCCGGCACCGCCCGGCTGCTCCCCCTGCTCGTCGCCGGGCGCACCACCGGCCCGCTCTTCCTCACCGACCGCCGCGCCCCCGCCGGCACCCCGGCCGCCGACCGCTGCCCGCTCACCGGCCGCGCCCGGCTCTCCTACCGCCGCGCCGCCGAACTCCTCGCCACCCACTCCCGCCCGCTCACCACCCCGCCCGACCCCGCCTGGACCCTCCGGCGGCTCCGCAGGTCCTGAGGCATGTCGCCCGGGTCCGAGGCGTAGGAGTCCCCGTCGTCCGAGTCCGGGTCGCCGGCGTCCCTGTCGCCTGAGTCCGGGTCGCCGGAGTCCTCGTCGCCGGAGTCCGGGTCGTCGTAGTCCGGGTCGTCCACCGGCGGTGCCACCGCACGGCGGCTCTGCGGGAGCAACGCGTCCAGGCGGCCGGCCAGTTCGGGCAGGCCCGGACGGTCGGCCGGGTCCGGCCGCAGGCAGCCGTCGATCGCCTCGGCGAGCGGACGGGGCAGCCGGCGCGCCCGGCCCACCGGCGGCGCCGGGCCGTCCGGGGCCGGGCCGGCGAAGGGGACGTCCCCGGTGGCCGCCTCGTACAGGGTGATGCCGATCCCCCAGACGTCCGCGGCCGCCGTGAGCAGGCCCCCGTCGGCCTGCTCGGGGGCGAGGTAGCCGTCCGTCCCGATGCCCGGGCGCCCCCGGCCCGGCGGGCGGGCGATGCTCAGGTCGAGCACCTTGGCGTGGCGGCAGTCGATCACGATGTTGGAGGGCTTGAGGTCGAGGTGCAGCAGGCCCTGCCCGTGCAGGTAGCGCATCGCCGAGCAGAGGTGCAGCCCGAGCAGGGCCAGGTCGGTGGCGGCCGGCCGGCGGCTCCGCCGGTCGATGAGGTGGGCGAGGGTCTCGCCGGTCAGGGTCTCCAGGACCGCGTACGGCTGCGGGTGTTCGCCCGTGCCGTAGCCGCGCACCAGGTGCGGGTGGGTGAAGCCGGTCAGCCAGCGGCCCTCCTGGAGCAGCCGTTCGCGCAGCCGGCGGTCGCGGCGGCGGTCGGGCCGGAGCACCTTCACCACGCAGCGGCAGTCCCGTTCCTCGCTCCAGGCGTCGTAGACGTCGAGCCAGCCGGTGCGGCACAGGTGGGCCAGGACGGGGTAGCCGGGGGCGAGGGGTGTCCCCGCGGGCAGCGGAGGTCGGGTGTTCAGCGGTCGGGTGTTCATCGGACGGTCTCCTGCAGCAGTGTCGCGGGGACGGGCCGGGCATGCAGCCGGTCGAGCCGCGCGTAGCCGTCGTTGCGCGCCAGCAGCTCCTCGTGCGTACCGCAGTCGGCGAGGCGGCCGCCGTCGAGCAGCACGATCCGGTCGGCACTCCGGACGGTGAGCAGATTGTGCGAGATGATGATCGTGGTCCGCCCCCGCATCAGCCGTCCCAGCAGCTCCATGACCCGCTGCCCGGACCCCGCGTCGAGCCCGGTGGTCGGCTCGTCGAGGATCAGCACCGGCGCGTCGCGGACCATCGCCCGGGCGATCGCGAGCCGTTGGCGCTGCCCACCGGACAGCAGCCGGCCCTGCTGCCCCACCACGGTGTCGTAGCCGTCCGGCAACCCGACGACGAAGTCGTGCACGTCGGAGGCCCAGGCGGCGGCGAGGATCTCCGCGTCGCTCGCGTCCGGCCTCCCGTACGCGATGTTCTCCCGGACGGTGCCGTGGATCACCAGGGTCTCCTGCAGCAGCACCGTGACGTTGTCCCGCAGGTCCGCCAGCGCCAGCTCGCGCAGGTCGATCCCGTCCAGCCGGACGGCACCGCGCTCCGGGTCGTAGAACCGCAGCAGCAGCTTGGAGACCGTCGACTTGCCGGCCCCGCTCGCGCCGACCAGCGCCACCGTCTCGCCCGGTTCGGCGTGGAACGACACGTCGAACAGCGCCACCCTCTTCGACCCCGGGTAGCGGAACCACACCCCGTCGAAGGTCACCGCCCCGCGCACCCGGGCCGGTCTCAACGGCACCGGCGGATCGGCCACCTGCGGGCGCTGGTCGAGCAGTTCGATGATCCGCTCGGCGGCGGCAGAGGCCGAGTAGAGGCCGTTGCTGAGCCGCGAGATCCCCCGGATCGGCCCGTACAACCGGCCCAACAACGCCACGAAGACCAGCAGTTCGCCCAGCGTCAACCGCCCCCGGGACAGCTCCCAGGCGCCCAGCCCCAGCACGATCAGCCCGCCGGACAGCTCCAGCACCTCGACGATCGGCGCGAACAACGCCCGCAGCCGGGTCGCCGCCATCGTCGCCCGGAACCGCGCCAGGCTCTCCCGCAGGAACCGCTCCTGCTCCCAGTCCTGCCGGTTGTACGCCTGCACCAGCGCGATGTTGCCCAGCGTCTCCTCGGCGAGGGCGCTCACCGAACCGCTGCGCCGTCGCCGCTCCCGCGAAGCGGCCTTCACCAGCACCGAGAAGCGGCGCGCGAGGAACCAGAACAGCGGCGCCACCACCAGCGCGACCAGGGTGAGGTCCCAGCGCAGGTAGAACAGCACGGCCAGGAAGACGGCGAGCTCCGCGGCGTACGCGACGGCGTCGAGGACGCCCGACAGCAGGAACGTCTCGACCGCCTCGATGTCACCGGTCAGCCGGGACAGCACGTCACCGAGCCGCCGCCGCTCGAAGAACCCGAGCGACAGGCCCTGCAGGTGCCGGAACACGTCCGACCGCAGGGCCAACAGGAAGTGCTCGCTGACCCAGGCCGAGGTCGTCTCGTCGGCGAAGCGCAGGCCCCCCGCCACGACGGCCAGCCCGGCGTAGCCGAGCGCCACCGGCAGGAACAGCCCGAGCCTGCGCGGCACCAGCACCTCGTCGACGACGACCTTGAACAGCCAGATCGCGGCCGCGTCGACCACCGGGCCGAGCAGGACGAACCCCAGCAGGAGGGCCAGCCAGCGCCTGCCCCCGCGCGTGTAGGGCCAGAACCTCCCGAAGGTCCGCCGCAACGGCACCGCCGGAGCGGCGTCGACGACCGGCCGGCCGTCGCCCTCACCCGCACCGACGACCGTCAGCCGCCGCAGTGACCACACGGAACTCGTCCAACCCTGGGAACTCGGCCGGGCCCGGGGCCCGGCCCTGACAGGACGGCGGAGCCGTCAGTGCCGCGACGACGAAGTGCGCCGACGGCGACGGTGGGTGCCCGTCTTCGAGGTCCTGGTCGAGCGACCGGACTTGGTCCGCTTGTGCGGATGCCTCATCGCCGGAACCAGATTGGCCAGCATGCCCATCACTGTCTCCTTCCTCATCCGTTTCCCCACCAGGAGGTACGCACCACCCCGGCCCCCCGCTCACCCCCGCCCCACCCGATTCCGGAACCCGCCCGCCCCGCCACCCCGGCAACGACGAAGGGCCGGCCCCACCTGGTCACCAGGTGGAGCCGGCCCTTCACGCCGCGGAGCCCCCTGTCGGGTTCGAACCGACGACCCCCGCTTTACAAGATCAAACGCTCAGCGCCGGGACCGGGATGGTCACACCGCTCCCGTCAAGGCCATGGGCTCACAGAGACGCGCACGTGTGCCGACGTCCGGATGTGTTGATGTCAGGAGGTGATGTCAGCATCAGATCAACTCAAGCCACGAGTCGACGCCCATCATGCGCGCGCACCGCTGGATCGCCGAGGTTGAGCGCGTCCTGGACTCGGATGGCGTACATCTCTCCCATCTTCGCAACCGCGTCGTCGGGAGGAAGCCACTGCACAACAGTCGATTCGTCGGAAACGGCTGGTGTACCACCGACCGGGCGACATCGGAAGACCAAGGCGACCACGCCGAGGGTCATGTTCTTGTAGACGCCAGTCAGCCGCTCGACCTCCACGACGACGCCGGTTTCCTCCAACACCTCTCGGCAGACACCTGCCTCGACAGACTCTCCAAGCTCCAGTACTCCGCCAGGCGGTTCCCACGTGCTGTTGTCAGCGCGCCGAATGACCAGCACGTCACCGCCCTCTCGCACGACGACGCCAGCCACTGACACGGAGTGCAGCGGCGTTGACCGTCCCTGCTGCGTGCTGTTACTCATGTATATGAGCATAGGAGGTTCCACCCAAATGAGGAGTGGAAGCGTTCGCGAGACATCCTCGCCCCGGTACCTGCAGATCGCCGAGGACCTCGCAGAACAGATCCAGAAGGGCATCCTGCCCCCTGGCGAGAAGATCCCGAGCGAGTCCGAACTCATGGACCGCTACAAGGTCGCGCCCGGAACCGCGAGGAAGGCTGTCGCCGAGCTTCGAGCGACCGGCCTGATCGAGACCCACCACGGCCGCGGATCCTTCGTGAGGTCGCGGCCACCGGTCAAGCGCAAGTCGTCGGATCGCTTCCGTCGATCCCACCGGAAGGCAGGGAAGGCTGCCTACCTCGCCGAAGCCGAGCAGGCGGGTTCCACCCCATCGGTGCGAGTCCTATACATCGGCCCGACCGAAGCCTCGCCGGACATCGCCGAACGACTCTCGGTCTCGCCCGGGGCCCAGGTGCTGGCTCGCCGCAGGCTGTACTTCAGCGATGGCGTGCCAACCGAGGAAGCCACCTCCTACCTGCCCTGGGACATCGCGAAGGACATCCCCGAGCTGTTCGCCGAGAACCCGGGCGGCGGCGGCATCTACGCGCGCCTGGAGGACAACGGGCACATCCTCGCGGAGTTCACCGAGACCGTACGGGCCCGCCTCGCCACGAAGCCCGAGACGGCCACGCTGGACCTCAGCCCTGGCGCCCCCGTCATCCACCTGACACGCAATGCCGTCAGCAACTCGGGGCGCGTAGTCGAAGTCTGCGACACGCTGATGGCTGCCGACCGGTTCGTTCTGGACTACCGGATCCCCGCTACCGACTGACGCCACCTCAGCTTTGGCCGACCCTCCACGTGGCATTTCACGTGGAGGGTTGACTTATGTATAGGAGCAGTGCACTCTGATGCCCGTCACTCCTCTACATAAGTGCATGAGTGCTCATGTAGAGGAGTTCGGGGGGCCTTCTTTGGGCTGCTCTGAGCTGGACAGATACGCCCGGAAGTCGGCTCGTGAGGGTCGGCCAGGGAAGCTCAGTTCCTTGAGAACGTCGTCGCCGAGAGGTGCCGGCTTCATATCGATCGTGCGAGACCGACGCGAGGGCGGCGGTCGCGGAAGGCACCTAGGACGCGCACAGTGCGCGGCGCCGGGGAGTTGAACCACCGCGACACGTGCTCTCCCCCTACGCGTGGCATGCCACCCCTGTCGGGGTGTGGGGCCGGACGGACGCTGACCAGACCGATTACGTACGGCTGGATGGCGAGCCGAGTGGACCAGCGGAGTCTCAAAGCACGTGGCGGGTGACGACCGCCCCCGTGGCGACCGGGTGATGTCGCCGGCGGCAGCGAGCCACGCAGCACCCCGTTCCGGGGTGCGCCGCCCTGCTGGTGCTGAGCAGAGAGATGCACCGGACCCAGGCCCGAGAGACCTGACGCCCGTAAGGACGGGCAACCCCAATCAATCGCCCCGCCAGGGGCTTTGACCTCAGGAGCCTGCCATGAGCAAGGCCCATACTCGGCCCCGCCGCTGACAGCGGGCGGGGCTCACCGCTTCCAGTCGCTCACCAGCGATCACGGTCCCCGGCGCGCACCGATCGCCCCTGCGGCGGCCGGTTCGCGTCGGGCTCCGCGGCTGCTCGTGATCCGACGAGTTGCTGGGCCCGCATAAGGCGGGCCGCCGCGCTCCGGCCAAGGAACGCGCGGCGGCCCTGCGGGCCACCCACCACTAGACGAGGTGACCCCATGAAACTGTACGTCGCGGGCCGTGAGGCCTGGACGCCGCGCGAGTTCGCGGAGCTGGCACTCGGCGTCGGCGTCGACGTCGAGCTGTTTGTCGGCAGCGAGGACGAGAGCGACGCGGACCGGCTGGTTCGGCTGGACGCCGCGCGGGACATCCTGCGGGACCTGGACGGCCCCGCGGCCGCCTTCGGGTCCGCGCTGCTGCACACCGCCGCGCGCCGCCGGGTGCTGACGTGGAAGGCGGCCGCGTGATGCAGCTCCACAGTCTCCTGAACGGTGGCGCGACGCGCACGCCGCACCTGATGGCCCGGCCGGCGGCTACCGTGCTGGCCGAGTACACCCCGGATGGGGCCGGTGACCTGCGGGGCGCCGCCTGCCGCGGCGTCGACACCGACCTGTTCTACCCGGAAGTCGACGACGACACGGAGGACCTGGAGGCCGCGCTCGCCGCGGCCGAGTGGTCGGAGCGCCGGGCCCGGATGATCTGCGCCAGGTGCCCGGTGCGCGCGATGTGCCTGGAACTGGCCCTGCAGCGCCGAGAGCCCGCCGGCATCTTCGGCGGGATGACCGCCGCCGAGCGGACCGCGCTGCACCTCCAGCGTCAGCGCGCCGCCTACCGCCAGCGCCGCGCCGCCCGGGAGGCTCACCGATGAGCGACCCGACGCTCACCGCGCTCACGGCCGCTCACCGCGTGCTCACGACCCGCTCATCCCGCACCGGGAGGTGGTCGCGGTGAAGGCGCCGATGAGCCGCGACCAGATTCGGTCCGCGGAACGGGCGCTGGCGGTGGGGACGTGGACGATCACGCTGGGCGCGGTCCTCTACAGCGTGCTCACGGTGACCCCGCTGATGTCCCACCACACCCCCGACGGCTGGGAGTGGACGGCGCCGATCCTGCCGCTCGTCGTGGATGCGGCGGTGGTGATCGTGGTCCGGATGGACAGCACCTTGGCCCGCCTGGGCGGCGACGGCGGCCGGTGGCCGGTCGTGCTGCGCTGGATGACCGGCGCCATGACGGTGCTGCTCAACGTGGGTCAGTCCGCTCTGGACCGGGATCGGGTCGGGGTGGCGGTCCACGCGGTGGCGCCGCTGCTGCTGATCGTCACGGCGGAGACGTCGCTGGCCTACCGGCGGGCGATCGCCGCCGCGCTGGCCGCCCGTGAGGCCCGTGAGCGCGATGAGCGGGCCGAGCGCGAGCGACGTGCCGAAGAGCGCCGCCGGCAGGAACGCGCGGACCGTCTGGCCGAGTACGACCGGGCCGAGCGTGAGCGCCGTGAGCACGATGCCCGGATGGCCCGTGAGCACGATGAGCGGGTCGCGCGCATGGCCCGCGAGGACCGCGAGGAACAGGCCCGCCGGGTTGCCGCCGAGCGCGAGGAACAGCAGCGCCAGCAGGACGAGGAGCGGGCCGAGCGTGAGCGCCGTGAGCGCGAGGTGAGCGAGCGTGAGCGCCGTGAGCGTGAGCGTGAGCAGAGCACCGAGCAGGACGTGGAGCGGCTGCGACAGAAGCTCCTGACCGCACCCGCGGCGGCTGAGCGCCTGCCCGAAGCGGATGCCCGGATGACCGTGCTGAACGCCTTCACGCTCAGCATCCCGCAGCGCCGCGCGGTCGAGCTGACCGGCTGGTCCGCCGGGTGGGTCGCCGCCCGCTACCAGGAACTCCGCTCCGCCCGCTACCAGGAACTCGCCACGGCACACCAGGAGCGCCCCGCCCTGCAGGCCGTCCCCACCACCGACACCACCGAGGAGCAGGCATCGTGACCACCAGCACCGACACCCGCCCCACCGCCGCCGACCAGATCACCGCTGCCGGCGCGCTGTTGTCTCTCCTGAGCGCCCACTCGGCGCTGCCCACCGTGACGGCCGAGCTGCAGTACCTGCGAGTGCCTGGCACGCACGACTTCATGTGGGGGGTGGAAGTCGCCTTGCACAACGGCCTCGACCACTTCGAGCAGTGGCGCCAGGCCCTCGACATCGACCCGGCCGCCCTCGACCACGACACCGCCGTGTCCGGCACCCTCGCCTGGCTCACCGCCACCACCACCTACAGCGGTGTCCCGGTGAAGCTGATCGGCTTCTACTACCAGCCCGAACCCTCCACCCCCGGGCTCTGAGCCGTGGCCCGGCCCCGCTTCTGGGACCCGGAGGGCCGCCGGCACGGGGGCACCCCCACCTATCCGTGGAGGATGGCCCCGGCCAGCCTGCTCACCCGCCGACAGCTGCGTGCCCGGGGCCTGCGCCCGGGCGGGCAGGACGTCGCCGCGCAGATCATGTGGCGCTCCCGCCGCTCGAAGTCGGGCGTGCGGGTCGCCTACCTCTACCGCCTCACCCTCGCCGCGCCCGTGCGCCCCATGACCCCGGGGCGCTGGCGGGCGCTGGCCGCCGCGAACACGGCCCGCCGCACCTGCCCCGTCTGCGGCACGGATGCCGGCTACGTGCTCCCCGCGCACCTGGGCACCTGCCTGCCCTGCGCCGAGCCCGCCGCCCTCGCGGCCTAACCCCACCCCCTTGAGCTGCTCTCCCGCCACCTGAGCATGGAGGCCCCTGTCATGTCCGTGACCGAAATCCGTGTGATCTCGTTCGGCTACCTGCACGGCCCCGCCCCGGAGTCCGCGCACCTCACCCTCGACCTGCGCCGCCACTTCCGTGACCCGCACGTCGACCCCGCCCTGCGCCACATGACCGCCTATGACCTGCCCGTCCGCGCCGCGGTCCTCGCCACCCCGGGCATTCAGGAGGTCATCGCCGCCACCGCCGCGCTGGCCGACGCCTACGACTTCGGCCCCGCGGACGCCCCGCTGACCGTGGCGGTCGGGTGCGCAGGTGGTCGCCACCGTGCCGCCACGGTGGCCCGCATCCTCGCCCGACGCCTCGGCAAGGCCGGCGTCCCCGTCCAGCTGACCCACCGTGACCTCGCCCGGCCCGTGGTCGAGCGCACCGCCACCGGCGACGCCGTCGCCACCCGCCCGTGACCCAGACTGGAGGTACCGGCATGCCCGACACGCTCGCCCCAGCCACCACGCCCGGGGCAGTCGTCGAACCGCCCTTCCCGCAGCCCCCTGCCCCCACCGCGCCGCAGCGTCCGGCGCCGGACAGCACGGCGCCGCGCACGACGGCGCGCCTGGCCCACACCCGCGGCGGCCTGCCGGCCGTGCCGCTGGCCGTGGCCACCGGGAACTCCGCGGTCGCCGCCGTGAGCGCGGCCGCGCTGGCGGGCGGGCCCGCGGTGTGGGTCGCCCTCGCAGGCGGCACCGCCGCAGCCGCCGGGGCCGCGGCCGTGCGGGCCCGACGCAACCGCCAGCGCCGCGGCCAGAACACCCGCCACACCAACCGCCAATCCGGCGCCAACCTCGGCTCCAGCGGGGGCGGTTCGTACGGTCGGATGCCGGGCCTGTCCGGGGCGGGCGGGCGGCGTCCGGCGCCGTCCGGTGGACTGCTGGGCGGTGTCCCGGCCGGCCGCGGCCACCAGTCCCGCGCGGTCGGGCACCCTGGCGCGGCTGCCGGGCACCACCCGGCCGGCGGCCCGACTCGTCCGGACCAGCACGGCAGGCCCGGTGCCCACCCGACGCCCGGCGGCACCACGGCGGGCACGCACCGCCGGGCCGCAATCAGCACGGGTGCCCGGTCCGGTGTCGGCCCGGGGTCCGGCACCGGGTACGGAGGCCGCCAGGGTGCGGGTGGTCGGGTGCCGGGCGCCGGGGCGGTGTCGGCGGCTGGGGTGCGGGCGGCGCAGGTGCGCGCGGCCCGGGCCGAGAGGACCGAGGCGGGGCCGTCGCGGCGGGATCGGCGGGTGCAGGACACCGCGGCCCGCCGCGGCGTCGGCGACACCCGCCGCGCCGCCCGCCAGGCCGCCCGCGACGACAAGCGCGCCGCCAAGACCGCCGCTCGGCAGCAGCGGGCGGGCACACAGGGTTCCGGGCCTGCGGTGTCGTCGTCCGGTCCGGCCGCCCGCAGTGCCCGGGAGACCGCCCGGCAGGCCCGGCGTCAGGCTCGGCAGGAGCGGCGGGCGGCCCGTCGGCAGCTGCGGGACGTCCGGGCCGACGATCGGGTGCGGGAGCGGCGCATCGCCCGGCGCCGGGCCGTCGCCGCCCGCGGGGCCCGCCGCCGTCTTCGCCGCTCCGCCGCCCGCTACTGGGCCCGGTGGGCCGCTGCGGCGCTGCTGGCCGGAGCGGTCGGCCTGGTCGGCGCCGTCACGACCCCGATCGGCCGGCACCTGGGCCTGCCCTGGCTGATGCACCCCGGTCGCAGGCTGTTCGCCCGGCTGGTCGGCGCCGCCGCCGCGGCCCGCGAGGAGCGGGACCAGGCCATCGCCGCCGACCTGGAGACGGACCTGCAGGCCGCCGAAACCCTCGACCAGGCCGACGAGGCGGACCCTGGCGCGGTCGAGGACACCGTGCCCCGGGCCCCGCGCAACCACAACGCCACCGACATCGACAGCACCACGACCACGGGAGTGCCCATGGAAAACGTCGCCTCGTTCAGCTTCGCCTCCGTCGCCGCGGAGATGGAGGTCATGGCCGCCACCTTCGACCCCGACGGGATGATGCAGGTCCTGGCCATGGTCGAGGAGCTGCCCGACGCCCTCGCGAGCATCGCCAACGTCTTCAAGATTCTCTCCGAGCGGTGCGACGCGGAGTTCCCGCTCGACCCGCAGGTCGGCATGGCCCTGCAGGAGATCTACATGTTCCTGCAGCTCGCCGTCGGCGCCGCTAGCGAGGCCGGCCCCGCGTTCCGCCAGGCCCACGAGGGCGACATCCGCCGCCACGAGGACCCCCGCAACGGCGAAGACAAGTGGGACACCACCAACAACCAGTAACAGCAGCGCAGTTCAGCGACACATCCACCCTTGTTCGGGGCGGGCCGCACACCGTGCGACCCGCCCCGGCCCGTCCCTGGAGACGAACACCCGTGGTCGAGAACCTGAACCTGACCAACCTGCCCACCGACCCCACACCGCCGTCCGCGGCCCGCACCGACAAGCCCAAGACCCCCAAGCCCAGCCGAGCCGGGCAGGGGGTGCCGTTGGACTGGGCGGCGCCGCACGGCCCGATCACCGGCGCCGTGTCCGCGGCGACCGGCGCCGGAGCCATCGCCCTGCTCGGCGCTGCGACCGGCATGCCCGAGGCACTGCCGCTGGCGGTCGGGGCGGCCGGAGCGATCGGTCACGGCGTCGGCTGGAGTGTCCACCGGCGCCTGACCGCGATGACCGTCGTCACCCGCGCCGCGTCCTGGCTGCTCGCCGGTGGCTGGACCACCTGGGCCATCCACACCGGCCCCCTGTCCTGGGCCGCGGCTGGGACGCTCGCCGGGCTCGGCGTCGGGATCGGCGCGATGGCCTCCACCGCCGCCGTCCACGAAGAGGCCGCGGAGGAGGAGCGCCTCGCCCTCACGCCGCAGGCGAGCCGGGCCGCCGACGCGCTCGACCAGCGCCGCCGCACCATCGCCCGCGAGTGGGAGGACCGCATCCAGCGCGTCGCGGGCGTGCAGGGCCGGGTGTTCGCGGTCGAGTTCTGGACCACCGGCGGCGGGTTCTCCCTCGCGGTCGAGCTGCCCGGCGGGACGGCGACGTGGGACCAGATCGCCGCCAAGGCGCGGGCCCTGGCGGGCGACGCGAAGCTCCCGCTGGGCTGCGTCATCGCGGTCGAGGAGGGCGACATCCAGGGCCGGGTGGTGCTGGACGTGCCGACCGTCAACGGCATGGCGACCATCCACGACTACCCCGCCGACTACAGTCCCCTGTCGATCCTGACCGGCATCCCCTGGGGCCTGCTGCCCAACCAGGACCCCGTCACCGTCTACCTGCGGGAGGCGTGCGCGCTGCTGCTCGGCCCGCCCGGATCCGGCAAATCCACCCTGGTCGACGGCGTCATCACCGGCTTCGCCCGATGCACCGACGTCGTCACCTGGGTCATCGACCTGAAAGCGGGGGCGGTGGGCATCCCGTGGATGCGCCCGTGGCTGGAGGCCACCGGCCGCAAAGCCCCGAAGGCAGGCACCGAAGCGGCGCCCGCCGGCACCCGCCCGGGCGTCGACTGGATCGCCTCCACCCCGGACGAGGCCCTGCGGATGATGACCGCGGTCCTGCGGATCAACGCCGCCCGCCAGCAGCACTACCAGGACCTGCTGGACCGCGAGGACACCACGCTGCTGCCCGTCTCCGCGGCACTGCCGCAGATCATGGTCGTCATCGACGAAGGCGCCGAGCTGCTGTCCGTCCATCCCACCGCCCCGAAGGTCCTGAAAGACCTGCGGGAGGCCGTCCGCAAGGCGATGCGCACCACCCGCGCCATGGGCGAACGGTTCGTGCTGACCGCCGTCGACGGCAACGTGTCCGCGCTCGGCGACACCGAAGTGCGCAAGTTCTCCCCTGTCGGGGTGGCGCTCACCAGCGGGGAGAGCGCCGGGAACAACCTGGCCAAAATGTTTCCGCGGGCCCGGGTCGACACCCGGCAGCTCAACGCCAAGGGCGCCGGTGTCATCGGCGCTGCCGGCGCTGACGGTTTCGCCCCGACCCCGTTCAAGACCTGGCGGACCAGCCCCAGCCAGGTCCGGGCCGCGGTCCTCGCCACCAACGACACCCGCCCCGCCCTCGACGCCGTGTCCGCCCAGGCCGCCGGGGAGGACTACGCCCACCGCTGGGACACCGACCGCGCCGGATGGCTCTGGGCCAACCCGGACAGCGCGAGCACAGGCCCGACCCCGGCCGCGGAGCCGGCCGCGGCGGCCGAGCGCCCCGCCGGCGGGCTCAGCCTCTCGTTCAGCAAGGGCCCGGCCGACCTCGCGGCCGCCCGGGAGTGGTTCCTGAAGGACCGCCAGCACGGCGGCGGGCTCAACCTCTCCCGCACCACGCCCGCGCCCGCGCCCGCCGCGGACCCGTTCGACGACTCGAGCGTCTACGAGCCCGCCGTCGACCCCGCGCCGGAACTGCTCGTGCGCGCTCACGGTGCGATCACCGCCGACGGCGGGGACCGGATGTCCACCGCCGACCTCGCCGCCGCGCTCGGCGCCGACGCCCACACCCTCGGGTCCGAGCTCGGCGCTCTCCTGCGTGCGGTGGGGGTCGAGCGGCCCGGCGCAGGCACCGTCCGCATCGACGGCGCCAGCAAGTCCGGCTTCTACGCGGCGACCCTCGCCGACGCCCTCACCCGCTACCGCCAGTAGCCGACCGGGGTCACCCACCCCCACACGCCGGCCCCACACACCCCCACACACGGCCGTGTGGCCCCACACAGACGCGTGTGGGGGCGTGTGGGGCCCTGACCTGCCCGTGTGGGGCTGTGTGGGGCCAACAACCAGCCCCACACAACCCCCGCCCCGGGCCCCGAAACCGGGGCCCGGCCCCACACAGCCCCACACGCGTGTGCCACCCACACGCCTCACGACGCTCCGTCACCGACATGCACGGAAAGGGACCGCCGCCATGGCCGTCACGATCAGCCTGACCGTCCTGCTCGCCGTCATCGCCATCCTCCTCGTGAAGGCGAAGAGGACCAGCCTCGGCACCGCCGTCATCGTCTGGCTGTCCGGCTTCACGGTGGCCTCCACCGGACTCGCCGACCCGGTCAACACCGCACTGGCCGCGATCACGAACCTGTTCCACCACTGACCGGCCGACCGCCATGACCGCCCCCGCCGCGATCCGCCCGCTCGCCGCCGTCCACCTGCGCGAGGCCCTCACCGCCGCCGCCAACGGCCAGGGCCCCGCCGCCCTGGCCGCGCTCATGCACATCGACCCCCAGTCCTGGACCGCGATCGAGCAGCGCGCCGCCCTGCTCGGAACCGACCTGTTCACCCTCCTCACCCACACCGGAGGAACCCCGTGAGCACCACCACCGACGCACTCACCACCGCCGCCCTCCTCGCCCCCGGCATGGCCCTGTCCGCCGCAGTGCTCATCTCCCAGCGCCGCGGCCGCGCCGAATCCGCCGCCGTCCTGCGGGTCCTCGCCGACTCCGCCGCCCAACGCGCCGCCAACGCCGCCAACGCCGCCAACGCCGCCCCGCCCGACGGCGGCGAACCCACCCCCGCCCCCACGGCCGACGCCCCGGCCCGACTCGCCACCGTCCTGCAGTTCCCCGAGGGGCGGGTGCGCCGTGCTGCCTGACAGCACCCCGCGCCGGCGGGCGGTCGATCTGTTCGCCGGGTCGGCGGCCTCGACCTGCCCGCCCGCGCGCTCGGCATCCAGGTGACCGGGATCGAGAAGTGCCCGGACGCGTGCGCCACCCGCCGCGCCGCCGGACTGGCCACGATCGAGGACGACGTACGCAACCACAACGCCACCGACTTCCCCGACGCGGAGCTGTTGCTCGGCGGACCGCCCTGCCAGCCGTTCTCCGCGGCCGGCACCGGCGCCGGACGCCGGGCCCTGGGCGACATCGAAGCCCTCGCCCACCGACTCGCCGCCCGCCAGGCCGTCGCCCGCCACGGCCACGACGGCGTGGACGACCTGATCCGCCTCGTCCTCGAACCGCTCCGGTGGGCGCTGGACGCCCTGGACGCCGGACGGCCGTTCCAGGCGATCGTGCTGGAACAGGTCCCGGCCGTCCTGCCCGTCTGGAACACCTACGCCGCGATCCTGCGCGCCGAGGGCTACAACGCGGTGGCGGGCGTCGTGCGGGCCGAGCAGTACGGCGTCCCGCAGACCCGCAAGCGTGCCGTCCTCATCGCCCGCCTCACCCGCGCCGCCGACCTGCCAGCCCCCACCCACCGGCCCTACACCAAGGGCACGCCCCGCGCCGCCGGCGACCCGCACCTGTCGCCGTGGACGACCATGGCCGACGTCCTGCCCCAGCGCGGCGAGTTCACCGTCGTCTCCAACTACGGCACCGGCGGCGACCCGGCCAAGCGCGGCCGCCGCACCTCCGGCGAGCCGTCCGCCACCGTGACCGGCAAGGTCTCCCGCGTCCGCGTGCTCGCCGACGACGGCACCGAGTCCCGCTTCACCTGGGCCGAAGCCGGCGCCCTGCAGTCCTTCCCGCCGGACCACCCGTGGACCGGCCGCGACATCGGCCAGCAGATCGGCAACGCCGTCCCGCCCCGCCTCGCCCACCACCTCATCACCGCCGCCATCAGCGGCTCCTGACGAAAGGCCCACCCGTGTACGACTACGACCTCGACGACCACGGCTACGACGAGTACGGCCCCGAGGACACCGGGGACTGGACGCCCGGTGAGTGCGACGGCTGCACCGGCGGCGAGCCCGTCGAAACCCCGCTCGGGTTCATCTACTGCGCCTGTCAGATCGGGCAGGGCGCCGACCCCGAGCACTGCGTGTGCGGGCCCGACCAGGACTGACTTCGCTCGGAGCGGCCGGCCATCCCAGCAAGGCACCCGGCCACTCCGGCTCCCCCGCCCATCGAGACGAGGAGAACCCCAGCATGACCCAACTGAGCGACGTTCAGGGAGAACACCTGCCCGCCGCCCTCGCCCTGGCGGACTCCGGCGTGCCCGTGCTGCCGCTGCGGGCCGGGAAGCTGCCGTTCGGGAACTGCCGCGCCTGCGCGGACAACGCCTGCGGCGGCCGGCCGAACATGAAGACGGCCGGGCCCTGCGCCTGCCCGGCCCCGTGCCACGGCTGGGCCGCCGCCACCACCGACCCCGACGTCCTCACCTCACCCGCATGGGCCCGGGCATGGCGTGAGGCCGCGGCGGTGGCCTACCACCCCGGCGGTGCCGGCCTGACCGTCGTCGACCTCGACAACCCGGCCGCCATCGCCTGGGCCCGCGCGACCCTGCCCACTGCCCGGACCGTGCCCACCACCCGGGGCGAGCACTGGATCTACCGCGGCGTCATGCCCTCCGCCAACGCGGTGAGGCCCGGCGTGGACATCAAGTCGGCCATGGCCTACGCCCGGTGGCTCGGCCCCGGCACCGGCACCGCCACCGCCCTGCCGGACGTCGTCCGCGCCCTGATCGTGAAGGCGCCCGTCCCGGCCCGGCCGGTGGCCGTCACCGTGCCCGCACCCGCCGGCGGCGGACGGTGCCCCCATCGCACCCCGGCCTACCTCACCCGCGGCATCGCCATGGCCGAGCAGCGCATCACCGAAGCCGCCACCGGGGTGCACAACACGGTGTTCGCGACGTTCCTTGCGGTGCTGTCGACGCACGGCCGGTGCGGGTGCCTGAGCGAGGTGCACACCGCGCGGCTGTTCGCCGCGGCGCAGGCCCGAGGTGAGTCGCCCCGGCACTGCGCCGACGCGTGGGCCAACGCACTGACCAGGCTGGGGATGTAGCCGTGGCCAAGGACGAGAAGCCGCCCGCACGGGAGGTCATCGCCGACTACGCCCGGGACCACTTTCGGTACTTCCGCACCGTCGACGGCGCCGTATACGCCCAGCGCATCGGCCACCCGGTGGCCCGGCCGATCCGCTCCCAGGGCACCACGGGCAGCCACCGTCAGGAGCTCATGGCCGGCCTGTACCGGGACGGGCGCGGCGTCTTCAACGGCACCGCCATCAAGGAGGCGTTGGACTTGATCGAAGCACTCGCACTGACTGAGGACGTGCAGCCCGTCCACATCCGGGTCGCCCCCGGCTTCGACGGGGCCACCTGGCTCGACCTCGGCCGCGCCGACGGCAAGTCCGTGCGCATCCACCCCACCGGCTGGGACATCACCATCCCCGACCCGCGGGAGGTCTGCTGGCGGCGCACCCAGCTCACCGGCGAACTCCCCCTGCCCGCCAAGGACACCGACGGCAAGGGCATCGACCTCCTCCTGCGCCTGACGAACTTCGCCGACGCGGCCACCTCGTGCCTGGCCCTCGCCTGGCTCATCGGCTGCCTCTCGCCGGGCGTGCCCGTCCCAGCGCCCTTCCTCACCGGCCCCCAGGGCGCGGGCAAGTCCACCGGCGGCCGGATGCTCGTGCGGATCATCGAGGGCATGAGCGGTGACCTGCGCCGGGCCCCGAAGGGCGAGGAAGACCTGATCGCCGCGGTCGCCGCCGGGTGGGTCACCGCCCTCGACAACCTGAGCCACATGACCCCGGACCTCTCCGACGCCATGTGCTGCATCGTCACCGGCGCCGAGAGCGTCAAGCGCGCCCTGTTCACGGACGGGGACGTGCACCGCTCCGCCTACCGCCGGCCCCTGCTGCTGACCGGCATCGACGTCGGCGTCATCCGCCCCGACCTCGCCGAACGACTCCTGCCCCTGCGGCTGGAACGCCCCCAGATCCGGCGCACCGAAGCAGAACTGTGGGCCGAGTACGCGGACGTGCTGCCCGTCGTCCTCGGGTCCCTGCTCGACCTCACGGTCACCGTCCGCGCCGCCCAGGCAGAGACCCCCACCGACCTGCGCATGGCCGACTTCGCGCACCTGTGCGCCCAGCTCGACGCCGCGACCCACCTCGGGGCGCTGGCCGCCTACCGGGCCAGCCTCGACGACCTCAACGACGACGTGATCGAAGGCGATCTCCTCGCGCAGACCGTCCTCAAGCACGCCGAGACCATCGCCCCGGGCCAGGCGCAGCGCATGTCGTCCACGGACTGGCTGCAGTGCCTCAGCCGCCTCTACGCGGGCGACGACCTGCGGCCCGTGCCCAAGAGCTGGCCGACCACCGGCAAGGTCCTCTCCGACCGGCTCAAGCGGCTCCAGCCCACGCTTGCGGCCCGGGGGGTCCTCATCGACTCCGGCCGTACGAAGGAAAGCCGCTACCTCGAAATGGCCCGCCCGGCCGCCCCCGCCCCGCACGAACAGCCCCGCCTGTACTGACCGCACCGGACAAGCAAGAAGAGCACCCGGCTCCGTCCGCGCCGCACGGGTGCTCCTCTTGCTGTTCGGCGAAGCCGCCCAAGAATCGCGCCGCGCAGCGGCTCCCCATTCACGCCCTGAGGCGCACCTAACTACAACAACAGCCCCTCTCTTTTCCTAAGTAGGAAGACGCTGCGTCACCTGCGTCACGCGGGCCAGAAAACAGCCCCTGACCTGGGCCGAAACCGGTGACGCAGACGACGGCCGCTGCGTCATCCTGCGTCACCCGCGTCACCCGATGACACAGCCCATGACGCAGCGATGACGCAGCCCCCAACCACCGCGTCACGCAAAGCCGCAGGTCACAGGCCCGAATGACGCAGATGACGCGATGACGCAGAAATCCCCACCTAGGACAACCACGCACCGCGAGATGCCACCCGCCACCGCCCAGGGAGCCCACGTGAGCGCTATCCCGCCCCTCGCTCTGGAAGTCCCGGAGGTCATGGAGGCCCTGCGCATGAGCCGCAGCAAGGTCTACGACCTCATCCGTTCCAAGAAGCTCGACAGCTTCACGGAGGGCCGCCTCCGCCGCATCCCTGTCTCCGCTCTGCACGACTACCTGCGCACCAAGATGGAGGAGTCCGCCTGATGGCGAAGAAGCGCAACCCCAACGGCGCCGGCACCGTGACCCTGCGCAAGGACGGCCGCTACCAGGCCGCCGTCTACGTCCCCCAGCCCGACGGCACCCGGGCCCGCAAGTTCGTCTACGGCAAGACCTGGACGGAGTGCGACAAGAAGCGCCAGGACCTCGTCCTGCGCGACCGGCAGGGCATCCCGACCCCCACCCGGTCGGCCAAGCTCGCCGAGTGGCTCCCCTACTGGCTGGAGCACTTCATCGCGCCGCACCGCAAGCGGACGACGTACGACAAGTACGAGATGCACATCCGGCTCCACCTGGTGCCAGTGCTGGGCTCCAAGAGCCTGGAGAAGCTCGGCACCGCCGACGTCCGCCGACTCATCAGCACCGTGACCAAGAAGGTCTCGACGGCCACCGCCAAGGAATCCCACCTGGTGCTCCGCACGGCCCTCTCCGCCGCGGTGCGGGACGAACTGATCACCCGCAACGTCGCCAAGCTCGTTCAAGCCCCCCGAGTGGAGTACCGCGTGACCAAGCCCTGGAGCCTCGACGACACGCTCGTCTTCCTGGAGGGAGCCCGGCGCGACCCGATGTACGCCGCGTTCGTCCTCGCCGTGGCGCTCGGTCTGCGGCGCGGGGAGATCCTCGGGCTGCACTGGTCGGACGTCGACCTGGAGAACCGCACCCTGACCGTTCGGCACCAGCTCCAGCGCGTGGACGGCGTGCTGTACCAGGACAGCCCGAAGTCCCGGCGCATGCGGGTCATCCCGCTGCCCATGATGTGCATCGCTCCGCTTCGCTGGCAGCGGCTGCGGCAGGCCGAGCAGCGCCGCCAGCGGATGGAGGTTGGGAAGGACTGGCCGGACTCCGGCTACGTCTTCACCACGGCGACCGGCCAGCCGATCGAGCCGCGCAACCTCACCCGCTCGTTCGCCCGGGTGTCGAAGACCGAGTCGCTGCCGCCGATCCGGCTGCACGACGCCCGGCACGGCTGCGCAACGCTGCTGTCCGCCGCCGGCGTGGCGCCCCGGGACCTCATGGCGATCCTCGGGCACAGCCAGATCGCCGTCACGATGGAGGTCTACACGCACGTGGTGCAGGAGAAGCAGCGGGAGGCGATGAGGCACATGGACCGCCTGCTGAAGCGGCGCCGCAAGACCGACTGATGTCATCCGGAGATGTCAGAACGCCCCGGGCCGATCATGGCCCGGGGCGTTCTGCGTTCTGCGACCCTCTGACCTGGGCCGGAAGCTGAGCCCCCTGTCGGGTTCGAACCGACGACCCCCGCTTTACAAGAGCGGTGCTCTGGCCAGCTGAGCTAAGGAGGCACGGTGGCCGTCCGCGATGGATCACGGCGGCACCGGGGGCAGTCTACCGGGCCCGGGTGGTGGGGTGGGGGGATATCCGGGGGTCGGCGGGGTGGGTGGGCGTGATGGAACCGATGCCGAAATCGGGCGGGACGGGGGCTGACAAGCGGCGCGGGCGCAGGTAGCGTCGCCGGGAGTCGGCCTGCGCAGTGGTTCAGACCACCGGGTGGGCGGACGGAGACGAACCAACCCCCCTTTACTCGGATCGTCCGGCACGTTCCTGCCGGTGAAGGAGAGAACGACCATGGCTTCTGTCACGTACGACAAGGCGACCCGGATCTACCCCGGTGCCAAGGACCCGTCGGTGGCGGCGCTGGACCTGGAGATCGCGGACGGCGAGTTCCTCGTGCTCGTCGGCCCGTCGGGCTGCGGCAAGTCGACCAGCCTGCGCATGCTGGCCGGCCTGGAGGACGTCAACAGCGGCGCGATCCGGATCGGCGACCGGGACGTCACGCACCTGCCGCCGAAGGACCGGGACATCGCGATGGTGTTCCAGAACTACGCGCTGTACCCGCACATGACGGTCGCGGAGAACATGGGCTTCGCGCTCAAGATCGCCGGCGTGAACAAGTCGGAGATCCGCACCAAGGTCGAGGAGGCCGCGAAGATCCTCGACCTCACCGAGTACCTGGACCGCAAGCCGAAGGCGCTGTCGGGCGGTCAGCGCCAGCGCGTCGCGATGGGCCGCGCGATCGTGCGCCAGCCGCAGGTCTTCCTGATGGACGAGCCGCTGTCGAACCTGGACGCCAAGCTCCGCGTGTCGACCCGCACCCAGATCGCCGGCCTGCAGCGCCGCCTGGGCATCACCACGGTGTACGTCACCCACGACCAGACCGAGGCGCTCACCATGGGCGACCGGGTCGCGGTGCTCAAGGGCGGCGTGCTGCAGCAGGTCGACTCCCCGCGGAACATGTACGACCGGCCCGCCAACCTGTTCGTGGCCGGCTTCATCGGCTCGCCGGCGATGAACCTGGTCGAGGTCCCGCTGGTGGACGGCGGCGTGAAGTTCGGCGGCTCGGTGGTCAACGTCTCGCGTGACGACCTGGCCGGCGCCGGTTCCGACAAGACGGTGACCGTCGGCATCCGCCCGGAGCACTTCGAGATCGTCCCGGCGGGCGGCATCGAGGGCGTCGCGGTGACGGTGAACGTGGTCGAGGAGCTCGGCTCGGACGGCTTCGTCTACGGCACCACCAAGATCGGCGGCGAGGACAAGGAGCTGGTCGTCCGCGTGCACGGCCGGCAGATCCCGGCCCGCGGCGAGACGATCCACGTCGTGCCGATCGCCGACGAGACCCACGTGTTCTCCACCAGCACGGGCGCCCGCCTGAGCAGCTGACGGGGCGGCCCGGGTGCGCCCGGGCACACCTCCGTGCGGAGCCCGTCGGACCTGCCCCGGTCCGACGGGCTCCGTCCGTACACCCCCGCGTCAACACGGCGCGGGGACGAACCCGGACACGGTGTCACTCGATGGTGTAACGGAGGGCGATCCGGCCCGCACCCACCGCTACGCTCCTGAGCGTGAAGCAGCTTGTGCGCCGTATCGGCCAGACCGTCGCCCTGACCCTGCCGGTCGTCCTGGTGACCACCGGCACCCTCGCCGTGACCCGCGTGCCGTGGGCCCCGCCGACCGGCCTCGACCAGCAGGTCGTGGCCGCGTCCAGCGGGGACGGCGCCGGGATCGGCCGCACCGCGACCGCCGCCGCGGACCGCTCCTCGGACGCGCTCGCCCCGCAGGAGTCGCTGCGGGTGGCGCTGCTGGACGAGCTGCGCGCGAAGAACCCGTCGGCGGCGCTGGACCTGCTGGAGCGCTCGATGCGCGAGCAGCCGTCGCTGACGCCGTACTGCAGCTCGCTCGCCTCCGAGCTGGGCAAGGCCGCGGTGCGCAAGTACCAGGGCGACGTGCAGCGCGCCCGCTCCTTCGCCCGCCCGGTCTGCGACGGGTCGTTCGCCGCCGGCATCGCGGGCTGACGCTGCCCCCCGGCCGGCCCCCGGCACCACACCGGGCGCCGGAGCCCCACCACGGCCTCCCCCGCACCCCCACAGCAGACGCCGCAGCCCGGACCGGGCCGCGGAGCCGCCCCGGCTCCGCGGCCCGGTCCGCGCCTTATTGTTCAGCCATGACCGCTGACTCCGGCCCCACCGCCGACCCCGCGTCCCAGCCGTCCCGCTCCCCCCGCTCGCCCCGGCCGACCACGACGCCCGTCACCCAGGCCGTGATCCTGGCCGGCGGCCAGGGCTCCCGGCTGCGGCCCTACACGGACGACCGCCCGAAGCCGCTGGTCGAGATCCCGGGGACGGGCACCCCGATCCTCGGTCACCAGCTGGCCTGGCTGGCCTCCGAGGGCGTCACCGACGTGGTGGTGTCCTGCGGTCACCTGGCCGACGTGCTCCAGGAGTGGCTGGACAAGGCGGACCTGCCGCTGCGGGTGCGCACGGTGGTCGAGGAGGAGCCGCTCGGGCGCGGCGGCGGCCTCAAGTACGCGGCCCGCGCGCTGCCCCGCCCGGACGAGCCCTGGTACGCCACCAACGGCGACATCTGGACCAGGTTCAGCCTGCGCGAGATGGCCGCCTTCCACCACGAGCGGGACGCCGTCGCCACGCTCGCGCTGGCCCGGCCGCGGATCCCCTGGGGCGCGGTGGAGACCGACCAGTTCGGCAACGTGCTGGACTTCATCGAGGCGCCGCCCTCACCGTTCCTGATCAACGCCGGGCTGTACGTGTTCAGCCCGGAGTTCGCCGAGCTGCTGCCGGACGTGGGCGACCACGAGCGCACCACGTTCCCCCAACTGGCGCGCGGCAAGCGGCTGGCGGGCTACCAGCTGCCGCAGGGCGTGTACTGGCGCGCCATCGACACCGCGAAGGACCTCACGGAGGCGGCCAAGGAGCTCGCCGCCGGGGCCGGCCGCGCCCCGCAGTGAACCGCCGGCGGTGACCGGGGCCGCGGCGCCCGCCGAGCAGGCCGCGACACCGCAGACGGGCCCGCGGCACCCGCCAGGGCGACCGGGGCCGCAGCGCCCACCGGGCCCGCGACGCCACGGCAGTGGGCCGGGTGCTCCCCCACGGAGCACCCGGCCCACTGCCGTACCGGACCGTCAGGTGGACGTCGGCGCCCCCGGACGGGAGGAGCGGGCGCCACCGGACAGGTCGGCCAGCGGGCCGCTGCCCAGCACCCCGCCGAGCAGTCCGGACCCGGATCCCGACCCGGAACTCGGGCTGGGCTTGGGCGCCGTGCCGGAGCCGCCGGGGGCCGGGGTGCTGCGCTGGGCGGGCGAGGAACCGGCCGCCGGTGCGGCGGCGGTCGGTGCGGCCGGGGCCGGGGCCGAACTGGCGCCGCCCTCGGTCTTGGTGGCGTGCCCCTTGCCGCTCGGCGTCGGGGCGGCCGGACGGCTGGCCGGGGCGGAGGACGGCGGGGCGGTCGGGCTCGGCGTGGGGGTGGCCGGGCGGGGGGCGGAGGACGGCGAGGGCGGGGTGGACGGGCCCTGGCCGGTGGAGGGGCCGGTCGGGGCCCCGGAGGGCCAGACCGGTGTGCCGTAGTCGGTGGCCGGACGGGCCGGCGCCTGGTGCGGCCGGGCACCGGTGCGCACCGCCGCACCGAGCATCGAACCGAGCAGCAGGGTCACCCCGACGACGACCGTGGTGACCACGGTGCCCCGGCGCAGCACCCGGCGGCGCAGCGCTGCGGGCGCGTCGGTGCCGTACCGCCGCCAGGCCTCCAGGCTGAGCCGTCCGTCCAGGGAGGCGAACGGCGCACCGGCGATCAGCAGCGGGCTCCAGGCCGCCAGGAAGATCAGGTCGGGGGTGTCGTAGACCGGCACGGCCCGCCAGCTGACGGTGAAGAGCAGTGCGGCGGAGAGCAGCATCGCCGCCCCGGCCGCGAGCCGCTGCCAGAGGCCGAGGATCGTCAGCACGCCGACCACGATCTCGGTGAACGACACCACCAGCCCGGCGCCGACGGGGTGCGCCATGGCGAAGGCCAGCAGCGGCTCGGCGACCTTCCAGGGGTGCAGCGAGGCGAGCCAGCGCATCATCGAGCCGCGCTCGCCGCCGTCGAAGTACACCGGGTCGCAGAGCTTGCTGAAGCCGGCGTAGACGGACAGCGAGCCGAGGACGGCGCGCAGCGGCAGCAGGACCAGGCCGAGGTCGACCCGGCGGCCGGGGTACCAGGCCTGCCGGCCGTCGGCGGCGGCCGCGGAGACCTCGGGCAGCTCGCCGCTCGGGGTCCAGCCCTGCGGCACGCCGACCGGGCCGACGCCGGCGTCGGTGGCGGTGCCGGAGCCCTCGCGGGGCTGGCGGGGCACCGTCCGGGCGCCGGTGTAGGACGGGATGACCTGGGTGTCGGACTCGGCGAGGCCGACCCCGCCGCCCCCGGAGCCGGTGAGCCGGACGGCCTCCAGGAGCTGGGTGGCCGCGAGGTCCCCGGGGGGTGCCTGGCCGGTCCAGGTGACGGCGGTGACGCGGCCCTTGCGGCGCGGCGCACCGCCTCCGCCGGCACCCGCCAGTGCCGGGACGGCGGAGGCGGGCACGACGACCTGCGGGGTGACCAGCGGACGACGGATCAGGCCCTGGTTGGCGTACGGGTCGCCGAACGCGGCGCCGGTGGACAGCAGTCCGGCCGGGGCCTCGATCAACGGCGCCACCGGGGTGCCGAGCCGGAGCCGGAAGCTCGCCTGGGTGCTGCTGAGGCGCGCCGGGTCGGACGACACCTTGACGGTGTCGAGGCCGGGGCCCGCTTCTATCCCGGTGCTGCCGCCGCCGAACAGGGGGCGCCGAGGTGTTCTGGTGTCCACGCCCGGTCTAACCGGGTGACGGCCGCTAAGGACACTCTCCCGGGTGGATGTCCGGCGCACACTTGAAGTGATCATGAAAAAAGCGATCGGGCCCGGTCGGGCCCGATCGCTTTCCAGCCGGACTGCGGAGGATTCGGAAGAACCCCTGCGCGCCGGCCCCGCTCTGTGCTCCGCGGCAGGTGCTCCGCGCCGGCCGTGCTCCGCGCGCTCGGCGCGGAGCACCTGCCGTCGGCTCAGGACGCCTGCCGTCGGCTCACGGCGTCCGGCGCCGGCTCACGGCGTCAGCGCTTGGCGCGCTGCCGCGCGGCCTCGTACAGCACGATGCCCGCCGCGACACCGGCGTTCAGCGACTCGGTCAGCCCGGACATCGGGATCCGCACCCGCATGTCGCAGGTCTCCGAGACCAGCCGGGACAGCCCCTTGCCCTCGCTCCCGGCGACGATCACGACCGGACCGTTCAGCAGCTCCAGGTCGCCGATCTCGGCCTCGCCGTCGGCGGCCAGGCCGACCACCATCAGGCCGGCCTTCTGGTAGGCCTCCAGGGTGCGGGTGAGGTTGGTGGCCCGGGCGACGGGCAGTCGGGCGGCGGCACCGGAGGAGGTCTTCCAGGCACCGGCGGTCATGCCGGCCGCGCGGCGCTCGGGGATGACCACGCCGTGCGCGCCGAAGGCGGCGGCGGAGCGGACCACGGCGCCGAGGTTGCGCGAGTCGGTGACGCCGTCCAGCGCGATGATCAGCGCGTCCTGGCCGGCGTCGGAGGCCTCGACCAGCAGGTCGTCGGGGTGCGCGTACTCGTACGGCGGCACCTGGAGCACCAGGCCCTGGTGGTTGAGCCCGCCGGTCATCTGGTCCAGCTGGGCGCGCGGGGCCTCCATCAGCGGGATGCCGCGGTCGTTGGCGGCCTGGAAGGCGTCGCGCACGCGGTCGTCGGTGTCGATGAACTGCTGGACGTACAGCGCGTTGGCCGGCACGTCGCCCTGCAGGGCCTCGACCACGGAGTTGCGGCCGAAGACCAGCTCGGCGCTGCCCGCGCCACCGCGGCCGCCGCGACCGGCCCCGGCGCGGCGCATGCCGGCGCGGGCCTTGGCGTCCCGCTCGCGCTTGACCGCGGCGTTGGCGGCGCGCTGCTTCGGGTGGCCCTTGCGCTCCGCGCCGGGCGGGGTCGGGCCCTTGCCCTGGAGCGCCTTCCGGCTGTGCCCGCCGGTACCGACAGACGCGCCCTTCTTCGATCCGGGGTTGCGGCGGTTCCTGCGCTGGCTGTTGCCGGCCATGGCTGTACTTCCTGTCTGTCCGGCATGCCCGGCCGCCCCGTTACTGTCCGGCGGCGGCCGGCGGCATGCGCTACGTCATGCGGGAGGGCCGCACCGGTCCGGTACGGCCCACCCTCACCCCGATCGTCAGATGGGGTTACTGGTTGTTGATCGTCCAGCGCGGGCCGGACGGGGTGTCCTCGATCACCAGCCCGGCGAGGCCGAGCTGGTCGCGGATGGCGTCCGCGGTGGCGAAGTCCTTGCGCTGACGAGCCGCCTGCCGCTGGTCCAGGACCAGGCTGACCAGCGAGTCGACCACGCCGTGCAGGTCCTCGCCGCGCTCCGCCCCGGCCCAGTGCGGGTCGAGCGGGTCGAGACCCAGCACTCCGAGCATCGCACGGACCTCGGCGAGCCGCGCCACCGCGTTCTCCTTGTCGTCCGCGTTCAGGGCGCTGTTGCCCTGGCGGACGGCGGTGTGCACGATGGCGAGCGCCTGCGGCACGCCCAGGTCGTCGTCCATCGCCTCGGCGAAGGCCGGCGGCACCTCGGGCGCCGCCTCGACCGGGCCGCAGCGCTCGACGGTGCGCTGGATGAAGCCCTCGATCCGGCCGAAGCCGGCCTCGGCCTCGCGCAGCGACTCCTCGCTGTACTCGATCATCGAGCGGTAGTGCGGGGCGGCCAGGTAGTAGCGCAGCACGATCGGCCGCCAGCGCTGGACCATCTCGGAGACGAGCACCGAGTTGCCCAGCGACTTGCTCATCTTCTCGCCGGCCATGGTGACCCAGGCGTTGTGCACCCAGAAGTTGGCGAAGTCGTCGCCGTAGGCCTTGGACTGGGCGATCTCGTTCTCGTGGTGCGGGAAGATCAGGTCCAGCCCGCCGCCGTGGACGTCGAAGGCCGCACCGAGGTACTTGTGGGCCATCGCCGAGCACTCCAGGTGCCAGCCCGGGCGGCCGCGGCCCCACGGGGTGTCCCAGCTGGGCTCGCCGGGCCGGGCCGCCTTCCACATCGCGAAGTCGCGCGGGTCCCGCTTGCCGGTCTCGCCCTCGCCCTCGGGCTGGCGCAGGTCGGCGAGCTTCTGGTTGGAGAGCGCGAGGTAGTCGGGGTACGACTTCACGTCGAAGTAGACGTTCCCG
Source organism: Kitasatospora sp. NPDC051702 (assembly GCF_040681575.1). NCBI lineage: Bacteria > Bacillati > Actinomycetota > Actinomycetes > Kitasatosporales > Streptomycetaceae > Kitasatospora > Kitasatospora sp. NPDC051702. The sequence goes on from NZ_JBFAZB010000013.1 coordinate 147,096, forward strand.
TCGGCCGCGTAGGCGTGCCCCGCGGAGATGAGCACCTGCATCATCTCGATCATCTCGGGGACGTGCCCGGTCGCCCGCGGCTCGACGGTCGGCGGCAGGCAGCCGAGGGCCGTGTAGCCGTCGTTGAACGCGCGCTCGTTCTCGTAGGCGATCTGCCACCACGGGGTGCCGAGCTGGCGCTCCTTGGCGATCACCTTGTCGTCGATGTCGGTGACGTTCCGGGCGAAGGTCACCTGGTAGCCGCGGTAGGCGAACCACCGCTGCATGATGTCGAAGTTGAGCCCGGACCGGATGTGCCCGATGTGTGGCGCCGACTGGACGGTAGCGCCGCACAGGTAGATCGAGACACAACCCGGTACAAGCGGGACGAAGTCGCGTACCTGGCGGGTGCTGGTGTCGTACAGGCGAATGCTCACAGCGTCAAGCGTAGTGGGCGGCGGGGGGTGCCCCGCGACATTCCCCCGGAATCCCGGGCCCGGACGGCGGTCAGATGCTGCCGACCACCTTGCGCGGGGTGAGCCGCACCACGACCCGGACGTCGTCCGGCCCGTCCCACCCGTAGACCTGCTCCCCGCGGTACTTGAAGGCCAGCTCGTCGATCAGCTCCCGGCCGCCCTCGGTGGTCATGGTGGCCGAGCCGCGCACCTCGAAGTACTCGTACGGGCTGTCCGGCGGGTTGACCAGGAGGGTCGCCCGCGGGTCCTTGACCAGGTTCAGGTGCTTGCGGCGGCCCTGGACGGTGGAGAACAGGATGTCGTCGCCGTCGCGCTTGACCCAGACCACCGAGGACTGGGGGCTGCCGTCGGGCTGGATCGTGGTGATCACGGCGAAGGTCTTGCCGTCGACCAGGGCCTTGGCACGGTCGGAGAGTTGGGCGCTCATCGGGAACCTCTTCTCGTCGGCGGTGGGGCGGACCCGGCGGGACGGCGCGGAACGGCCGGAGCGGGCCCGCGCCGAACACTATCGACCCGGGCCCCGGCAGCCCCCGTTGAACACCCGTCAGCGGCGGACATTTCCGCGGCCGCCGCCGCGCTGGCTCAACGCCGTTCGTACACCAGGGCGGTGGCGATCGCGGCGAGCCCCTCGGCCCGGCCGGTGAGGCCCAGGCCGTCGGTGGTCGTCCCGGAGACCGACACCGGCGCACCGGCCGCCTCCGACAGCGCGGCCTGCGCCTCGGCCCGCCGCTTGCCGATCTTCGGTCGGACGCCGATCACCTGGACCGCGACGTTGCCGATCTCGAAGCCGGCCTCGCGCACCAGCCGGGCGGCCTCGCCGAGCAGCTTCACCCCGGAGGCGCCGGCCCACTCGGGCCGGTCGGTGCCGAAGTGCGCGCCCAGGTCGCCGATCCCGGCGGCAGAGAACAGCGCGTCGCAGGCGGCGTGCGCGGCGACGTCGGCGTCCGAGTGCCCGGACAGCCCGAACCCGGCGTCCGGCCACTCCAGTCCGGCCACCCACAGCGGGCGGCCGGCCTCGAAGGCGTGCACGTCGGTGCCGATCCCCACCCGGGGGACGGGCGGGAGCAGTGGATCAGTAGGCATCGGAGGCCCTCCGGCGGGCGAGTACGGCCTCGGCGAGCACGAGGTCCAGCGGACGGGTGACCTTGAACGCCTCCTCGTGGCCGGGCACCACGACGACCCGGCCGCCGTAGCGCTCCACCAGGCCGGCGTCGTCGGTGACCGGCGGCGCGTCGAGGGCGCCCGCGCTCTCCTCGGCCAGCGCCTTGGCGTGCACCTCGACCAGGGTGGCCCGGTCGAAGCCCTGCGGGGTCTGCACCGCGCGCAGGGTGGCCCGGTCGGGCGTGTCGAGCACCGGCTCGGGGAGTCCCGGGTTCGGCTCGACCCGCTTCACGGTGTCGGCCAGCGGCACCGCGGGCACGACCGCGACGGCCCCGGCCCGGACGGCGGCCGCGACGGCGTCCACCACCTCGACCGGGACGAGCGGGCGGGCCGCGTCGTGCACCAGCACGACCTCCACGTCGGCCGGGGTGGCGGCGAGGCCGAGCCGGACCGACTCCTGGCGGGTCGCGCCGCCGGCCACCACCCGGATGTCCTTGTCGTCCAGGCCGTGGCTGCCGAGCAGGGCGACCACCTCGGCCACGCCGTCGGCGGGCGCGGCGACCACGACCAGGCCGACGGCCCGACTGCGGGCCAGCGCCCGTACGGCGTGCACCAGGAGCGGTACACCGCCCAGTTCCCGCAGGGCCTTCGGGGCACCGGGCCCCAGCCGCTCACCGCGTCCGGCGGCGGGCACCACTGCTGCTGCGACTGCTGCTGAGGCGTTCAGGTTTCACTCCTTCGGCGAAGTGGGTATGGCCTTGGCGTGCCCGGCGGGCGCGAGGGCCCCTTCCGAAGAACCACGGTCCACCACACCCGCCGCACAACCCGCAGAATCGGTCTTGCACGGCGAATCGGTCTGGCGGCCCCGGGCCCGGCAGGCCCGGCCGCGTCGTGGCGGACCCCGACCCGGTCGGGCCGGAGGCGTCGTCCGGACACGCCTCAGCGCCCGAAGTGCCACTGCACCACCCCCGGACACGTGGTCCTGGGAGCGGCGCGCCGGCACCGGGCGCTGTGAGCGGTGGGCGGAAGCCCGACTGCACTACGAGGCGAGCACCTCGTCGAGCAGCGTCTCCGCCTTGTCCTCGTTGGTGTTCTCCGCCAGCGCGAGCTCGCTGACGAGGATCTGGCGCGCCTTGGCGAGCATGCGCTTCTCGCCGGCCGACAGGCCGCGCTCGCGCTCACGACGCCAGAGGTCGCGCACGACCTCGGCGACCTTGATAACGTCACCCGAGGCGAGCTTCTCGAGGTTCGCCTTGTAGCGACGGGACCAGTTGGTCGGTTCTTCGGTGTACGGTGCGCGCAGCACCTCGAAGACCCGGTCCAGACCCTCCTGGCCGACCACATCGCGCACGCCGACGAACTCCGCGTTCTCGGCGGGCACGCGGAGCGTCAGGTCTCCCTGCTGCACCTTGAGCACCAGGTAGGTCTTGTCCACACCTTTGATCTGGCGAATTTCGATGGCCTCGATCAGCGCGGCCCCGTGATGGGGGTAGACCACCGTGTCGCCAACCTTGAACGTCATGTGACAGGACCCCTTCCGTGGCTTTCCAGAATAACACGCTTTTCGGCGCACCCGAAGGGCGTTTTCGCAGGTCAGGGCAGGTCTCGGGGCTTGACAACCACCCCCATGACGTGCTGCGACCGATGTTCGAGAGGGGCTTCCCGCAGGTCGGAGGCGGTTCCGGCGCTCGACGAAACCTCGCGCAACACTCGCGAAACCGTGATTGGATCTTGGGTTTTCACCGTTTATCGGGCCGTATCCACATCGTTATTCGATCTTGGTCGAAGCTTGTCCCGGGAGTGACCTGGACACGCCACCGGTGCGGCCGGACGGGCGCCCGGCGGACCCCGGTCGTGCGACACGGGGGACCACCCCGTGAGGAGCGCATAAGTGAGGTCGATAATCTGAGACCTGACCTACCGACACGTGACCCATTAGGAGAAGCCGCCGCCGTGAGCCGCAGCCTTCGACGCGGCAGCATCGCCGCCATCGCCGCCATCGCCATCGCCTCGCTGTCGTCCTGCGCCGCCGGCAACTCGCCGGACACCCTGCAGATCAAGCCGGACAACGCTGCGGCCACTCTCGGAACGGACCTCCGCCTGAACAACATCGTGGTCGTCACCGGGGACGAGTCCTCGGGCGAGCACACCGGCCCCGCCAACGTGACCGTCAACATCGCCAACACGGGCCTGGTGCCGGCGGAGCTGCAGTCGATCACCGTCGGCACCGCCACCGCCTCCTTCGCCGACGCCGCGGGCGCCCCGCTGACCGGCATCGTCATCCCCGCCAACGGCGCCGTGGCCATCGGCGGCGACGGCAACCCGTCCGCCAAGGTCGCCTCGGTGACCGTCCAGGTCGGCGGCTTCGTCAACACCACCTTCACCTTCAAGGACGGCCAGAAGGTCGACACCCTGGCCGGCGTGAGCCCGAACAAGGGCCTCTACAAGGGCTTCGGCCCGACGGCGAGCCCGGTCGCCGTGCCCGCCAAGAGCACCGCCCCCGCCGCGGCCACCCCGGCCGCCGGCGCCACCACCCCGGGCGCCCCGGCCACCACCGGTGCGGCCGTGCCGTCCGGTACCGCCACCCCGGCGGGCACCACGCCCGCCGCGGGCACCCCGTCCGGCAGCCCGTCCGCCGGCACCCACTGAGGCACCACGGCGCTCCGGCGGCCCCTGGGGGCCGCCGGGCGTGATGCGGAAGGCCCCCGCCCGGCGACTGCCGGCGGGGGCCTTCCGCATCACGTCGGACCTGCGGTCTACGGCTCGAACTTGTAGCCCAGGCCGCGGACCGTCACCAGGTAGCGCGGGGCGCCCGGGTCCGGCTCGATCTTGGCCCGCAGGCGCTTCACGTGGACGTCCAGGGTCTTGGTGTCGCCGACGTAGTCCGCGCCCCAGACCCGGTCGATCAGCTGCATGCGGGTGAGCACCCGGCCCGCGTTGCGCAGCAGCATCTCCAGCAGGTCGAACTCCTTCAGCGGGAGGTCGACCTTGGCGCCGTCGACGGTCACCACGTGCCGGTCGACGTCCATCCGGACCGGGCCCGCCTCCAGGGCGCCCGGGCCGCCGCCGTTCTCGCCCGGGCCGCCGTCCTCGCCGCGGCGCCGCAGCACCGCGCGGATCCGGGCGACCAGCTCACGGGTGGAGTAGGGCTTGGTGACGTAGTCGTCCGCACCTATCTCCAGCCCGACGACCTTGTCGATCTCGCTGTCCTTGGCGGTCACCATGATCACCGGGACGTTGGAGCGCACCCGGAGCTGGCGGCAGACCTCGGTACCCGGCAGGCCCGGCAGCATCAGGTCGAGCAGGACGAGGTCGGCGCCGTTGCGTTCGAACTGCTCCAGCGCGTCGGGGCCGGTGGCGGCCACGGCCACCTCGAAGCCCTCCTTGCGGAGCATGTACGAGAGGGCGTCGCTGAACGACTCCTCGTCCTCGACCACCAGTACTCGGGTCACGATCGGGCCTCCGGGGCAAGCTGTGGGGTTGGGTCTGACAGGGGTTGTTCCCGCTCCCCCGTGGGGAGCGAACGGTCCGCGCGGCCCGAGTCGGCCGTCCGGTCCGTGGTGAGGGTCTGGGTGGGCGTGGTGGCGGTCCCGGCGCGGCCGGCGTCGGGGCCGGGCCGGTCGTCGGGCCGGTCGTCGGGCCGGTTGTCGGACCGGTCGTCGTCCCACTCGTCGGGCAGGTCGTCGGCGTCTGCGGACCCGACCTCGGCGTCGGCGTCGGAGTCGGAGTCGGAGTCGGAGTCGGAGTCGGGCGCCTGGCCGGCGGGCAGCCGGACGGTGAAGGTGGAGCCCTGGCCCTCGACGCTCCACACCGAGACCGTGCCGCCGTGCGAGGCGGCGACGTGCTTCACGATGGAGAGGCCGAGGCCGGTGCCGCCGGTCGCCCGGGAGCGGGCCGGGTCCACCCGGTAGAAGCGTTCGAAGACGCGCTCGCGGTCCTTCTCGGAGATGCCGATGCCCTGGTCGGTGACCGAGATCTCGATCAGCTCGCCGTCCGCCTCCCCGAGCGCCGCGGCGCTGGAGATCCGGCGGGTCGCGATCGCCACCCGGGTGCGCGGCGGGCTGTAGTTGACGGCGTTCTCGACCAGGTTGCCGAGCGCCGCGGCGAGCTGGCCGCGGTTACCGTGCAGGTAGAGGCCGGCGATGCCGCCGGCCGCGATCAGGATCTGCTTGGCGGCGGCCTGCTGGCGGCAGCGGTCGATCGCCTCGGCGATCAGCTCGTCCACCGCGACCGGCTCCGGGTCGACCATCAGACGGTCGTCCTGGACCCGGGAGAGGTCGATGATCTCCTGGACCAGGCTGGCCAGCCTGGTCGCCTCGATCTGCATCCGGCCGGCGAAGCGCTGCACCGCCTCCGGGTCGTCGGACGCGTCCGCGACCGCCTCGGAGAGCAGCGACAGGGCGCCGACCGGGGTCTTCAGCTCGTGGCTCACGTTGGCCACGAAGTCCCGGCGGACGGCCTCCACCCGGCGGCGCTCCGTCTGGTCCTCGACCAGCACCAGCACCAGCCGCGAGCCCAGCGGGGCGACCCGGACGGAGACCGCCAGCGGCTCGGCCGCGCGGGCCGCGCCGGGTCGGGGCACCTCCAGTTCGACCTGCCGGATCTCACCGTCCCGGCGGGTGGCGCGGGCCAGCGACAGCATCGGGTCCACGGCGACGGCGCCGCCGCGCACCAGGCCCATCGCGTACGCGGCGGAGCTGGCCTTGACCACCTCGTCGCCCTCGCCCAGCACGATCGCGCAGGAGCGGAGCACCGAGAGCACGGTGTCCACCCCCGGCGGGAGCGGAGGCTCCGGGGTGGCGGTGCCCAGCACCTGCTGGCGACCACGGGTCCTGCTGCTGGTGCCGCCGTACCTGCCCCTGGCCTGCTCGCGCTCGCTCCAACGGAAGGCGATGGAGGCCGTGAGGCCGACGCCGAGCCCGGCTATGGCGCAGGCAGCGGCGGCGGCCACGTTCACGTCCATGTGGCCAGCGTAAGCGTACGGCCAGGGCACTCCCCAAGGGCTGGATCAAGGCATCGGCCACGCGTTGCCGAGAATTCACCTCCACGTAGCTGCCGATTCACCGCACCGGCCGTGCACCGTCGCCCGAACGGCGCAGAGTTGGCCGTGCAGCCCGTGTGGGAACGGGCGGCGGGCCGAACAGCGGCCGCCGTCCCGGGTGCGCGCGTACGATTCGCGCCACCAGCAGCGGTCAACCCGGACGTCACGGCGACGGTCGGACGGGAGGACCGGTCGGCACCGCCACCGACACAGCTTCTGAGGAGAGAGCATGCGCGACGCGTACCACGAGGAACTCGATGCGATCGGCGACAGCCTGGTCGAGATGGCCCGGCTGGTCGGCTCGGCCCTGGGCCGGGCCACCACCGCACTCCTCGACGCGGACCTGGCGCTGGCGGAGAGCGTGATCGCCGCCGACGAGAAGATCAACGAGCTGCACCACGAGCTGGAGGACCGGGCGATCGACCTGCTCGCCCGCCAGCAGCCGGTCGCCACCGACCTGCGCATCGTGGTCACCTCGCTGCGGATGAGCGCCGACCTGGAGCGCTGCGGCGACCTCGCCCGGCACGTCGCCAAGGTCGCGCGGATGCGCTACCCCGACTCGGCCGTCCCCGGCGACCTGCACTCGACCGTCCTGGAGATGGGGCAGCTCGCCCAGCGCCTGGTGGCCAAGGCGGGCCTGGTGATCGCGACCAAGGACGTGGACAAGGCCCTGGAGATGGAGCAGGACGACGACGCGATCGACACCCTGCACCGCGAGCTGCTGTCGCACCTGATCGACGACCGCTGGCACCACGGGATCGAGACCGCCGTCGACCTCACCCTGGTCGGCCGCTACTACGAGCGCTTCGCGGACCACGCGGTGTCGGTCGCCAAGCGCGTGGTGTACCTGGTGACGGGCGAGCACGTGGCCGAGTTCGTGGCCTCCTCGGAGGCCGCCGCCGCGGAGTGACCGCCGGCCGCGCCGGCACGGCCGCCCCGCTCGGCGGGGCGGCCGCTCACCCCTCGGGGTGAGTAAACCCGCGGCGGGGGTGGTGGGGAAGCACGGCCCTTCGTACTCCCCACCCCTGCGCGCCCGTTGACGCTCCCTCCGATCGGCGGTTTCACTCGAAGCCGTGGGCACCGACGCGTGCCCGTCACTAGGAGGGTTCAGCACGATGAACGCCAACCCCACCCGACCGGCACCGGCCCACGACACTTCCACGCCGCCCGCCCCCAGGCTGCTGCCCGTCCTCGCGGCCGGCTGCGGCTGCGGTCCGGGCTGCGGCTGCGGCTGCCAGTCCGGCGCGCCCTGCCAGTGCGGCGGCGTGGACGGTGGCTGCTGCGGCCACTGAGGACGCCCCGGGCCGCCCCGACCACCCGGGTGCGCGACCGCCACGACCGGCAGCCGCGCACCCGGACACGTCCTCCGGGGCCTCGGGGCGGGTCTCAGAACTGCACGTCGGTGCAGGAGTAGAAGGCGTTCCCGGTGTCGGCGATCTCCCAGACCGAGACGACCACCTGGTGGCCGGTCCGCCCGCTCGGGAGGGTCGCGGTGTGGCTGAGGGTGCTCGGCACCTGACGGCCGTTGTAGGGGACGGTCAGGAAGGGCGTCAGCTCCAGGCTCGCCCTGGTGACCGGCCGGCTCGCGTCGTAACCCGCCTTGGTCAGGTAGTACTTGAAGCTCGTGGTCGCGTGCCGCGCGGTGAACTTCCAGGTGAAGGTGAGCTGCTGGCCCGCCCGCACCGACGTGGCCGGCCAGGCGCCGCCGTGCGGGTCGTCCAGCTCCGCGAAGCGCGAGTTGCCGCCGGCGCAGATGGTGCCGTCCGCGGGCCCGGAGTTCGGGAAGCCCTTCGGGCCCTCGACGCTCTGCGGCTCCCACTGGATGTCCCCGCAGTCCCAGGCCACCGCGTCCGCTCCGCAGAGCGCGGCCCGGCTGGGCGGCGTCGAGATGTAGCCGTGGGACTGCGCCGGGAGCGCGAAGGTGAGCGGGATCGCGAGCGCGGCGACGGCCGCCCCGACGATGTGACGTGTGCGCATGGTGCTCCTCCGTGGGGGTGGATGGAGAGTGCGCCGGGGCGCGGTCGCGCGCGTGGGGTGCGGCGGCCAGGACGGGGGGATCCTTGGCATGCTTGCGCCAGCCGGTGCCCTCACGGTAGGAGCAGCCGCCACCACCCGTCAATGGTCTGAACCATTTTCGCCGACCACAACTCCCCTGCCACACAGGCTGGTTGACCACCCCCACCGACACGCCACCCCCGGAACGACAAAGGCCCCGCCCCCGGCGAACTTGGGTTCTAGCGGTTGTCGCAACACCCCAGCTGAAGGGGTGCGATGGACTTCGAGATTCGCGGGGACCGGAAGCCGCAGGGGCCCAGGAAGCTCCGTGCCGAACGGGAGGAATACTTCCGGCTCGTGCGACAGGGCTACAGCAACAGAGAGGCGTCCCGGCTGGTGGGCGTTCACCCGCGTACTGGACGCGAGTGGCGCAACGGCCGGACGGACCCGAAGAGGTTCAGGGCGCCCGCTCGACCCGAGCGGGCGCCCTGCGCCGTGTCCCGGTACCTGCGTGAGGACGAGCGGATCCACATCGCCGACCGGATCCGCGAGAAGGCCACCATCCGGGCGATCGCCGGCGAGCTGGGCCGCAGCCCGTCCACGATCAGTCGGGAGATCCGGCGCAACAGCCGTCCGGGCAGCGGAAGTTACCGGCCCCATGCCGCCCAGGCCCGTGCCGATGCCCGACGGCCCCGGCCGAAGACAGGGAAGATCGCCGAGAACGCCGGGCTGCGGGACTTCATCCAGGACCGCCTGGACAGGAAGTGGAGTCCGGAGCAGATCTGCCAGGCTCTGCGGGACACCTTTCCCGAGCGGCCGGAGATGCACGTGGTACACGAAACGGTCTACCAGGCCCTGTATGTCCAGGGCCGGGGTGAACTGCGCCGTGAGCTCGCGGCAGCCCTGCGCACCGGACGCGCGCGCCGCAAGCCGCACCGCCAGGCCGCCTGCCGGCAGCCGCGTTTCGCCACCCCGATGGTGATGATCAGCGAACGGCCCGCCGAGGTCGAGGACCGGGCCGTCCCCGGGCATTGGGAAGGCGATCTGATCATCGGCAAGGACGGCGGCTCCGCCATCGGCACGCTGGTCGAACGGGCCACCCGCTACGTGATGCTCGTGCACCTGCCCCATGGCCGCACCGCCGAGCAGGTCCGCGACGCCCTGGTGGCCACCGTCCGGGCCCTGCCCACCCACCTGGTCCGCTCGCTGACCTGGGACCAGGGCGCCGAGATGGCCGCCCACGGCTCGTTCACGATCGCCACCGACATCCCGGTCTACTTCTGCGATCCCGCCAGCCCGTGGCAGCGAGGCTCGAACGAGAACACGAACGGCCTGCTGAGGCAATACTTCCCCAAGGGCACCGACCTCGCCGTCCACGACCCGGAACACCTGGCCCACGTCGCCGCCGAACTCAACGGCCGCCCACGCAAAACGCTCGGCTGGGAAACCCCAGCCGAGCGCCTGCATAGACTCGTCGCGGCCTGATCAAACCGACCACGTGTTGCAACGACCCCTAGAACCCAAGGAACCGGGAGGCGGGGCCTGCAAGCAGTCGGGCGTTACTTCTTGCCCTGGTTCTTGACGGCCTCGATGGCGGCGGCGGCGGCCTCCGCGTCGAGGTAGCGGCCGCCCTTGGCGACGGGCTTGAAGTCGGCGTCGAGCTCGTAGACGAGCGGGATGCCGGTCGGGATGTTCAGGCCGGCGATGTCCTCGTCGGAGATGCCGTCGAGGTGCTTGACCAGCGCGCGCAGGCTGTTGCCGTGGGCGGTGACCAGGACGGTCTTGCCGGCGGCGAGGTCCGGGACGATGGCGTCGTACCAGTACGGGAGCATCCGCTCGACGACGTCCTTGAGGCACTCGGTGCGCGGACGCAGCTCGCTCGGGATCTCCGCGTAGCGGGCGTCACCGGCCTGCGAGTACTCGTTGTCGTCGGCCAGCACCGGCGGCGGGGTGTCGTAGGAGCGACGCCACAGCTGGAACTGCTCCTCGCCGAACTCGGCCAGGGTCTGGGCCTTGTCCTTGCCCTGGAGCGCGCCGTAGTGCCGCTCGTTCAGGCGCCAGCTGCGGTTGACCGGGATCCAGTGGCGGTCGGCCTTGTCCAGGGCGATCTGCGAGGTGCGGATGGCGCGGCGCAGCAGCGAGGTGTGCACCACGTCGGGGAACAGGCCCTCGGCGGCCAGGAGCTCGCCACCGCGGGCGGCCTCCTTCTCGCCCTTCTCGTTGAGGTCGACGTCGACCCAACCGGTGAACAGGTTCTTCTGGTTCCACTGGCTCTCGCCGTGGCGAAGCAGGATGAGTCGGTACGTCGTGTCAGCCATGGCCACCAGCTTAGTGGAGCCCGAAAAAGCGCTGGTGGGGACCTCAACCCCATGTGTAATGTCTGCGCAGCAGGAATGACACTTACACGCGTCGGCTGGCCGGGCCTGCCCGTTCCGCTCAGCGGACGCCCGCACACGGGAGCCCCCACATGCTCTTCGCCGCACCGGCCAACCCACGGATCCGAAGAGTGGTGCAGGAGACGGTGGGCGGGCTGCCGCGCCAGTTCTGGTGGCTCTGGGTGTCCACGCTGGTCAACCGGCTCGGCGCCTTCGTGGTCACCTTCCTGGCGCTCTACCTGACCAGCGAGCGCGGGTACTCGCCCTTCTACGCGGGCCTGGTGGCCTCCCTGTTCGGCCTCGGTGCGGCGTCCTCGGCGATCGTCGCCGGTGTGCTGACCGACCGGATCGGGCGCCGGCCGACCCTGGTCGCCGCCCAGCTCGGCGCGGCCCTGTTCACCGCCGTGCTCGGCTTCGCGGACGGCCGGGTGGCCATCGCCGTGGTGGCCTTCCTGGTCGGCTTCTGCAACAACGCCACCCGGCCCGCCACCTCGGCGATCATCGCCGACATCGTGCCGGTCGAGGACCGCGTCCGCGCCTACTCGCTGAACTTCTGGGCGATCAACCTCGGCTTCGGCCTCTCCTCCGCCGTCGCCGGTGTGATCGCCACCCACGGCTACCTCGCGCTGTTCCTGCTGGACGCGCTCTCCACGGTGCTCTGCGCGGTGGTGATCTTCGTCAGGATCCCGGAGACCAAGCCCGACGCCCCGGCCGCGAAGTCCGCGGAGCCGGCGGTCGGCATCGTCACCGTCTTCCGGGACCGCCGGTTCATGGCGGTGGTCGGGCTCACCCTGGTGCTCGCCCTGGTGCTCCAGCAGGGCTCCACCACGCTCGCGGTGGAGATGGGCCGCTGGGGGATCACCTCCACCCAGTACGGCCTGGTCATCGGGCTGAACGGGCTGCTGATCGTGCTGCTGCAGATCCCGCTCACCCGCTGGGTCGAGGGGCGCAGCCGGACGGCCATGCTGGCGGCGGCCGCGCTCTTCATCGGCTGGGGGTTCGGGCTGACGGCGCTGGCCGGCTCGTCCGCCTGGTTCTACGCGCTCACGGTGGCGGTCTGGACGATCGGGGAGATCCTCTACACGCCGACCCTGATGGGCCTGATCGCCGAGCTGTCGCCGACCCACGCGCGCGGTCGTTACCAGGGCGTGTACTCGCTCTCCTGGTCGCTCGCCTCGTTCCTGGGGCCGGCCGCGGGCGGTCTGCTGCTGGAACGGGCCGGCGGCGGGGTGCTCTGGACCGCCTGCGGGATGTGCGGCACGGCCGCCGCGGTCGGCTACGTGCTGCTGGCGCGCCGGCCGGGCCCCGCAGCGGTCGGCGGGAGCGGGGCGACCGCGGTGGTGGCGACGGCCCCGGTTCCCCCGACTGCCGTCGCGACCGCGGCTCCCGTCGTGACCGGGGCTCCCGTCGCGACGGCGAAGGCTCCGGCGGACGCCTGAGGTCGGGGCGGCCCGGGGCGGCCGGGCCCGGTCCCGGCGGCCGGCGGTCAGTCGGCCGCGGGGGCGGGGGCGGCCGGGGCGGCGAGGTGGGCGAAGGCGGCCAGGTTGCGGGTGGACTCCCCGCGCTTGGTGCGCCACTCCCACTCGCGCCGGATCGCCGAGGCGAAGCCCAGCTCCAGCAGGGTGTTGAACGGCTCGTCGGCGTTCTCCAGCACCGTGCCGAGCAGCCGGTCCACGGCGTCCGGGGTGAGCACCTCGAGCGGCAGGCGGCCGGCCAGGTAGACGTCGCCGAGCGGGTCGACGGCGTACGCGACGCCGTACAGCCGGGTGTTGCGCTCCAGCAGCCAGCGGTAGACGCCCTCGTGGTTCTCGTCCGGGCGGCGGATCACGAAGGCGTTCACCGACAGGGTGTGGTCGCCGACCCGCAGGGCGCAGGCGGTGCTCAGCTTGCGGGTGCCCGGGAGCGTCACGACCAGCGTGTACGGATCCGTGGCGGCCGGCTCCCAGGCCGCGCCGGCGTCGTCCAGGGCGGTGCGCAGGAGGGTCAGGGCCTCGTCCTTGGTGCGGATTGCCATGAGGGTGACGTTACTCGGCGGTACCGGCCGCGCGCACCAGCGGGACGCGGCCCGGCGGCGTGCCCGGCGGCCGGCCGCTGCCGGCCGCCGGGCCG
>NZ_JBFAZB010000014.1:0-157454 GCF_040681575.1 Kitasatospora sp. NPDC051702
GCCCCGATCTCCTCCGCGGTGACCGGGGAGACCCGGGCCACCGCCCGGTGCCGGGGCCGACCGTCCGTCCCGGCCCCGGCCCTGCCGCCCGCACAGCCGCACGCACGGCACCCGGACATCGTCCGCACCACCGGCCCGTCGGAGGGAGCCCCGCCATGCCGAACCACGCACCGTCGAACGGCGTCGCCCCGGGCCGCGCCCGGACCCACGCCATCCCGCCGCAGCACGCGCCGACGGCCCAGCCGGCCCAGCTGGCCCAGCGCGCCGGGGCAGCCGGGGCACCGCCCGCCCGCACGGCTCCGTACACCCTGGTACGGGCCACCGTGCTCGCCCGGCCGGCCCAGTCCGCCCCGGCCGCCGCCGTCCGGGACCTGCTCGGCCGGCTCACCGCCCTCGAGGCCGCCGAGGCCGTCCTCCGGCCCGCGCTCTGCGACGACCTGCACGCCGAACGCGCCCGCCACGGCGAGGAGTTCCACCGCCGGGTCGCCCTCCCGCTCCGCCGTGACCTGCACAACGGCCGCCCGCCCCGCCCGGCCCTCCTCGACCGGCTCGGCGACCTCCCCGACCGCCTGCCGCGGCTCGCCGCCTGGCTGGAGCTGCGCGCCCGCCGCGCCCGGTTGCTGGACGAGCTCGCCGCCGCCCTCCCGCCCGCGCTCGCCGCCGAACGCGCGGCCCTGGCCGGGTTGTGCGCCGAACCCGCCCTCGCCCGCGCCGTCGCCCTCACCAGCGCTGACCTGCTGCGCGCGGTCTCCGCCGCCGCGCGCCGCGGCCTCCAGCCGGGGGAGCGCGGCGGGCGGGCCCGCAAGGAGGAGGCGGCCGTCCTGCGCCACGCGCTGCGGGCCACCACCAAGACCAGTCCGCTCTCCTGGTTCACCGCCGTCGGCTGGGCGGACGCGGACGCGGACGCGGGTGTGGGTGCGGACGCGGGTGCGGGCGCGGGAGCACCGAGCGCGGACGCGGCCGACGGCGCGCCCCCGCGGGCCGTCGTCAAGGAGAACCGCACCCTGGTCGGCGCCCTCGTCGAAGCCCTGCTCGACGACCCCCGCCGCAGCCGCACCCTGCCCCACCGGATGGCCGGCTCCACCCGGACCGGCGACGGCCTCGCGCGCTACGCCCGCAGCCAGGTGGTGTTCGCCGGAGGGCGGTACCTCGTCACCCGGGAGGAGCAGGTCCAGCTGGCCGACCGCCCCGAACTGGCCGTCCTCGCCCGGCTCGCCGACACCCCGGACACCCCGGGCCGCCTCGCCGCCCGCCTCGCCGCCGCCCTCGGCCGGCCCGACGGCGACCCCGCCGTCCACCGCTTCGTCGGCCAGCTCCTGGGCGCCCGGCTGCTCGCCCCGACCGACCCGGTCGACCCCCAGGCCGAGGCGCCGCTGCGCCGCCTCGCGGACTGGCTCCGGCAATGGCCGGAGGACGCCGGGCTGGTCCGGATGATCGCCGAACTCGCCGACCGGACGGAGGACTTCGGTTCGGCTCCGGCCGACCGGCGCCCCGCGCTGCTGGCCGGACTCGCCGCCGACTGGCGCCGCGCGCTCGCCGAGGCCGGCCGGCCCGTTCCGGCCGAGGCCGCCCCACTGACGGTCCTCACCGAGGACGTCCACGCGCCCGCTCCCGCCCGCCCCCGGCTGGACGACGCGGACCGCAGGGCGCTCGGCGAAGCGGCCGCGCTCGCCGAGCTGTTCGACCACGGCCACCTGATGCGCCGGGCGGCCCGGGACCGCTTCGTCGCCCGCTACGGCGTCGGCGGGGTCTGTACCGCCCCCTGGGAGTTCGGCGCCGACGCCGCCGAAGCCTGGGCCGACGCCGGAAGCTCCGCCGTCCCGGCCGAACTCGCCCACCTCCGGGCGGAGTTCGCCGCCACGCCCGAGCGGGGCGGGGAACAGCTGCTGCCCGTCGAGCAGCTGCGCGCCCTGGCCGAGCGCCTGCCCGACTGGACCGCCGCCCGGCCGCTCAGCTACTCCTGGTTCGTCCAGCGCGACCCCGCCGACGGACTGCTCTGCGTCAACCACGTCTACGGCGGGTGGGGGCGGTTCACCAGCCGCTTCCTCGACGAGGCGGGGCCACGGGCGGCCGCGGCCGTCGCCGCGCAGATCCGCCGCGGCCTGGGACCCGGTGCCCGCGCCGCCCAGATCCGGCCCGTCGGCGGCTTCAACGCCAACCTCCACCCCCGGCTGCTGGCCGACGAGATCGGCCCCGACCGGCGCTGGACCGGTCTCGCCGAGGCGGACCTCGACCTCGTCCACGACCCCGCGAGCGACCAGCTGCGCTTCCGGCTGCGTACCACCGGTGAGCACCTCGACGTGCTCTACCTGGGCTTCCTCGCACCGATCATGCTGCCCCAGCGGCTCGCCCCGCTGCTCGCCGACCACCCCAACGGCGTCGTCGACTTCCGCCCCCTGCTGCCGCGCACCGCACTGCCCGCCCCCGGCGGCACCGTCACCCGCACCCCGCGGCTGCGGTACCGCCACCTCGTGCTGGCCCGCCGCCGCTGGCACCTCCCGGCGGACGTCCTGGACGCCCTGCGCGCCGACCTCGCCGCCGACCCCGGCCCGGACGGCGTGCCCGCCACGACCGCCGCCCGCTGGCGCGCCCGGCTCGACCTCCCCGAACAGCTCTTCCTCCACCCCGTCCCGGACCAGGCCGAGGGGCCCGCCGCGGACGCCTTCGTCGCCCACCTGCGGGCGCCGAAGCCCCAGCCCGTCGACCTCGGCGACCCGCTCCACCTGCACCACCTCGGCAAGTGGCTCACCCGCCACCCCCGGGGCGTCGTCCTGGAGGAGGCCCTCCCGGCCGTCGGAGGTGCGGCGGAGCCGACCAGGGCCGTCGAACTGGTCGCGGAGACGTACCGCCCGGGGCGGCCGGGACGGGCCCGGCGCCCCGCGGGTGAGCGGCCGTGACCGGCGCGCCGCCCGGCGGCGCCCGCAGACCGCCGGCGGGCGGCCGCCCCGATCGTCACGAAGGCCCATCCGAACAGCGTCGAGGAGGCGTGCGATGACCGACCCTGAGGCCGCGACAGCCCGGGACGTGGTCCTCTACCACTACCAGCCCGGCAAGACCCGGGCGCTGCGCGAGGCCGTGCTGCCGCTGGCCCGGCAGGCCGAGACCGACGGGCTGCGCGCGCACGTCGAGCGCCACTGGCGGTTCGGCCCGCACCTGCGGCTGCGGCTGGCCGGGCCCCCCGGGCAGGTGACCGACGCGGCCGAACACGCGGCCGGGCGGCTGAGGGCCTGGGCGGCGGCGCACCCCTCCACGGCGGACCGGACCGACGCACAGCTGCTGGCCGAGGCCGCGGTGGCCGGACGCGTCGAGCTGATCGCCCCGCCGTACGGCCCGCTGGTCCCGGACAACACCGTCCGGATCGAGCCCGTCGAGGACGCCGCCACGACCGCGCTGAACGCCCTGCTCGGCGCCGACGCGGCCGCGCTGCGGGACGAGCTGCTCCGGCTCGGGCTGCCCGCCCTCGGCTCGGCCTGCGACTTCCTCGCGGCACACGGCGACCGGGCCGAGGCCCGGGTCCAGCTCGTGGTGGCGGCGCTCGCCGCGCACGCCACCGCCCACCCGGACGGCCTGGTCGGCGGCCACTACTCCTTCCTCTCCCACCTGGAGGACTTCCTCCTCCACGAGGACCCGGACGGCCGGCTGCGCGCCGCGTTCGACCGCCGCTGGGCGCAGGACGGCCGTGCCGTGACGGCGCTGGTCGGCCGGATCGTCGACGGCGGCGCGCGCGGCTGGGAACGCGACTGGGCGCACTGGTCGGCGACGGCCTGGCGCCGGGCCGAGGAGCGCCTCGCGGCCGGAGCCGACCTGGCCGGCGACCGGACGGAGTACCGGGACCGCGCGGCAGCCGTCGGCGACCGCGCCACCGCCGAACGCTGGAACCACGAACTGCGCACCCGCTACAGCGAGTTCCATCAGCTGCTGCACCGCTCCGACCCGACCGGCACGATGTGGAGCCGCCCGGACTACCTGATCTACCGCGCCTGCACCAACGGCCTCTACCGGCTGCTCGCGATCTGCGACGTCCGGCCGGTGGAGCGCTACCTCGCCGCCCACCTGGTGGTGCGCAGCGTCCCGGAGCTGACCGGGCACCGCTGGCGGGCCCGGATCGACGAGGTGATCACCGCGGTCGAGGGGGCGGCATGACCGCGCCGGAGCCCCGCATGACCGCGCCGGAGCCCCGCCCCCGGCTGCGCCCGGGCGTGGCGGTCACCCCGCTGCGGGCGGGCCTGCACCTGCGCGGGCGGGGCACCAGCCTGACCCTCGAGGGAAGCCGGGCCCTCCCGGCCCTGTGGCGGCTGCTGGCGGCCGGGCCGGCCACCGGACCGGGCGAGGGCCAGGAGCCGGCACCGGGCCCCGCCGACCCGCAGACCCCGCCAGCGGTCGCGGCGGCACTGGCCACCCTGACCGCCCGCCTGCGCGAGCACGACCTGCTGGTCGACGCCCCGGCCGGTGCCGGAGTCCTGCCCTGGCCCGGCTCGGCGGCCGCCCGGCCCCAGGAGGCGGCAGCGGCCCTCGCGGCCGCCCGCCCACTGGTCACGGCGGCGGACCCGGACGGGCCGCTGGCCCGCGCGGTGGTCCGCGCGCTCGCCCGGGGCGGGGCCGCGCCGACCGCCGTCCCCGACACCGCGCTGCCCGCCGGCCGGGTGCTGCTGGTCGCGGGTGACCCGGCGGTGGCCCTCGCCGTGCAGTGCGACGCCGACGGCGGGTTCGTCACCGCGCCGGCCGGTCCGGCCCGCACCCGCGCCGACGCCGAGGCCCTCGCCGCCCGCCTGCGCGAGGGTGCCGACCCGGCGGCCTCCGGCGCGTCACCACCGCCGACGCTGCCCGCGCTCCTCGCCGCGGCCGCGGCCCACCGCCTGCTCTGCGCCGTCGCTGGCCTGACCGACCCGGGGGACCCGGCCGAGGACCCGCGGCTGCTCGCCACCCGACCCGCCGTGCTGGTCGCCGACGCCCGCCCGCCGCGGGCCGAGCACCACCCGTGGGCGGCCGCCCCGGGCCCCCGGGCCGCGCCCCCGGCGGACCTGGCGGAGGCCCTGCGCCGGATCGCCGCCCTCGGCGACCCTCGACTCGGTCTGCTGGACCGGCCGACCCCCGGCGACCTGCCGCAACTGCCCGTCGCCCTGGTCTCCTGCCGCACCCCGGCCGGCCTGCTCGTGGCGGGCGCCGTCCGCACGGACCTGGCCCGGCTGGCCGCCGCCTGCCGGGCCGTCGAACTCCACCTGGCCGCCGTCGACCCGGCCGCCCCCGTCGTGGGCGCCGACCGGGGCGACGCGCTCGGCCGGGCCCTGCGCCGGGCCTGCCTGGCCGACCCCGCCGGCGGGCCCGCCGTCCCGGACGCCGCCTGGCGGCACCACCCCCAGGCGGCCCACTGGTGCGCGGCGCTGACCAGGGCCCTCGGCCGCCCGCCGGAGCTGACAGTGCGTCAACTCGAAGACTCCGGAGCGTTCCTGGCCGAGATCGACGACGCGGCGGCAGCCGTCCCGGACCGGGCCGTCGAGGCCACCCCGGCCGACGCCGTCACGGTCGCCGCGCTCGCCGCCCTCACCCGCCGCTCCGCCGCCGGCCTGCGGCTCCCCGCCGCGCGGCACACCACCCTCACCGGCTCCGCGGCCGCCCTGGCCACCGCCGGTCCGGCACCGGCCCCCTGGACGGACGAGGGCTGGACGGACCGCTGGCTCACCGGACTCGCCACCCGCGAGGAACGGTTGCAGACGGACCTGCGGCAGCTGACCGGCCTGCGCGCCGTCGAGTGGCGCCCCGCCACCCCCGCCGCGCAGCCCTGGGCCGACGCCCTGCACGGCTGCGGCCTCACCGCCCTCGTCACCACCGGAGGCCGCACATGACCGCGACGAGCCCGCCGGCCCCGACGGCCGCTCCCACCGCCGCAAGCGCCGAGCCCGCCCTCCTCGACCCCGACCAGGCCCTCGCGACCACCAGCGGCACCGCCCTGGTCCACCTCACCACCTGGACCCTCGGCCTGGCCGAACGCCTCAGCCGCCACGCCCTCGCCCACCCCGTCCGGCTGGTGCCGATCCGGGAGGACGGCGCCCACACGGTGATCGGACCGGTCCTTCGGCCGGGGGCGGCGGCCTGCCTGCACTGCACCGAGTACCAGCGACTGGCCACCGCGGGCGGCCGCGTCCCCTGGCAGAGCCCCACCCTCGCCCTCGCCGGCACCGGCACCCCGGCGTTCACCGAGGCGGCGGCCGCCCTCGCCGCCGACCTGCTCGCCGAACCCGCCGACGGCACCGCGCCGCACGCCACCGTGTACGTCCTCCACGGCGACCGCGCCACCTGGTCCACCCACCGCGTCCGCCCCGTCGGCGGCTGCCCGGTCTGCCACCCGCTGCCCGCCGACGGACCGGCCGCCGCCCGGCTGCCCTCGACCCCCCGCCCGCTGCCCGACCCGACCGTACTGCGCGGCGCCAACGACCGCACCGGCGCCGACCGGCTGCGCGCCGAACTGCACGACGAGCGCTTCGGCCCCGTCCGGCGCCTCTTCCGCACCGAGGACTCGGCGTTCGCCCTCACCACCGCCTGGGTCACCGACGGTCGGCTGCTCGACGACGGCGGGTACGGCCGGGCCGCGGACTACCGTTCCAGCGAGCGGGTGGCCCTCTTCGAGGCCGTCGAGCGCCACGCCGGCATGCGCCCGCTCGGCCGCCGGACCGTCCTGCGGGCCTCCCACGCCGCCCTGGCGCGCGAGCTCGGCCCCGGCGCCGTCCTCGACCCCGTCCGCCTCGGCCTGCCCGACCCGGCGCACCACGGGCACCCGGCCGCCGCCACCGTCCCGCACACCCCCGACCTGGTGCTGGACTGGGTGCACGGCTGGTCCCTCACCCACCGCCGCCCGATCGCCGTCCCCGAACACGTCGCCTACTGGGACCTCCCCGACCGGGGCCGCCCCCGGGTGGTCTACGAGTCCTCCAACGGCTGCGGGCTCGGCAACAGCCCCCAGGAGGCCGCGCTCTACGGCCTGTTCGAGGTCGCCGAACGCGACGCCTTCCTGATGGCCTGGTACGCGCGGACCCCGCTGCCCGGCGTCGCCGTCCCCGTCGAGGACCGGGCCGTCGCCGACCTCGCCGACCGCGCACACCTGCTCGGCTACCGGCTCACCCTGCTCGATGCCACCAACGACCTCGGCGTCCCCGCCGTGATCGCCCTCTGCCGCCACCGCGGCGGCCACCCGGACGCCCCGCGCACCTTCCTGGCCGCCGGCGCCCACCACGACCCGGCGGTCGCGATCCGCTCGGCCGTCGCCGAGGTGGTCACCAACGTGCAGGAGGCCGCGCACCGCTCCGCCGCCCCCGGCGGACCGCGCGACCCGGACCGGCTCCGGCCGATGCTGGAACGGCCCGAGCTGGTGGTCGGCCTCGACGACCACGTCGGCCTCAACACCCTGCCGGAGGCCCAGCCCCGCCTCGACTTCCTGTTCGCCGGGCCGCCCCCGGTGCCCTGGCGTCGGCGCTGGCCCGGCGCCCCCGAACCGGTCACCGACCTGACCCGGCTGCTGGACCGGACGGTGGAGCGCCTCGCCGCCGAGGGACTGGAGGTGGTCGTGGTCACCCAGGACGAACCGGGGGTGCGCGACCGGCTGGGCCTGCACTGCGTCAAGGTCGTCGTCCCCGGCACCCTCCCGATGACCTTCGGCCACGTCAACCGCCGCACCCGCGGCCTGCCCCGGCTGCTGGACGTCCCGCACCGCCTCGGCCGAACCCCCCGCCCGCTGCGGTACGAGGACCTGCCCCTCCACCCGCACCCGTTCCCCTAGCCACCCCGCCGCCGACAGTCGCAGAGCCGGGGCACCGAGCAGCCCGGGAAGGACCCGAGGACCCATGACCACCCACCCGCCGACCACCACCGACTGGCAGAGCCTCCACCTGGCCCTGCCCCTCCCCGCCCCGGACACCGACGCCTTCGTCACCGAGGACCTCGCCCCGCTCCTGGACGGCCTCACCACGGCGCACCCCGGCACCGACTGGTTCTTCATCCGCTACAACGAGGGCGGCCCCCACCTGCGGATCCGCCTTCGCGGCCCCGGCGCCCCCGGACGGGCCGACGGGCTCGCCGCCGCCCTCACCCGCCTCGCCACCCGCCGCACCCCGCCCGACGGCACCCGCGCCGCCCGCCACGGCGAGGTCACCGCCGTCCCCTACGCACCGGAGACCGAACGCTACGGCGGCCCCGCCCTGCTGCCGATCGCCGAGGAGGTCTTCGTCCACTCCTCCCGCACGGTCGTCCGCGCCCTGACCGCCGCCCCGGCGGCCGCCACCCGGCTGCCGCTGGCCCTCGACCTCGCGCACACCACCGCCCACGCGCTCGGGCTCGACGAGCTCGCCGCCGCCCGCTGGCTGCGCCGCCACGCCGCCTCCTGGCGGTGGGTCACCGAGTTCCGGCCGCTGCCCGGCGCCGCCGTCCACACCAGGGTCAACACGGTCTTCGCCCAACAGCGCCAGGCACTCGCCCGCCGCGCCC
The DNA here is from genome assembly GCF_040681575.1 of Kitasatospora sp. NPDC051702. Taxonomy (NCBI): domain Bacteria; kingdom Bacillati; phylum Actinomycetota; class Actinomycetes; order Kitasatosporales; family Streptomycetaceae; genus Kitasatospora; species Kitasatospora sp. NPDC051702. The sequence continues at coordinate 8,476 of NZ_JBFAZB010000014.1, forward strand.
GGGCCCTGCGCGAGGCCCTCGACGCCGGCACCGCCGCGCCCTGGCTCACCGACTGGGCCGGGGAGGTCACGGCCGCCGCCGAACGCATGCGCGCCGCCGCCCCGCCCGAGGCCGCCGAACGCCTCTCCTGGGTCTGGGCCTCCCAGCTGCACATGCTGTTCAACCGGCTCGGAGTCGGCCCCGACGAGGAGCGCGCGGTCTGTCGGCTCGCCGCCCGCACCCTGCTGGAGACCGACGGCGCGACCGCCCCGTTCCCCTTCTTCCCCGCCGACCACCACGCCCCCGACTACCAGTACCTGGAGCGCAGCAAGTTCCAGATCGGCCGCGCCGAGGACACCGCCCTGCGCGACCTGGCGCCCCGCCAGGTACCGCAGGAGGCGACCGGGGACGTCCCGCTGCCCGCCGAGCCGCTCCCCGCCGTCCTGCTCGCCGAGGCCCTGCGCAGCCGCCGCTCCACCCGCGGCGCGCTCACCGGACCGCTCACCGCCGCCACCCTCGGCGCGGTCCTCTGGTCCGCGCTCGCACCGAGCCACACCACCCGCCAGCCCCTCGCGGACGGCACCGCCCGCACCCTCCGGCACCGGCCGCACCCCAGCGCGGGCGCCCTCCACTCCGTCCGGGTCCGGCTGCTCGCCCTCGCCGTCGACGGCCTGCCCGCCGGCACCTACCAGTGCCTCCCGGAACGCCGCGCCCTGCGCCCGATCGGTCCGGCACCCGCTCTCGACGACCTCAAGGCCCTCTCCTCCTACCTCTCCCGCCCGGCCGAGGACCCGGACGCCGTCGGCATCGACCACGCCCCCGCCGTCCTGGCCGTCCACCTCGACCTCGCCCTGCTGCGCCGCCGCTACGGGCTGCGAGCGCTGCGCCTCGGCCTGCTGGAGGCCGGCCACCTCACCCAGAACCTGCTGCTCACCGCCGCCGCCTGCGGCCTCGGCACGATCCCGCTCGGCGGCCTCCACGACGACCTCGCCCACGAACTCCTCGGCCTGGACGACCTCGACGAACCCGTCCAGTACCTCCTCCCGCTGGGGCGCGCCTGACCCCGGGCGACTTCTCCGGGCCGTCGGGCCGGCGGGTCGGCGGGGGCGGCGGGGCCGGCCGACGTCCGGTCAGTCGGCCAGGCCGAGCGGGTCGGGGGCGGGGTCGAGGAGCTGGGGCCCGTTGTTGCGGACGCTGTTGACGGTGGTGGGGACGGCGCGGACGGTCAGGGCGCCGTCGGCGGGGCGGCGGAGCAGCCGGTGGAGCTCGTCGGAGTCGGTGTGGTCGGGGGCGAGCCAGGAGGCGAGGTCGTCGGGGGCGACGGTGAGCGGCATCCGGTCGTGGACGCGCCCGGCGCTGTCGCTCGCGTCGGTGGTGATGACGGCGGCGGTGGCCAGCCAGGCCGCCGGGTCGTCCTCGGGCCGGGTCGGGTCGCGCCAGAACTCGTACAGGCCGGCCATCAGCATCACCGAGCCGGTGCTCAGGAAGTAGGGCTGCTTGTACTTCTTCCGCCCGGCCTCGGCGGGGACCTCGCGCCACTCGAAGTAGCCGTCGGCGGGGACGACGCAGCGGCGGGTGGCGAAGGCCTTGCGGAAGGCGGGCTTGACGTGGACGGTCTCCGAGCGGGCGTTGATCATGCGGGCGCCGCCGGACGGGTCCTTGGACCAGGACGGCACCAGGCCCCAGCGCAACGGGCGCAGCTGGCGGAGTAGTTCACCGGTCTCCCGGTCGACGCGTTCCAGCACGGCCGGCACCGGGTCGGTGGGGGCGACGTTCCAGCTGGGGGCGAGGGCCTCGGCCGGATCCCAGCGCAGCTCTCCGAGCAGGCTGACGAGGTCCTGGGGCGTGGTGGTGGAGACGAATCGGCCGCACATGGCCCCCACCCTGCCACTCGGTGGCCCGTCGTGCCGGGCATTCCCGGTCCGGCACCGCGGTCCCGTCCCGTCCCGTCCCGTCCCGTCCCGTCACGGCGCGGCCGGGCCGCCGCCCGCACCGCGGCGCGGTGGGCCCGGTGCTGGGCGGCGCGCCGGCGGAGCACCGGGGCCGGGTGGTGGCGGCCCGCCGGCCGTACCCGGTCGCGGCGGTCGCCGTCGCGGGCGTGCTGCTGGTGCCGGGCCCGGGCCTCTGCGCGTGCGTGGCGCTCGCCCCGGCCGCGTCCGCCCGCCGAGGCCCGGCGGACGCGGCGACGTCGGGGTCAGGACAGCAGGTTCCACCCCTGGCCGGCGGCGGCGCCGTCCGCCGCGTCCGTGGTCACGGTGGCGCCCGGCGCCCCGTGGCCGGTGAGCACCAGGCCGGTGGCGACGTTGGTGATGGTGAGGGCGCCGGTGGCGGAGTCCTGGACGACCCGCCACTCCTGCCAGGGGTTGCCGGGGGAAGGGTTCAGCAGGTAGGCGCTGTTCCCGGCCGCCGTCCCGGCCGAGAGCACGGTGTGCGCGTGGGTGGCGGTGCCGCAGTTGTCGCTGATCCGCACGGTGCCGTCCGGGTTGCCGGTGAAGGTCCACTGCTCGGAGGTGTGGGTGGGCCACCAGGTGTTGACGTCCGCGACGGAGCCGAGCGGGGAGCTGCAGGTGCCCGAGACCTCCAGGGCCAGGCCGCCGCCCGTGGCGACGGCGTGGTACCGGCCGTCGTCGACCACGGCGGCCGGGGTGGTGGCCGCCCGCGCGGAGAGCCGGTAGAGCGCCGCGCCGTGCGGTGCCACGGTGGCGGTCAGGGTGTCGGTGACGGTCGATCCGGCGCCGCTCCAGAGCTCCTTGGCGGTGTAACCGGGGCCGCTCAGGCCGAGCTCGCGCAGGCTGGTGCCGACGGTCCGGCTCGCGGCCGGGTCCTGGTTGACGAGCAGCACGGCGGTGTCCCCGTTCGCCAGCCGCCGCTTGAGGACGACCGGGGCGGTGGGGCTCGCGGGCCGGGCGCCGACCAGTGTCGCGGGCTGGGCCAGGGCGTCCTGGTCGATCGCGATGACGTCCCGGTTCTTCAGCGTGGCCAGGCTCGCCGCGTCGATCCCGGTGGACCAGCTGTGCCCGTCCTGGGTGTGCCGGGACTGCGCGGCGGTGCGCAGGTCGGCGCCGGAGATCAGCGGGGCGGCGAGCATCGCGAGGATCGAGGTCTCGGTGCGGGACTCGTCGCCGGTGAAGGGCTTGTGGCAGGTGCAGGTGTCGGTGGTGCCCCAGAGGCCGTAGACGTCCTGCCAGCCGGTGAACATCATGTCGAGGTCGTTCCAGCTGCCCGGTCGGACGTTGCCGGGGTACTGGAGGGCGGTCTGCAACTGCCCGTTCCAGAGCACGCCGTCGAGTTCGCTGTCGCGGTCGCCGCCGATCCGGCAGAGGTTGGCGACCTGGCCGCACCAGACGCCGGTCGGCGCGTAGCCGGGCGCCTGGAAGGGCACCGGGTCGGCTGCCCGGACGACCGGGTCGGTGCGCGCCGGGTCGTCGGCGGCCTGCAGGTACGGGACGCCGGTGTGGACGGGCTGCGCGGAGACGCTGAGGGTGACCTTCGGCCGGCCGTGGGCGACGGAGGCGGCGTCGAGCGCCCGCTGGAAGTCCTGGACGCGGGCGTAGACGGAGCGGGTGAGTTCCCGGCCCTCGCCCTGGGTGCCGTAGTCGTGGCCGTCCGGGCCGGTGATCCGCGGGCCGTACGGGCAGTCGTCGTACTTGACGAAGTCGACGCCCCAGGAGACGAAGTCGTCCGCGTCGGTGGCCTCGTGGCCGAGGCTGCCGGGGTGCATCTGGCAGGTGAGGTAGGTGTCGGTGGCGTAGAGGCCGAACTTCATGCCCTTGGCGTGCGCGTAGCGGGCGAGGTACTCGATGCCGTTGACGGTGCGTCCGTCGACGGTCTGCGCGGGGAAGTGGTCGGGGCGCGGGAGCAGGTGGCCGCTGGTGGGGTCGTGGCCGGTGCCGTCGGTGCCGCTGACGGGGTTCCCGGCGGCGTCGTAGAGCTGCAGCGAGCCGTCGGCGGTGCGCGCCGGGTCGGTGGTCTGGCCGTCGCGGTGCCAGAGCGACCAGCCGTCGTCGATGGTGACGGTGTCGTAGCCGGCGGCCACCAGGCCGTTGGCGGCCATGAAGTCGATGGTCTGGACGACCTGGTCCTGGGTGACCTCGGTGCCGAGGGAGTTCCAGGAGTTCCAGCCCATCGGCGGGGTGAGGGCGGCGCCGTTGCCCAGGGCGGCGGCCGGCGCGGCCGTGCCCAGGGCGAGGGTGCCGAGGCCGGTGGCGGCGAGGGCCAGCGCGAGCACGGGGGCCGCGAGGCGGTGGGGGACGAGGCGCATGGGGCGCTCCTGTGGGGGGGTGGGGGATCCGGCGGTGCGCCGGTGGGGGCGGACGGGGCGTCCGGGGGTGCGCGGCCGACCGGGGCGGGGGCCCGGCCGGCCGCGGTACCGGGGGGTGGGGGGCGTGCGGGTGTGGGGTGTGCAGGCGGGGGCGGGCGATGGGCCCGCGGCGGGGTCAGCCGGTGACGGCGGCGGTCGCGGTCCGGCCGGGGGCGACGGTGACGGTGGCGTAGGTGTAGGTCACGCCGTCGACCGTCCTGGTGCGGACGGGCAGGCTCCGCCCGTCGACGGTCAGGCCGGTGCGCGCCCCGGTGAAGCGGGCCTCCCAGACGAGCGGGGAGCGGCCGGTGTTGGTCAGGGTGGTGCTGCGGTGGCCGTCCTGCCGGACGGTGACGGACCCGGCGCCGACCGGGATGTCGGCGACCTGCAACCAGCCCATCGTGGAAGGCAGTTGGGAGGCCGTGGTGAGGGTGCCGGCGGCCGCGTCGGGCTGCACGCCGAGCAGGCCCTGGACGGTCTGGCTGAGCAGGGTGAACGGGACCTCGGGGTAGTCGCCGTTGAGCATGCGTCCGCTCGCGTGGAGCTGGTCGACGCCCTGGTGGATCTGCCGCATCCACTTCCACGCCGTGTCGCCGTCGTGGTTGGCGAAGAAGGCGTCCGGCAGGTAGGTGAGGGCCTCCAGGTTGGACGAGCGGTCCGGGCCGGAGTCGGCCGCGTCGACGGCGGCTAGGAAGGCGTCGCGGCGCGGGCCCGGGTCGAGCAGCCCCTTGACCGGCATCAGCACGTTCGCCTCGTACCCCCAGCCGGTCACCGGCCGCCCGGTGGTGTCGTAGCCGTGCACGACCTCGCCGGGCTGCGCCGAGTCCACGCTCCAGGTGGAGTTGACGTAGGTGCGCAGCGCGGTGGCGGCCCGCTGGTAGCCCGCCGCGGTCGCGGTGTCGCCCTGGGCGGAGGCCAGCGCGGCGGCCGCGAGGTACGCCTGGTACTGGGAACCCAGCGCGTCGCCGGCCTCGGCGTAGGTGCTGGTGGCGTTCTCGGCGTAGCTGGCGGTGCCGGCGAAGATGCTGCTGCTGGTGGCCTGGGGGATGGGCAGGCCGCCGTTGTCGACGGGGCCGGGGTGGCCGGCGATGAAGGGGCCGAGGGTGTTGCGGACGTACCCGGTGAGGGTGGGGTCGTCGACGTAGTCGCGGTCCCCGGTCCACTGGTAGGCCTCGCCGGCCTTCTGCACCAGCTCGAACGGCGCGGGCAGCTCGCGGACGAAGCGGTCGGGTCCGCGGTAGTCGATGCTGCCGTACGTCCTGGCGTCGAAGTTGAGCGCCCAGACCGGGTAGAGCCGGTTGACCTCGGTGGCCGAGGCGGCGAAGCCGCGCAGCATGGTCTTGTTCTCGGCGTCCAGGCCGAGCAGGTGGGCGCCGACCAGTTGGTGGGCGAAGTCGCGGCTGTAGAAGTCGGAGCGGAACGGGTAGCCGGCCCAGTAGGTGGTGTCGTAGGTGGTGCTGCCGGTGCCACCGGTGTGGTTCTCGTCCATGTTGAGCACACCGCTCGTGCCGGCCTGCTGCACCCAGCTGTTGGCCTTGGTCTTGGCCCAGTCGAACAGGGCGACGACCTCCGGGTCGGAGGAGCTGATCCGCGGGTCCCGGGGAGCGGCCGGGGCGACGGCGACGTCGTCGACGTTGACCCAGCCGGTGGGGGAGGAGCCGATGCCGACGGTGACGGTGTCGCCGGCCGCGACGCGGATCCGGGGCAGCGTGTACTTGGCGTAGGTGGGCTGTTCGGGCAGGCTCAGCGAGCCCGCCACGGCGCCGTTGACGCGGACCTCGAAGGTGCCCCCGGCGCCGCCGGTCGCGATCCAGGCCGACAGGTCGTAGGCGCCCGCGGTGACGGCCGTGACCTGGCGGCTCACCCGGTAGCCGGTGCCGGCGTCCAGGTAGGCGAGGCGGCTGCCGGTGTGCGGGTTGTTGGTGGCGGTGCCGGTGTGCTCGGTGAGGGTCCAGCCGTCCGCGCCCTGTTCGAAGCCCGGGTTGGGCAGGACCAGCGGCTCGGTGCGGGTGAGCGTCCACCGGTGGGCGGGCCGGGTGTCGCAGTCCCGGCGCCGGGCCGCGGCCTCCCGGTCGTCCGCGTCCGCGGCGGTGAGACAGCCGCCGCCCGCGGCCAGCGTGTAACGGCCGCCCGGAGCGCGGGAGATGGTGAAGGCGGCGGTGCCGGGGGCGGTGCCGCAGTCCGCCGCGGTGGGGCGCTGCCCGGCCCCGCCGAGGGCGAGGCAGCGGCCGCTCGCGGCGTTGACGAGCTGGTAACCCCCGGTGGTGGTCCGGTGCAGCTGCCAGCGCTGGCTGAGCAGGCCCTGGCAGGCGGCGCCGACCACCGGCGTGCCGGGGGCGGTCTGCGCGTACTGCGGTCCGAGGCAACTGCCGTCCAGCGCGGAGGAGATGACGTAGGTGCCGCCGTCCGCCAGCGGAGCCGCCGCGTCGGCGGCCAGGGCGGGCCCTGCCCCGGCGGCCTGGACGGCGAGGACGGTGAGGGCCGTGAGGCCCGGGGGCAGGGCTCGGGCCGGTCCGCGGCGCGGGGCACGGGTGAGGGGCATGGCGGCTCTCCTGTCGGGCGGGTGGGGGTGCGTCAGGGGGCGGGCGCATCAGGGGGCGGGTGCGTGGACGGGCGGTCCGGCGGAGCGTCGTGGGTCAGGGCGGGTCGGCCGGCGGGAGTGGGTTTGAACGTTCAAATCCCCGAAACGGCCTTGACTCATGTGACGGGTGACATGTGTTATTTCACAGCGTCGTCCGAGTCCCGTCAACGGGCGGCGCACAAGCGGCCCTGATCGTCCCGTTTCGCCGTCGGGCCCCGGCGGCTCCGGGTACCGTCCTGGCCGCTTCCGACCGGCGAAGGTCCCCGCCCCACGGGGGTGGGCGGGGACCTTCGCCTCCGGCGGTCGGCTCAGCGTGCGAGAGTCGCGCGCAGTTGGGGTTCAGCGCTTCTGCGGCTCAGCGCCCGAATGCCGTGAGCGCTTGCGGCTCAGCCCGAGTGCCGCAAGCGCCCGCGGCTCAGCGCCCGAGCGCCGCCAGCGTCTCGTCCAGGCCCGGGGCGTCGGAGCGGGGGCGGTTGAACGGGAGCCTGCCGAGCGCCCGGCCCATGGCGCAGGTGTCGGTCAGCGAGGAGAACACCAGCCCGCCGCCGACCGCGGCCGCGAGTCGGCGGGTGCCCGGCAGGGCGCGGTCGGCGACCAGGCCGAGCAGGACCAGCGTTCCCGCGGCGAAGCGGACCTGACGGTCCATCGCCCAGACGGCCCGCGCACCGGCCGGTCGCTCCAGCGGGTGGCCGGCCGCAGCCCAGGCATCGGTGCCGCCGGTCAGGACGCGGGCCGGGACGCCGGCGCCGGCGAGCTGCCGGCAGGCGGTGGCGGCCCGCCGGCCGGAGGCGCAGGCGATCGCCAGCTCGCCCCGTTCGGCGGCGGCGCGCAGCGCGGCGAGGGCCTGGTCGAGCCGGTCGAGCGGCACGTTCAGGGCGCCGGGGACGTGCCCGGAGGCGTACTCGCCGGGGGAGCGGACGTCGATGAGGGTGAGCTGCCCGAGGCGGGGGTGGAGCTGCTCGACGGTCAGCGGCGTGGTCATGGGGGGTCCTTTCGGTGGGGGTGGGGAAGCCGGCGGCGGCCGCTGGGCCGGGCCGGAGAGAGGAGGCGGGGATTCGGTTGGTCGGGGCGGGGTTCCGGCAGCGCGTGGGCGTCGGCCTCAGGTCAGCGTGCCGACCAGCATCAGCGCGGAGACGCCGAGGAGGGCGATGGCGAAGAGCCGCTGCAGGGTGCGGCCGGCGAACCGGTCGGCGAGCCGCTTGCCGTCCCAGGCGCCGAGGATCGCGGCCCCGGTGAAGGGCGCTGCCACCGACCAGTCGACGGACCCGGCGGCGCCGAGCCGGGGGAGTAGCGCGGCGAGGGAGTTGGCGGAGATGACCAGCAGGCTGGTGCCGACCGCCTCGGCCATCGTGAAGGCGAGTGCCGAGACCAGGGCCGGGACGGCGAGGAATCCGCCGCCGACGCCGAGCAGCCCGGTGACGGCGCCGAGCCCGGCGCCCGCCGCGGCCGCGCGGCCCGCTCCGGCGGTGGGCCGGGTCCGGGGCGCGACGGCGGGCAATCTTGTCATCGCCGTCCGCACGGCCGCCGTCCGCGCCCGGGTTTCTGCTGGTGCCGCCGGCGCGGGTACGGTCCCCGCCCGCGCTACCGCGGGTGCCGTTGCCCTGGTCGATGCCAGCATCCGCCAGGCGGCGAGCCCGGCCAGGAGCGCGAAGGCGCCGGTCAGCAGCGCCCCGGGCAGGTGCGCGGAGACCGCCCCGGCCGCCGCGGCGGCGGGCAGGCCGGCGGCGGCGAACAGGGCGCCGGTGCGCCAGCGCACCCGGCCCGCCCGGGCGTGGGCGAACAGGCCGGTCAGCGAGGTGGCGGCGACGATCGCCAGGCCCGCCGTGGTGGCGAGGGCCGGGCTGAATCCCAGCAGGTAGACGAGCGCCGGGACGGCCAGCATGCTGCCGCCCCCGCCCAGCCCGCCGAGGGCGAGGCCGACCACGGCTCCGGCCGCCAGGGCCAGCAGCAGTGCGGTCATAGGGCGGCGCCGGTGTGGGCCGGATGGGGGTTCCGGGAGGAGGTGGACGGCAGCGGGGGCATGCGCTTCTCCGGTGGGTGGTGTGGCGTGGTGCGGGGCGCCCGGGGCCGGGGGGTGGGTCCGGAGCGTCGGCGGCGCACGCCGTCGGCGTGGGGGTGTCCGCCCGCGGCTCGGGGGCGCGGGGCGGTGCGACGGGCGCGCCCGGCTCGGTGGCCCGGCGACGTGCGGGGGCCTCCGAGGGGCCGGTCCACGGCCGCGGCGCGTCGGTGGGACAGCGGCGGCCGGGTCCCGTCATTCCTCACCATAGTACCCCCGGGGGTATTATCGAAAGCGTTCCGAGATACCCCCTCCCGTATCGGCAGTCCTGTCGTATGCTGGCACATATACCGAGGGGGGTATCGATCAGTGCGTTGCGACGCCCGGCGCCGCCCAGGAGGATTCCCCGTGTACTTCGCCCAGTTCTACCTCGACTGCCTCTCCCAGGCCTCGTACCTGATCGCGGACGAGCGCACCGGTCGCGCCGTCGTCGTCGACCCGCGGCGCGACGTCGACGAGTACGTCGCCGAGGCCGAGGCCCGCGGCCTCACCGTCGAGGCGGTGGTCAACACCCACTTCCACGCCGACTTCCTGGCCGGCCACCTCGAACTCGCAGCCCGCACCGGCGCCTGGATCGGCTACGGGCGGCGGGCGGAGACCGACTACCCCATCCGCAAGCTCGCCGACGGCGAGCGGATCGAGCTGGGCGACGTCACCCTCCAGATCCTCGAAACCCCCGGCCACACCCCCGAGTCGATCAGCATCCTGGTCTTCGAGCAGCCCGACGACACCGTCCCCTACGGCGTGCTCACCGGCGACGCGCTGTTCATCGGCGACGTCGGCCGCCCCGACCTGCTCGCCTCCACCGGCGTCACCGCCGAGGAACTCGGCGCCATGCTCTACGACAGCGTCCACCGCAAGCTGATGACCCTGCCCGACGAGACCCTCGTCTTCCCCGCCCACGGCGCCGGCTCCGCCTGCGGCAAGAACCTCTCCACCGACCGCCGCTCCACCATCGGCCGCGAGCGCGCCACCAACTACGCCTGCGCGCCGATGGACCAGGACACCTTCGTCCGCATCGTCACCGCCGGCCAGTCCAACGCCCCCGCCTACTTCGGCCACGACGCCGCCCTCAACCGGCAGGAGCACCCGCTCCTCGACCGCACCGCTGCCGCCCGCCCCCTGTGCCCCGAAGGCCTCCGGGAAGCCCGCGCCGCGGGCGCCGTCGTCCTCGACGCCCGCAACCCCCAGGACTTCGGCGCCGGACACCTGCACGGCGCCGTCAACGTCCCCCTCGACGGCCGCTTCGCCGAACAGGCCGGCACCGTCCTCACCCCCGACAGCACCCTTGCGATCATCGCCCCGCAGGACCGCGAGGACGAGGTCATCACCCGCCTCGCCCGCATCGGCTTCGACCACATCGCCGGCTACCTGCGTAACCCCGCCAACGCCCTGCCCGCCCTCGCCGACGACCTCACCCCCGCCCGCCGCCTCACCGCCGAGCAGCTCCGCACCGCCCTCACCAGCGCACAGCCGCCCACCGTCCTGGACGTCCGCACCTGCGGCGAACGCGAAGCCGGCTCCATCGACGGCTCCCTCCACATCCCCCTGACCGAGCTCCCGGGCCGCCTCACCGAACTCCCCACCGACCGCCCCCTGGTCGTCCACTGCGCCGGCGGCCACCGCTCCTCCATCGCCGCCAGCCTGCTCCGCCACCACGGCCACCCCGACACCGCCGACCTCCTCGGCGGCTACCACGCCTGGCACACGCTCACCCAGCCCGCCGGGGCATGAACCCAGCCCGGTGGCGCACCGCGCGCGTCGGCTCGGGTGGGGGCCGCTCGTCCGACTCGGTCGGTGGCGTCTTCTGCAAGAATCGACGCGCCGGCGGCAAGGGACGAGGAGGCTCGTATGGGCGGGGACGAGGTGCGGTCGCGGATCCCGCAGCTGCGGTTGGACGAGCTGTTGGAGGAGTTGCAGGCGCGGATCGACGCGGCCCGGGGCACTCGGGACCGGGTGCACAGTCTGCTGGAGGCGGTGCTGTCGGTAGGCCGCGAGCTGGAGCTGACGCAGGTGCTGCGGCGCATCGTGGAGGCGGCCGCCGTCCTGGTGGACGCCCGGTATGCGGCGCTCGGGGTGATCGGCCCCGACGGCGAGACGCTCTCCCAGTTCCTCACTGTGGGCATGTCGGACGAGCAGATCCAGCGGATCGGGCCGTATCCGACGGGTCGGGGCCTCCTGGGGGAGCTCATCCGCCACCCGGAGCCGCTGCGAATGATGGACCTCGCCGAGCACCCGTCGTCCGTGGGTTGCCCGGCGCAACACCCGGTGATGCGGGCGTTCCTCGGGGTGCCGGTACGGGTGCGCGAGGAGGTGTTCGGCAACCTGTACCTGACCGACAAGCGCTCCGGTGAGGAGTTCGACACCGACGACGAGTCGGTGATCTCGACCCTGGCGGTGGCGGCCGGGGTCGCGATCGACAACGCCCGGCTTTACGAGGAGGCGCAGCGCCAGCAGCGCTGGCTCGGCACGAGTGCGGAGATCACCCGTGGGCTGCTGTCGGGAGGTGACCGCTCCGAGGTGGTCGAGCTGATCGCGCGCCGGGCGCGGGAGATCACCTGCGCCGAACTGGCGGACGTCTCGGTGCCCGTTCCGGGTACCGGGACGGTACGGGTCGAGCTGGCACTGGGCGGGGACACGGCCGGGAGGCAGGGCCTGGACGTGCCGTTGGAGGGCACGCTGGCGGGCGAGGCGTGCGCGCAGGGCTCTCCGGCGGCGACGGCGGACCTGGCGGGTGATCCGCGGTTCACGGAAGGGCCGCGACTCTACGACGGTCTGGGCCCGGCGGTGGCCGTTCCGCTGGGCCGCGCGGGTGGTCCGGTGGACGGCGTGCTGCTGCTGGCGCGGCGGACGGGGGAGGCGGCGTTCACGGACCGGGAGATCGGCCCGCTGCTGGGCTTCGCCGATCAGGCGGCGCTCGCCCTGGAACTCGCCGAACGCCGCCGGGACGCCGAGCAACTGGCGATGCTGGAGGACCGGGACCGGATCGCCCGGGACCTGCACGACCTGGCCATCCAGCGGTTGTTCGCGACCGGGATGACCCTGCAGAGCGCGGCCCGCTTCATCGAGCATCCCGGCGCCTCGGACCGGGTGCTGCGAGCGGTGGGGGACCTGGACGAGACCATCAAGATCATCAGGTCGACGATCTTCGGCCTGCGGGCGCGGGAGGAGAAGGGCGTCCAGGGCCTGCGGGCACGCGTGGTGCGGGTGGCCGAGGAGGCGCAGGCCGGGCTGGGCTTCCCGCCCAGGCTGAGCATGGAGGGCCTGCTCGACACGGACGTGCCCGCGGAGGTGGCCGACCACGTGGTGGCGGTTCTGGGGGAGGCGTTGAGCAACGCGGCCCGGCACGCGCGGGCAGGGCGGATCGAGGTGGTACTGCAGGCGACCGGGTCCCGGGTGGTGCTCACGGTGCAGGACGACGGGGTGGGCATCCCGGAGCAGGGGCGGCGTAGCGGGCTGCGCAACCTCGCGGAGCGGGCCGAGACCCTGGGGGGTGTCTTCGAACTGGTCTCTCCGGAGGCCGGCGGCACCAGGTTGTCCTGGTCGGTGCCGCTGGAACACTGACCCGGCCTCACGGCGCCGCGTCCGTCGTGCCGGCCGCCGACCGAGAGGCCGGCGAGGGCGCCGGCCGGGCCGCGTCGGTGGGGGCTGGTGTCCCGAGGCGGTCGGTTCAGCGGCCGGGCCGATCGGTGGGCTGCCGGTTGGTTGCCAGGGTCTGGGTGGCGATCAGGGCGGCCTGGACGCGCCGTTCCACGCCGAGCTTGGCCAGCAGGCGGGAGATGTGGTTCTTGACGGTCTTCTCGGCGAGGTAGAGCCGTTGACCGATCTGGCGATTGGTCAGCCCCTCGCCGACCAGGGCGAGGACCTCCCGCTCCCGTTCGGTGAGCCGGGGCAGGTCGGAGCTCTGCTGGGTGGTGGCGTCGCCGCGCAGGCGGGCCATCAGACGGGTGGCAGCGCCGGGGTCGAGCATCGACTGGCCGGAGGCGACCGTGCGCACGGCGGAGACCAGGTCGGTTCCGCTGATCTGCTTGAGGACGTAGCCGGCGGCTCCGGCCATGATGGCGTCCAGGAGGGCCTCCTCGTCGTCGAACGAGGTGAGGATCAGGCAGGCAAGTCCCGGCATGCTTGAGCGCAGTTCGCGGCAGACCGTCACGCCGTCGCCGTCCGGCAGCCGCATGTCGAGGATGGCGACGTCGGGGCGGAGGGCGGGGACCCGGGCGAGGGCCTGCTCGACCGTGGCGGCCTCGCCGATCACCTGGAGGCCCGGCTCGGCGTCCAGCAGGTCGTGCACGCCCCGACGGACCACCTCGTGGTCGTCCAGCAGGAACACCTTCACCGGGCCGCTCGTCCCAGCTGCCGGACTCTCCGTCATCACCGCTCCAACCCCCGTGTGCCCGCCCCGGTGGCAGGCTGCGTGAAACCTACGCGAAGTCTGGCGTGACCGGGGGTGGTTTCGGTAGGGCCGTCCGGCCCTACTCGGTCCGGGACACGGCTGTTGTGGAGCGTGGCGGCCAGTGGGTGCGACGGTATCGACACGGGGCAGAAGCTGATCCCGATCCTGGTCCAGCTGGAGGGCCCGGCCGTCGAGCTCGGCTGGTGTTGTGGACGGGCGGTGCGGCGCACGCGGCGGCGACGACGGCCCGCGCGGTGCCGGGTCGGTCTGGCACGGTCCTCCTTGCAGGGCCGAGCCGGTCGGGGGAACCGTGCCGTCGTGTCCGGTCAGCCGAGGTGGTGTCCGCGTGGGGCGCGGCCGCTCCACACGGGTTCCAGCCGGGCCCAGGACCGTGTCCAGGCCCGGTCGGCCCGACGGTCCAGGGCGCTCAGCCTGACGCAGAGCCCGGCGGAGGCGAGCACGCTGAGCAGAGCGAAGAGGAACAGGCCGAGGAACACCGCGTCGAACACGAGGTCGGCGGTGCTCGGGGGTGCGGCCGCCGGGCGGCCGTCCCGGTCGACCCAGATTCCGACGGTGGCACCGGGCCCGGTGGCCCGGGGTACGTCGATGGTGCCGGTGTTGCGCTGGTTGCCGGGGTAGGTCCAGGCGGCGTCGGCGCGGTAGACGGCCTTTCCGCCGGCGACGGTGGCCTCCGCCCTCCGGACCGAGCCCTGCACCGAGGCTTCGACGCGGTGCAGGCGGGCGGCCGTGGCCGCGGCCTGCCGCTGGCCGACGGAGAGATGGGTGACGGCGGCCCCGGCGCCGAGGAGTGCCGCGAGGCCGATCCCGAGGGCGGTGAGCACCACCGCCCGGCTCCGGGCCCGGTCGAGAGCGCGGCCGAGTGGGTTGCGCTCCGGACCGAAGGCCCGGCGCAGGTGGCCGCACGACGGTGCGGACGGGTTGTCGGGCCGGGCGCGGCGGTGGGTGCTGGACACGGTGGTGCTCCTTGTCGCTGCTCGGGTGGGCGGTGGTGCGGGGTGCGCTCGGCTCACGGGTGGGGGACCACGACGACCGGGGCGGCGCAGTGGTGCAGAACGGCGTGGGCCACCGGACCGAGGCGCGGTCCCAGGCGGTGACGGCGCTCCCGCCGGCCGACGACGACGAGGTCGGCACGGGTGGAGGCCTCCAGCAGGGCCTGGGCTCCGCCGCCGAGGCGGACCTCCTCGACGATGTCGACGCCGGGGCGTCTTGCCCTCAGGCCGGCGAGGACCGGTGAGATCAGGGCCGTTTCGCCGGCCTCCTGCTCCACCGGGTCCACCATGGGCGACATCAGGCCCCCGTAGGCCCAGGAGGCCACCAGGTCCCACCCGTGCACGACGCGCAGCCGGCAGCCGCGCAGCTCCGCCTCGGCGGCGGCGAACTCGACGACGGCGTCGCAGGGTTCACGGCCGTCGAGACCGACCAGCACCTCCCGGGTCGCCCCGACGGCCGCGGTCCGCTCGGCGGGTGCCTGTCCGAAGCGGACCAGCACCGTCGGGACGGTCGCGCCGGCTGCCACCGCGAGCCCCACCGAACCGACCAGGAGGCCGGCGAACCCGCCGAGCCCGCGGGACCCGAGCACCAGCAGTTCCTGCCCCTTCGCCGCGGCGATCAGCCCGTCGACCGGATCGTCCGAGAGCACCACGGCCTCCACCGGGAGGTCCGGGTGGTCGTGCCGGATCCGGTCGCCGATGCCGTGAAGGGCGTCCAACGCCCTCGGCCGCGGGTCGCCGGGCCGCGAGGTGTTGTCGTCCCCGGCGTCGAGCCACGGCCAGGCGTGCAGCAGCCGGAGGGCGCAGCCCCGGCGGCGGGCCTCTTCGGCCGCCCACAGGGCCGCGGCCTCGCTCTGCGGCGATCCGTCGATTCCGGTCAGGACACAGCGCGTCATGGTGGTTTCCTCTTCGTCGGATCACGGCACCGGGCCCGGACGGCCGACGCCCGGCATGCCGTCGAATCTCCCGTCCGGGCGCCGACGGGAGAAGGGACCGAAGGGACCGGCCGGGGGGCCCGGTGGTCCCGGTCGCGGGACCGGCGGGCCGTGCGCCCCTCCCGGTACCTCTGCATGTCGACCGCGAGGGGCCCGGGCCGGGCCCCGGTGGTCCCGGTCCCGCCCGGGACCACCGGGCGGGGGGACCGGGACCGCGGGCAGGGGGAGCAGGGACCGTCGGCCCCTGGGGCGGGGCCGCCCGGCAGACGAGGATCTTCATCGGCGAGCGGTGGGCAGGCCCCCGCCCCGGACCTCCACTCTGACCTAGGAGCACCCTCATGTCCGCACCCGACCGACCGGATCGACGGGCCGCCGCCGCGGCCCCGGGGCAACGGAGAACCGACACGCGCTTCGGACTGCCCGCCGCGACCGCGCTGGTCGTCGGCAGCATCATCGGCACGGGCGTGTTCGCCCTGCCGTCCGCGCTCGCTCCCTACGGCCCGATCGCACTGGTGGCGTTCGTCGCCGTGACCGTCGGCGCCCTGGCACTGGCGGTGGTGTTCGGGCGGCTGTCCGAGCGGGTGCCGGGCAGCGGCGGCCCCTACGTCTACGCCCGGGAGGCGTTCGGCGAGTTCGCCGGGTTCCTGACGGCCTGGTCCTACTGGATCACCGCCTGGGCGGGCAACGCGGCCATCGCGGTGGCCTGGGTCGGTTACGTCGAGGTGTTCGTCGACAAGGGTCACCACACCTGGGCGTCGATCACGATCGCGTTGGCCGGGCTCTGGCTGCCGGCGGCCGTCAACCTGACGGGCGCGCGGAACACCGGGGCCTTCCAACTGGTCACCACCGTGCTGAAGTTCCTGCCACTGGGCTTCATGGCGACCGCCGGACTGCTGTTCGTCAAGTCCGGCAACTTCGGGGCCTTCAACGCGAGTGGAGGGTCGGCGCTCGGCGCCGTCTCGGCGGCGGGCGCCATCGCCCTGTTCAGCTACATCGGGCTGGAGACCGCCTCCGTCGCCGCCGGCCGGGTCCGGGACCCGAAGCGCAACGTGCCCCGGGCGACCGTGTACGGCACGCTGGCCTGCGCGGCGATCTACCTCCTCGGAACCCTGGCCGTGTTCGGCACCGTCCCGCACGATCAACTCGCTGGCTCCACCGCACCGTTCACCGACGCGTTCAACACCATCGCGGGCGGCACCTGGGCCGGGAACCTGGTCGCCGCCGCGGCGATCGTCTCGGGCCTCGGGGCACTCAACGGCTGGACGCTCATCTGCGCCGAGATGCCGCTCGCCGCGGCCCGGGACGGACTGTTCCCGTCCGCGTTCGCCAAGCTCCGGGGGCAGGGCCAGGTGCCCGTCTTCGGCATCGTGTCGGCGACCCTGCTCGCGTCGGTGCTCACCGTGGTCAGCTACACCCAGTTCACCAAGGTCTTCACCGAGATCGTGCTGCTGAGCGTCCTGACCGCCGTCATCCCGTACCTGGTGTCCGCGGCCGCCCAGCTGCTCTGGCTGGTGCAGCACGGCCGCGCCGAGCTCGACCGGCGGCGCCTGGCCCGGGACGTCACCGTGACCGTCCTCGCCCTGGTGTTCTCCTACTGGTCGATCCAGGGCAGCGGTTACCAGACCGTCTACTACGGCTTGTTCACCATCCTGGCCGGCATCCCGGTCTACATCTGGCTCAAGCGGGAGCGGGGCGGGAGCGCCACGGTCCCGGCGGAGCCCTCCGGTGCCGGCACGACCGCCGCCCCCGCGCCGATGGCCCACCCGGCCCGCACGGCCCACCCCGTCGGCCTGCCGACGATCGTCCTGCGCGCGCTGCGCCCGCGGCACCAGCACTGAGAACCGCGTCCACGCGCCGAGAACGAGGAGACCCACCGATGAACACCCTGCGTGTCGATTCCGAAGCCGGCCGCCTGCGCCAGGTCATCCTGCACCGCCCCGGCCTCGAACTCGCCCGGCTCACTCCCCGCAACGTCGACGACCTGCTGTTCGACGACATCCTGTGGGCCAAGCGCGCCCGCGAGGAGCACGACGCCTTCGCCCAGGTGCTGCGCGACCACGGCGTCCGCGTCCACCACTACGCCGACCTGCTCGGCGAGACCCTCGCCCTGCCGCCGGCCCGGGCCTGGCTGCTCGGACAGATCGTCACCGAGGCCACCGTCGGGCCCGCTCTGGTCGACCCGGTCCGGGCACTGTGCGAGGACGTGGACGGCCCGACCCTCGCCGAGTACCTGATCGGCGGCGTCCTCAAGGACGACCTGCCGCTGAAGAGCCCGCACAGCCTGGTCTGGAACGCGCTGGGGGAGCAGGACTTCGCCCTGCCGCCGCTCCCGAACCACCTCTTCCCGCGCGACAACTCCTGCTGGATCGGCGGGCGCTACAGCCTCAATCCGATGGCCAAGCCCGCCCGTCGGCGGGAGACCCTGCACACCGCCGCGGTCTACCGCTTCCACCCGCTGTTCGCCGAGACCGCGCCCCCGCTGCTGGACGGCACCGTCCAGTCCCCGGGCACCAGCCTGGAGGGCGGCGACGTCCACGTCGTCGGCGAGGGCGTGGTCATGGTCGGCATGGGCGAGCGCACCACCGCGCAGGCCGTCGAACAACTGGCCCAGCAGCTGTTCCAGTACGGCACCGCGCGGCGGCTGATCGCCGTCCGCCTGCCGGAGAGCCGGGCCTTCATGCACCTGGACACCGTCCTGACGATGATCGACCGGGACACCTTCGTCGTCTACCCGGGGCTGGCCGACGGACTGCGGTCCTGGACCCTGACGCCCGCCCCGGAACGACCGGCCGGCTTCGACGTCCGCCCCGACACCGACCTCGCCGCCTCGCTCGCCGAGGCCCTCGGCCTGGACACGGTGCGCTTCCTCTCCGCCGAGCAGGATGTGCGCGCCGCCGAGCGCGAACAGTGGGACGACGGCAGCAACTTCCTCGCCCTCGAACCCGGCGTCGTCGTCGGCTACGAGCGCAACACGACCACCAACACCCATCTGCGCAAGCAGGGCGTCGAGATCGTCACCATCGCCGGATCCGAGCTCGGCCGCGGCCGCGGCGGCCCGCGCTGCATGAGCTGCCCCATCCAGCGCGACCCCGCCAACTGACCACCCCCACAAGGAGAAACCGCCATGACCATCGACCTGCACGGCCGTCACTACCTGGACGAACTCGACTTCACCGCCGCCGAGATCCACCACCTGCTCGACCTCGCCGCCGAGCTGAAGGCCGCGAAGCGGGCCGGCACCGAGACGCCCCGGCTCACCGGCCGCCGCCTCGCGCTGATCTTCGAGAAGAACTCCACCCGCACCCGCTGCGCCTTCGAGGTCGCCGCCGCCGACCAGGGCGCCACCACCACCTATCTCGGGCCGGACAGTTCCCACATCGGACACAAGGAGAGCGTCGCCGACACCGCCCGCGTCCTCGGCCGGATGTACGACGGCATCCAGTACCGCGGCTTCGACCAGGGGACCGTCACCGAACTCGCCCGCCGCGCCGGAGTACCGGTCTACAACGGTCTCACCGACGCCTGCCACCCCACCCAGAGCCTGTGCGACGTGTTCACGATGCGTGAGCACAGCGGCCGGCCGGTGGCGGAGATCTCCTTCTGCTATCTCGGCGACGCCCGCAACAACACCGCCAACTCACTGATGACGATGGGGAGTCTGCTCGGCATGGACGTCCGGATCGCCGCGCCGAGCGCACTGTGGCCCGAGCCGGAGCGCGTCGCCGGTTGCCGGGCGCTCGCGCTGGAGAGCGGCGCCCGCCTGACCCTCACCGAGGACGTGGCCCAGGCCGTGCGCGGCGCGGACTACCTCTACACCGACGTGTGGGTGTCGATGGGCGAGGACCACGACCACTGGCCCGACCGCATCGCCCAGCTGCTGCCGTACCAGGTCGACGCCAAGACCCTCGCCGCCACCGGCAACCCGGACACGGCCTTCCTGCACTGCCTGCCGGCCCTGCACGACACCAGTACCGACCTCGGTGCCGAACTCGCCGCCCGCCACGGGCTCGACGGCGTCGAAGTCACCGACGAGGTCTTCGAGTCGCCGGCCTCGCTGGTGTTCGACCAGGCCGAGAACCGGATGCACACCATCAAGGCGATCCTGGTCGCCACCCTGGGGAGGGACTGACCGTGCGCATCGTCGCCGCCCTCGGCGGGAACGCCCTGCTCCAGCGGGGTGAACACCCGGACGCCGAGGTCCAGTTGCACCACGTCCACCAGGCGGCCCGCTCGCTCGCCGAGCTCGTCGAGGCCGGGCACGAGGTGGTGATCACCCACGGCAACGGCCCACAGATCGGCCTGCTCGCCGTCGAGAGCGAGACCGACCCGGCCCTCACCGCGCCCTACCCGCTGGACGTCCTCGGCGCCCAGACCCAGGGCATGATCGGCACCCTGCTCGCCCGGGAGCTGATGAACCGCCTCCCCGGGCGGGAGGTCGCCGCCCTCGTCACCCACACCGAGGTCGACCCGGACGACCCGGCGTTCACCCACCCCACCAAGTTCATCGGGCAGCGACTCGGCGAGCAGCAGGCCCGCACCCTGGAGCGCGAGCGCGGCTGGACCACCGCGCCGGACGGCGCGGACCGACGCCGTGTCGTTCCGTCGCCCGAACCGCGGGCGGTGCTGGAAGCGCCCCTCGTCCGCCGCCTGCTGGCCGGCGGAGCGGTGGTGATCTGCGGTGGTGGTGGGGGCGTCCCGGTCATCCGTGACCGCGACACCGGCCTGCTCCGGGGAACCGAGGCCGTCGTCGACAAGGACCGCACCGCCGCCCTGCTCGCCGAGCAGCTGGACGCCGACGCCCTGCTGATCCTCACCGACGTCACGCACGTGTTCACCCGCTACGGCACCGCCCACCCCGGCCCGCTGGTGACCGCCACGCCCGAGCGCCTGCGCGCGCTGGACCTGCCCGAGGGCTCGATGCGACCCAAGACCGAGGCCGCCGCCGCGTTCGCCGAACGGACCGGCGGCCTGGCCGCCATCGGCCCGCTCGACAACGCCCTCGGCACCGTCCTGGGGACTACCGGGACCGCCGTCCGCGCCGCCCCGGACGGCGGGGAGAAGGGCCAAAGGCCCTGCCGGCGGGACGTCCGGCCGGCGACGGTGCCGCCCGGCGCCCGGCCGTCCGACACCACATCCGAAAGGCAGGACTCCTGATGGACCGTTCGCACCCGCCGATCGCCCACGACATCGAGGTCGAGACCCGGGGTGAGGTGTCCCTCGCCGCGCCGGACTACGCCAGGGCAAGGCTGCTGGCTGTGGTCGAGCGGCTGCACGAGCCGGTCCTCGCGGCTCGGGTGAAGCTCACCCAGGAGAGCAACCACGCCGTCGTCAAGCCCGCCATCGCCCAGGCCGTGGTGGACCTCAACGGCCGCCCGGTCCGCGCCCACGTGGCGGCCGCGACCATGCAGGAGGCCGTCGACCTGCTCCGGGACCGGCTGAGCGCCCGGCTCGCCCGGGTGCACCGGCACCGCGACTCGCACCGTACCGCCGTCCCGGCCGACCGAGGGGCCTGGGACGACGAGGCGGCCCGCGGGCACCGCCCGCTCCGGCGCGCCCTGGCGCCGGAGGAACGGCGGGTCGTGCGGCACAAGACGTACAGCCTGCCCAGCCAGAGCGCCCGGGCCGCCGTGTTCGAGATGGAGGCCATGGACTACGACTTCCACCTGTTCACCGACGCCGCCACCGGCTGCGACAGCGTCGTCTACCGCGACGAGCGCACCGACGGGCACCGCCTCGCCGGCACCGGACCTGTCGGCGAGCCGGAGCAGGGGCTCACCGTGAGCACCGCCGGGGTGCCGGACCTGACGGTGGCCGAAGCGGTGTCGAGGCTCGACCTCACCGGCTTGCCGTTCGTCTTCTTCACCGACACCGCCACCGGGCGGGGCAACGTGCTCTACCACCGCTACGACGGCCACTACGGCCTCATCACGCCGGTGGGGTAGCCGGCGCGGGAACGCGAACCGGGGACGGCCTCAGCCGTCCCCGGTTCGCGTCGTTCCGGTGCCCGGCGCCCGGTGCAAGGACCCGGCGCCAGTCGTACGGGCCACCCGGGGCGCGACGTGCGAACTGGCTGGTGATGTAGGGCATCAGCACCGTGGTCACGGTGGTGGTCGCGCCGGACCTCGTCGCCGATGGCCGGGGCCGGGCAGCGGCGGGCGAAGGATCCCGCCACGTCGGCGTCCTGTGCCGCGGAGGACGCCGACCGCCGCCGGCCGGCGCCCGCGGTGAGGACCGCCTCACGGGGCTGCGCGTCGGGTCCGCTGTGCTGCAGTACGAGGCCGCACGGCGGCGGTGGTGCCGGACGCGCGATCCCCCGCGTGGCGCCGGGACTTTGGGCCCGGACGCAGGGCTGCTCGGCCCCTGCCGCCGCCCTCGGCTACGGCGCGATGCTGTCCCGGACAGCGGGGACGCGGACGGCGGCGTCCCGTGGGACCGAGAGAGGACGCGACATGTCGCACTCCGTGGTGGTGGGGATCGACGGCTCGGAGCAGAGCACGGCGGCGGCCGCATGGGCGGCCGCGGAGGCCGACCGGAGCGGGCGGTCGCTCCGCATGATCCATGTCGGGGGACCGGAGGACGGAAGGCCGCTGCGGCCGGAGGGGGTGGATGACGGTCTGCCGTCGGCGGTGCTCTCGGTCCGGGACCGAATCGCGGCCGTCCTGCCCGGCCTGGGGCTGTCGTGCGAGCGGATTCCGGGCAGCCCGGCCCACGCGCTCGCGGCGGCCGGCGCGCGGGAAGGACTGATCGTTCTCGGTTCGCGGGGGCTCGGAGGATTCACCGGTTTGCTGGTCGGTTCGGTGGGGCTCCGGGTGGCAGCGGACGCGCTCTGCCCGGTCGTGCTCGTCCGGGCGGACACGGACGGCGAGGCCGCCGGGGCGGGTGACGTCGTCGTGGGCGTCCAGGGCGACCGGCCCTGCGCCGAGGTGCTCGCCTTCGCCTTCGAACAGGCGGCCCGCCGTGGCGTCAGCCTGCGCGTGCTGGAGTCCCGTTCGCTGCCGGCCGGCCCGTACGTGACGAAGGCCCCGGTCGACCAACCGGAGATCAGGGGCGCCCTGGCGGAGGCGGAACTGGTGCGCCTCCAGGACGCGCTGGCTCGTTGGCGGGACAAGTTCCCCCAGGTTCGGGTGGAGGCCGAGGTCACCTCCCGCCACGCGGGCGGCGCGCTCGTCGACGCCTCCCGAGGAGCCTCACTCGTCGTGCTGGGGCGGCGGACTCCCGGCCGTCAGGTGGGGGTGTCCCGGTTGGGGAGTGTGGCTCATGCCGTCCTGCACCATGCGCACAGCCCCGTCGCGGTCGTCCCACACGACTGAACCGCCCGGTGGTGGCTGCGGCCCGGACCCGTCGAGGTCCGGGCCGCGGCCGTTCCCGGGTGCCGACCGGGTGCACTGGGCCGGTCGGTCCCGCGAGCGCCCCGCGCGGGGGGAGATCGGGCTGAAGGTCCCGGCACGGAGACCCCTTGGGCCCTTCGCCGGGACGCCCCGGAGGCGGATGGTTGAAGCACTCGGAATCGGCGAGAGGTACGAACCTCCCGGCACCCACGGACAGTCGACTCGGCGGATCGGGCGCGACCGGTCAGGCCTGTCGGCCGACCGGAACGGTGCGCGGCACGCCCCGGTCGTCTCCGCTCACGGCCCCGGGCGCCGAGCCGCCGCGCCGCACTCACCTGACCGGGCCCCACCGGCCCGACACACGTGCCCGAAAGGAAGTCCGACCATGCGACACCGGATCGTGGGAGAGCTGATGACCTCCGCCGTCGTGAACGTGCGGCCCGATACCGGCTTCAAGGAGATCGTCCGACTGCTCGCCGACCACGGCATCACCTCCGTGCCGGTCCTCGACGAACAGGACCGACCGCTCGGCCTGGTCTCCGAGGCCGACCTGCTGCTCAACGAGGCGTCCCAGGAGGACCCCGCCGGCCTGCTGCTCACCCCTCGGCTGTCGGCCCCCGACCGGGCCACGAGCCGCGCCACGACCGCCGAGGGCCTCATGACCAGCCCCGCCGTGTGCGCCCGCCCCGAGTGGACCGTGGTGGAGGCTGCCCGGGTGATGCAGCTCAAGGGTCTCAAGCGCCTCGTGGTGACCGACGAGGCCGGCCGCCTGGTCGGCATCGTCAGTCGCGCCGACCTGCTGCGCGTCTTCCTCCGCCACGACCGGGCGATCCGCGAGGAGATCCGCGGCGACATCCTCTCCCGCACCCTGGGCATCGCGCCGGACAGTCTCGACGTCCAGGTCCACGACGGACAGGTGACCCTGAGCGGCACCGTCGGGCACCGGAGCCTGCCGGCCGTCGTGGAGCGGCTGTGCCGGAGCGTGGACGGTGTGGTCTCGGTGACCAGCCGCCTCGACCACCGGGCAGGCGACACCGCCGCGCAACGCCCGGCAGGCTGATCCGGGCTCAGCGTAGAAGGTGCGGCCGGACCACAGGTCCGATCAGGACGCCGGCCCGGTCGCCCAGGCCCTCCTCCACCACTCCGGCTGCCCCGTGGCGGTCGTGCCCGAGGGTTGAACGCCCGGCACCTGGCCTGGACCCTCGGGACCGGGCCGGGGCCGACCGGCCCGCTGCGGTCGGAGCCGGCCGACCGAGAACCTGCCGGACGTCAAGGGTCGCGCGCGAGGGCGCCGGCCACAAGGAAGGAGACACGGGCGGCGGGGACCGCACGCCGGAGGCCGTGGGCGGACACGCTGCCCACGGCCTCCGGCGTGCCCGTGCCCGTGCCCGTGCCCTTCGGCTCGTCAGGCGACCGCGAAGGAGGGACCTTCGGCCCGACACGGTGCCCCTTTGGCCGCCTCCCTCGGCACCGCTGCCGGGAGAAGCTTTCGATGGAAGCGCGAGCAAGCCGCACGCGCCCGACTCCCGGACGATGAACCGGAAGGTGGTCCAGCCATGCCCCGCCACCCGCAGCCCGAGGAACCGACGGTTCCTCCCGTGCCCGTCGCCGTCGGCCGTCTGGTCGCCGACGCGCTGACGTCCCTCGAGGAGTACGCCGACTTCACCCAGGAACAGGTCGACCGCATCGTCAAGAAGGCCTCGCTGGCGGCGCTGGCCGAGCACACCGGGCTCGCCGCGCTGGCCGTGGAGGAGACCGGCCGCGGGGTCTTCGAGGACAAGGCGGTGAAGAACGTCTTCGCCTGCGAGAACGTCACCCACGTGATGGCCCGGACCAGGACGGTCGGCGTGGTGCACCGTGACGAGATCGACGGCATCGTGGAGATCGCCGAGCCGGTGGGGGTGGTCGCCGGCATCACCCCGGTGACCAATCCGACCTCCACCACGATCTTCAAGTGCCTGCTGGCGCTCAAGACCCGCAACCCGGTCGTGTTCGCCTTCCACCCGTCGGCCCAGCGCTGCTCGGCCGAGGCGGCCCGGATCGTCAGGGACGCGGCGGTGGCGGCCGGTGCCCCGGCGCACTGCATCCAGTGGATCGCGGAACCGTCGATGGAGGCCACCCGCGCCCTGATGAACCATCCGGACGTCGCCACCATCCTGGCCACCGGCGGCAACGCGATGGTGCGGGCCGCGTACTCCTGCGGCAAGCCGGCGCTGGGCGTCGGCGCGGGCAACGTCCCGGCGTACGTGGAGAGGAGCGCGGACGTGCGGCGGGCGGTGAACGACGTCGTGCTGTCGAAGTCCTTCGACAACGGCATGATCTGCGCCTCCGAGCAGGCCGTCGTCCTGGACGGGGAGATCCGGGAGGCGGCGCTCGCCGAGTTCCGGACGCTGAAGGCCCACCACGCGAGCGCGGAGGAGAAGGCGCTGCTGGAGCGGTACCTGTTCGGGGCGGGGGCGGGTGCGACGTGCGCCGGCGGCCGGTTGAACGCCGAGGTGGTGGGCCGGTCGGCGGCGCAGGTCGCGCAGGCGGCGGGCTTCGAGGTGCCGACCGACACCTCGGTCATCCTCGCCGACTGCGAACGGGTCGGACCCTCGGAGCCGCTGACCCGGGAGAAGCTCTGCCCGGTACTCGCCGTCCTCACCGCCCGCTCCCGCGCCGAGGGCATCGAACTGGCCGCCGCGATGGTGGAGTTCGACGGTCTCGGGCACTCGGCGGCGGTGCACACCGAGGACGCGGCGTTCGTCGAGGAGTTCGGGCACGCGGTCAAGGCCTGCCGGATCATCTGGAACGCGCCCAGCTCGCAGGGCGGCATCGGCGACGTCTACAACGCGTTCACGCCCTCGCTGACCCTCGGTTGCGGCAGCTACGGACACAACTCGGTCTCCGGGAACGTCTCGGCGCTGAACCTCGTCAACATCAAGCGGATCGGGCGGCGCAACACCAACATGCAGTGGTTCAAGGTCCCGCCGAAGATCTACTTCGAACGCAACTCGGTCAGGTACCTGGCGAGCATGCCGAACGCACACCGGATCGTCGTCGTCACGGACCGCACCATGGTGGAGATCGGCCACCTGGAGCGGATCCGGGGCGTGCTCGACCGCCGCCGCGACCCGGTCGAGGTGCGGGTCATCGACTCGGTCGAGCCCAACCCGAGCATCGACACCGTCCACAAGGGCGCAGCCCTGATGCGGGAGTTCGAGCCGGACACCATCGTCGCGCTGGGCGGCGGCTCGCCGATGGACGCCGCCAAGGTGATGTGGCTGATGTACGAGCACCCGGAGGTCGAGTTCGCGGACCTGAAGGAGAAGTTCTTCGACATCCGCAAGCGCGCGTTCACCTTCCCCGACCTCGGGGAGAAGGCGAAGCTGGTCTGCATCCCGACCACCTCGGGCACCGGGAGCGAGGTCACCCCCTTCGCGGTGATCACCGACACCGCCACCGGCCAGAAGTACCCGCTCGCGGACTACGCGCTCACCCCGAGCGTGGCCATCGTGGACCCGGCGCTGACCACCGGCCTGCCGAAGCACGTGACCGCGGACACCGGCTTCGACGCCCTCACCCACTGCATCGAGACCTACGTCTCCGTCTACGCCAACGACTTCACGGACGGGCTCGCCCTCCAGGGCATCCGGCTGATCTTCGACAACCTGGAGCGCGCGGTGCTGAACGGACCGGACGACCCCTTCGCCCGGGAGAAGATGCACAACGCGGGCACGATCGCCGGCATGGCCTTCGGCTCGGCCTTCCTCGGCGCCGTGCACGCCATGGCCCACACCCTCGGCGCGACCTTCCACATCGCCCACGGCCGCACCAACGCCCTGCTGCTGCCGCACGTCATCCGCTGGAACGGCTCCGCCCCCGCGAAAGTCACCGGCTGGCCCAAGTACCGGAGCTACACCGCCCCCGAGCGCTACCAGGCGATCGCCCGGATGCTCGGTCTGCCGGCCGCCACCCCCGAACAGGGCGTCGAGTCCCTCGCCTCGGCGGTCGAGGACCTGCGGGACAGGGTCGGCATCCCGCGGTCCTTCAAGGCGGCCGGCGTGGACGAGGCGGCGTTCCTGGCGGCCCTGCCGCAGCAGGCGATGAACGCCTACGAGGACCAGTGCGCCCCCGCCAACCCCCGGATGCCGATGCTCGCCGACATGCGGCGGCTGATGCGCCGGGCCTACTACGGCGACCAGGCCTGAGAGAGGACACCGCGATGACCACCTCGCAGCACGAGTCGACCACCACCGCCTGGAACGGCTTCCGGAACGGACCGTGGCGGGACACCATCGACGTCCGCGACTTCATCCAGCGCAACTACACCCCGTACGAGGGCGACGCCGCCTTCCTCACCGGCCCCACCGACCGCACCCTCGCCGTGTGGCGGCAGATCACCGACCGCTTCCCCGAGGAGCGGGCCAAGGGCGTGTACGACATCGCGTTCGACATCCCGTCGGGCATCACCGCCCACGCGCCCGGATACATCGACCGGGAGCGGGAGTTGATCGTCGGCCTGCAGACCGACGCCCCGCTGAAGCGCGCGATCATGCCCAACGGCGGCTGGCGGATGGTGGCGACCGCGCTGCGGACCTACGGCTACCCGGTCGACCCGGAGCTGGAGAAGGTCTTCACCCGGTACCGCAAGACCCACAACGACGGGGTGTTCGACGCCTACACGCCCGAGATCCTCGCGGCCCGCAAGGCCGGCGTCATCACCGGGCTCCCGGACGCCTACGGCCGCGGTCGGATCATCGGCGACTACCGCCGCGTCCCGCTCTACGGCGTGGACCGGCTGATCGCGGCCAAACGGGCCGAGAAGGCCGAGCTGGACGCCGGGCCCACCGATCCGGCGCGGCTGGAGGAGACCATCCGGCAGCGCGAGGAACTCGCCGAGCAGATCAGGGCGCTGGAGGAGCTCAAGGAGATGGCCGCGGCCTACGGGCAGGACATCTCGGGTCCGGCCGGCACCGCCCGCGAGGCCGTCCAGTGGCTCTACTTCGCCTACCTGGCCGCGGTCAAGGAGCAGAACGGCGCCGCGATGTCGCTCGGCCGCACCTCGACCTTCCTCGACGTCTACCTCCAACGTGACCTCGCGGCAGAGCTCCTGACCGAGCAGCAGGCCCAGGAACTGGTGGACGACTTCGTCATCAAGCTGCGGATCGTCCGCTTCCTGCGCACCCCCGAGTACGACGAGCTGTTCTCCGGAGACCCGACCTGGGTCACCGAGTCGATCGGCGGCATCGGCACCGACGGCCGCCCCCTCGTCACCCGGACCTCCTTCCGCTACCTGCAGACCCTCTACAACCTGGGCCCGGCCCCCGAACCGAACATGACGGTCTTCTGGTCCCCGCGACTACCGCAGGGCTTCAAGGAGTTCTGCGCCCGCGTGTCCATCGACACCTCCTCGATCCAGTACGAGTCGGACGAGCTGATGCGCCCGCGCTTCGGCGACGACACCGCGATCGCCTGCTGCGTCTCCGCGATGGAGGTCGGCAAGCAGATGCAGTTCTTCGGCGCCCGGGTCAACCTCGCCAAGACCCTGCTCTACGCGATCAACGGCGGCCGGGACGAGAAGTCCGGCGTCCAGGTCGGCCCGGCCACAGCCCCTGTCGGCGGGGACGTGCTCGACTACGAGGAGGTGCTCGCCCGCTTCGACGAGCAGTTGGACTGGCTCGCCGGGACGTACGTCCACGCACTCGACGTCATCCACTACATGCACGACAAGTACGCCTACGAGCGCATCGAGATGGCCCTGCACGACCGGGACGTCCGGCGCACCATGGCCTGCGGCATCGCCGGCCTCGCGGTCGCCGCCGACTCGCTGTCGGCCATCAAGTACGCCGAGGTCACCCCGGTTCGGGACGAGACCGGCCTGGTCACCGACTACCTCGTCGAGGGCGACTACCCGGCGTACGGCAACAACGACGACCGGGCGGACGCCATCGCGGTCCGGCTCGTCGAGGAGTTCATGGCGAAGGTGCGCGAGCATCCCGCCTATCGGGGTGCCGAGCACACCCAGTCCGTGCTCACCATCACCTCCAACGTCGTCTACGGGAAGAAGACCGGCAACACCCCGGACGGACGGCGAGCGGGCGAGCCGTTCTCGCCCGGCGCCAACCCGATGAACGGGCGAGACGTCCACGGCTACGTGGCCGGGGCCCTGTCGGTCGCGAAGCTCCCGTACGAGCACGCCGAGGACGGCATCTCACTCACCGACACCGTCACCCCGGACGCGCTCGGCCGCACCCCCGAGGAGCGGGTGTGCAACCTCGTCGGTGTGCTGGACGGCTACACCACCTGCCGCGGCTTCCACATGAACGTCAACGTCCTCGACCGGGACACCCTCCTGGACGCGATGGACCACCCGGAGAGGTACCCGCAGCTGACCATCCGGGTCAGCGGCTACGCGGTCAACTTCGTCCGGCTCACCCGCGAACAGCAGCTCGACGTGATCGGCCGCACCTTCCACGACGCGCTGTAGCTCCCGCCACCCGCTCGCGGTGCCGGCGTCTCCCCGACCGAGGACGCCGGCACCGCGCCACACTCCGAGGACACCCGATGACCGCCACCGGCACGCTGCACTCCTGGGACCTGTCCACCGGAGTCGACGGCCCCGGCACCCGCTTCGTCACCTTCCTGGCCGGCTGCCCGCTGCGGTGCCTCTACTGCCACAACCCCGACACCTGGTCCATGCGCCACGGTCGGCCCCGCTCGGCCGAGGAGATCGTGCGCGAGGCCGCGAAGTACACCGACTTCATCCGCGCCTCCGGCGGCGGCGCCACCGTCAGCGGCGGCGAGCCGCTCCTCCAACCCGCCCTCACCGGCGAACTGCTGCACCGGTTCAAGCACGAGCTCGGCCTGCACACCGCCCTGGACACCTCCGGCTTCCTCGGCGCCCGCGCCTCCGACGCGCTGCTCGCCGACACCGACCTCGTGCTCCTCGACATCAAGTCCTGGGACCGCACCCTCTACCGGCATCTGACCGGCCGCGAGCTCGCCCCCACCCTGGCCTTCGCCCGCCGCCTGGCCGACCTCGGCACCGAGGTCTGGGTCCGCTTCGTCCTCGTCCCACACCTGACCGACCCCACTGAGAACATCGAGGGCGTCGCCACCTTCGCCGCCTCGCTGGGCAACGTCACCCGCGTCGACATCCTGCCCTTCCACAAGCTCGGCGCCGCCAAGTGGCGCGCTCTGGAGCTGGACTTCCCCCTCGCCGACACGCCCGACCCCACCCCGGACCGGACCGCCGAGGCCCGCGGCGTCTTCACCGCCCATGGCCTGTACGCCGTCTGATCCGCCAGGGTCGGACTGCGGACGCCCGACCGAGGACACCGCCAGGCAGGGCCCAGGAAACGCGTGCGCCGCGCCGATCACGTCGGCGCGGCGCACACGGTCCGGAGGTCACCGTCCGTCGCCGGGCTCCGCCTTCGCCCGCCCGGCCTCCCGGACGACGACGACCGGGCAGGAGGCGTGCTGGACACAGTGCTGCGTGACCGAGCCGAGCACGGCCCCGGTGAAGCCCCCGTGCCCCCGGTTGCCGACGACGAGGAGCTCGGCGCCCTCGGCGACGGTCAGCAGGACCCGGGCCGCGTTGCCGGGGGCCACGCGCTCACGCACCTCCACCAGGCGGTCCAGGCCCCACTCCCGCGCGACCGTCTCGGCGAGGACCTTGCCGGCCAACGCCTCCGCGTCCCCGTCCACCGTCGCCGGGACCAGACCGTGGGAGGCCGGGTACTCCCAGGCGGTGACCGCCTCCACCGCGGCTCCGACCAGGGCGGCCTGCCGCAGAGCCCACCGGAGAGCGGCTCGGGAGGACTCCGAGCCGTCCGAACCCACCACGATCCGCCGTCGTGCCGTCGTGCCGTTCATCCCGTACGCCGATCCCTTCCCTCGATGGTGGTCGCGTTTCCCCGATGATGGCCGCGCGGTTCAGCCGCGCAGGTCGAAGACCAGGCGGGCCGCGACCTTTCCTGCCAGGACCTCGTCGAAACAGGCGTTCACGTCGTCCAGGCGGCGCGTCTCGCGGATGACCCGGGTGCGGCCGAGGGCGTGCAGGCGGAACACCTCGGCGAGGTCCTCGCGGGTACCGACGATCGAACCGATCACCCTGGTGCCGTTCAAGACGGTCTCGAAAACCGGGAGTTCGAGCTTGCCTCCGGCCGGAAGCGCGACCAGCACCAGCGTGCCGCCGCGCCGCAGCGCCCCGTAGGCGGCCTGGAAGGAGGCGTTGCTGACGGCGAGGGCGATGGCGGCGTGGGCGCCACCGAGGGCCTGGACCTCGGCGGCGACGTCCTGGGTGCGGGCGTCCAGGACGTGGTCGGCGCCGAGGTCCCGGGCGAGTGCGAGCTTGTCGTCGGTGACGTCGACGGCGATGGTCTCGGCGCCGGAGATCCGGGCGTACTGCAGGGCCAGGTGGCCGAGTCCGCCGATGCCGGACACCAGGACGCGGGTGCCCGGTCCGGCCCCGGAGACCTTGAGCGCCTTGTACGTGGTCACGCCGGCGCAGGACAGCGGTGCGGCGTCCAGCGGGTCGATGCCGTCGGGGACGGGCACGACGTAGTCACCGTGCGCGAGCGCGTACTCGGCGTAGGCACCGTCCACCGAGTAGCCGCTGTTGTGCTGGCGGAGGCAGAGCGTCTCCCAACCGCTGACGCACTGGTCGCAGCGCCCGCAGGCATCGGCCAGCCAGGGGATGGCGACCCGCTCGCCGACCCGCACGTGCCGCACCTGGGCCCCGGCCTCCTCGACGACGCCCACCCCTTCGTGCCCGGGCACGAACGGCGGGTTCGGTGTGACCGGCCAGTCGCCGTGGGCGGCGTGGATGTCGGTGTGGCAGAGGCCGGAGGCCTCGATCCTGACCCGCACCTGGTGCGGGGCCGGCCGGGGCACCGGGCGGTCCTCGATGACCAGCGGAGCGGTGAAGTCGTGGACGACGGCGGCCTTCATGGTGTTCCTGCCCTTCGCGCGGTGGGGGGCGGCGCCATCCGCGGGTGGCGCGTCACATCCATCCCACACTCTCCGGCGGGGTCTCGCTCGGGCCGGACGGTGCACCCTGCCCGGGCCCTTGGTCCCGCTGCTCCCGCCGAAGCCCCCGAGGCCGGTGTGCGGACCGGTCATCCGGCCGGTCCGCACACCGGCGGTGTCGCTCACCGAGGGGATCAGTCGTCGACCTCGTCGTAGCGGCCGTGGCCGAGGCGGCGCAGGTCGAAGGACCAGATGCCGCGGCCGAAGGTGGCGGCGTAGAGCTTGCCGTCGGGGCCGATCTTCAGCTGCTGCACCGAGGTGGTGGGCAGGCCCTTGCCGAGCACCCTGAAGTCGGTGGTGCCGGGTGCGCGGTAGAAGGCGGCGAGGTCGGTGCCGAGGGCCAGGCCGCCGTTGGGCAGCAGCTTGATCGAGGTGGCGGGGACGTCGGGCAGGTTGGCCGAGACGTCGGTCCAGGTGGTGCCGCCGTCGTGGGTCTCGAAGAGGTGTCCGATGCCGGCGCCGGGGCCTTCGGTCCAGCTGCGGGAGAAGCCGCTGAAGGAGACGAGGACGTGCTGGGCGTCCTTCTCGTCGACCGCGAAGGAGGAGACGTAGCGGTTGGGCAGGGTGCCGTCGACGGGCAGGTCGAGCTGGTGCCAGCCGGTGCCGTCGGTCTTGCCGACGGCGATGCCGCGGCTGAAGCCCTGGTTGTTGCAGGGGCCGCACCAGCCCGCGTAGACGGTGCCGTTGACGGTGGCGACGGCGGTGGCGACGTGGCCCTCGCCGAGGTCGTAGGCGGAGGTCCACTCGCTGCCGCTGCGGATCGCGTAGCCCCTGTGCTGCACCCAGACGTGCCGGCCGCCGGCGATCCAGGTGTTGCCGTCCTTCGGGTCGCTGGTGATCGGGGCGATGAAGCGGGCGCCGGCGCCGCCGAGGTCCTTGTCGGGCGGGGCGACCTCGTAGGAGGTGGCCTTGCTCGGGTCCTTCGTCCAGCCGCCGTCGTTGACCGCGCAGTTCTGGGTGACCCACATGTCGAGGTAGACGTACTCCTCGGCGATGTTGCAGCCGTCGGCCGGGTCGACGAGGGTGTCGGCGCCGTCGCCGCCGAAGTTGGAGCCCATCACCTTGTCGTGGGCGCGCAGGATGGATTCGCCGTTGTCCTGGAGGCCGCCGCTGACGATCACGCCCTTGCCGGAGCGGTCCGCCGGGTCCTTGCCGATGCCGACCGAGTAGTACTGCAGAGTGTCGATCGTGCCGTCGTTGAGGGACTTCCAGTCCTTGGCGTGGCCGCCCGCGTCCAGCTGACCGTTGACCGGACGGGTGTAGATGCCGCCGTCGTTGCCCACGTACACCGAGGCCCGGCCGTGGTTGCCACCGATGGCGACGGCGTGCTGGTCGGAGTGCGTGGTCGGCGAACAGTCGCCGGTCTGCTTGGCCGGGTCGATGCTCCAGCACGGGAACGGGTTGTTCCAGTACGGCGCGATGGTGGCCCACTTGGCGCCGCCGTCGGTGGTCTCGAAGACCTCCTCCAGACCCGCCCAGACGTGGTCCGGGTTGGCCGGGTCGACCTGGAGGAACTGGTTGTACCAGGACTGGATGCCCGGCTGGTACCCCTCGTCCTGGAGCGCCGAACCGGAGCCCTTCAGCTTGTCCTTGTCCGCGACCAGCGTCCACGGGCCGGACGGGGAACCGGACTTGGAGACGTAGACGCCCTTGAGGCCGGTGTCGGGGTTGTGCGCCATGACGTCCGGGGACTGGTCGATTGCGTAGTAGCGCGAGCCGTCCGCCGAGCGGGCGAAGGTCACGTTGCCGACGTTCGCGGCATCGGTCGGCAGGTCGCCCAGCGAGGCGACGCGCTGCCAACTGCCGTCCGCGGCCTTGCCGTAGAAGCCGTTGTAGGTGTCACCGCCGCGCCAGCCCACCGCCAGGATCACCTTGGACGGGTCCTTGGGGTCGATCGCGACGTCGTTGGCGATGTTCTTGTACGGCGCGCTCGGGTCGCCCGCCTTCGCACCGCCCGGCAGGTAGTCGGGGTTGGGCGCGAACTCCAGCGTCCACGGGCCCGACAGCGTGGTGGTGGAGTGGCTCCACACGCCCCGGTTGGTGGCCGCCCACACCTTGTCCCCGGCGAAGCGCAGCTGGTGGATCGTGGTGGACTCCAGCTCGGCGCCGCCGATCCGGTTGCCGGGCTGGAACTCGCCGTGCTTGGGGTCGGAGAGCACGTACACGCCGGTGCCGACATAGGAGGTGGCCCCGGTGTTGGACTCACCGGTGGCGTACCAGAGCCGGCCGCCGCCATCGAGATCCAGGGTGCCGGTGGACAGCGTGGGCAGCCTGTCGGCGATCGCCTCCCAGTGCCCGCCGCCGGTGCGGGAACGGAACACCCCGCCGTTGGCGCCGCCCGCGTAGACGTACCCGTCGTCGTCCGCGGCGAGGCCGGTGATCCGCCCGGTGACGAAGCCGGCACCGCCGCTGGAGTTGGAGTTGACGTCGCGGTAGCGCGGGTCGTCCCCGTTGTACGGCTTGTTCGTCACGTGGTCCCAGGAACCACCGGTGTGCGGCAGCGACTGCAGCTGCGCCCAGGCCGCGCCGTACGCGCCGGGGGCGACCACGCCGGGGGCGGTGCGGGCCTCGGTGTACTGCGCGGTGCCCTCGGCGGAGTTCTCCGCCTCGTCGCCCTCGTCCCCGCCGGACTCGGCCTTGGCGGAGAACGCCTTGGCGGAGGAGGCCTGGGCCGTGGTCGTGCCCTTGACCTTCTGGGCGTGCTTCTGGCCGATCTCGGTCAGGTGCTGTACCGGGACGGGCTGGGTCCCGGGCTGTGCGGCGGGTGCGGCGAGGGCCTGAGTGGTGGTCAGGCCGAGCGCGGTGAGCGTGACGGCGCTCATGAGCAGCCGTCGTCGTTGCCTGTTCGGCACGGGTGCTTCCTCCCCTGGGCGTCCGGGGTGCGCGGTCGCGCGCCCCGGCTGGAGCAGACCGAAGCCTGTCCGGTGCGGTGGCACGCTGGGAAGGGGAATCCGCGTAACGAATGATTAAAGCCAATTCTGTTAAATCAGTTCAGTAGAAGGAGAGTTCGGTTCGGCAGGAGGTGGTCAGGGCCTCGACGGCGAGGCAGAGCGGGGGCGCGCCGACGGAACCGAACGGGCGCGGCTGCCATCTCATGACCGCACCTCCGCACGAACCGGGAGCTCCTACCGCATGGACCGCCGCAGAGCCGTGGGAACCGCCGTCCTCGTCCTCGCCGCGCTCGCAGCCGCCTCGGCCTGCGACGCGGACGAGCGCGGCGCCAACCGGCCTGCCGGCACGCCCGCGGCCCCCACCACCTCCGTCCCGGCAGCGCCTTCGGCAGCGTCACCGCCGGCGCCGGGTACGCCACCGGCCACCACGACATCGACCTCACCGGCCTCGGGCACAGTGCCGCCCGCACCGCCCCGAACCGCCGCTCCACCCTCCGCGGACGCCTCCACGCCGCCCGCACCCGTTCCGTCCCTCGACATCGAGAACCCGACCGACCTGCTCCACGGCTCCGCCGCCACACCCACTCGCCCGACGAGCTGACCCGGCGGTCGGCCGGTGGTCGAGGCGGGTACTGCTGTGCGACTGACGGGCGGGAGGACCATCGGCCGGACAGGTCCGTCGCGGCGCACCGCGGTCGCGACTGGGTATGACGGTGGACGCGCACGGTCTTACGGTGGATTCATGGGCACGATCCGGGCGCGGCCCGGGCAGCACCCGCCGGCCTCCATGTCATCAGGGCGGACAGGACGGATGAGACCCGGACACCGGAGAAGAGAGAACACGGAGGAGGCACCCGAGATGAGGACCCCAGGCTTCAGCGCAGAGCAGTCCCTGGGAGATGCCGCGACCCCGTACCGGGCGTCGGCCCGCGGGGCGCACGGCCCGGGCAGCGTGTGGCCCGCCGGGCTGGACGTCCGCTGCCGGGTTCGGCGTCGCACAGGGTCCGTCCGCAGGGACTTCGCGGAGGCGACGACGGTGACCTGTGAACCGGGTTCGTCCTCGGTCTGCGAGGAGTACTGCGACCACGCGGGCGGCGGCATGTCCAGCAATCCTGACGGCTCCACCACCTGCACCGTCATGTAGCGGACACCCGGGCATTCAGCCCTCCGTCAACTCCTTCACGCGGCGCCCGGGATCACCCGCCGGCAACAGTGTTCCGCGGCCGGCCCCCCGATCCGGCCGCGACGTCGCCCGTCCCCGCAGGCGTGGTCAGCACCCGCCGCCGGTCGGGGAACAGGAGGATCCGGAGTCGGTGGCGCCGAGGGTGATCAGCTGCGGTGCGGCGGGCGCCGAGCAGCAGCCTGCGCCGTCCTGGGCCGCGGCGGGCTCGTCGAAGAGGCCGGCTCCGCCGCAGACCCCGGTCTCGGGGAGGGTGAGCTCGACACGGGCGGCTGCTTCCGCGTCGCCGGCGAGGGCCGCGGCGACCGAGCGGACCTGTTCGTAGCCGGTCATGGCGAGGAACGTGGGCGCGCGGCCGTAGGACTTCATGCCGACCAGGTACACGCCGTCCTCGGGGTGGGCCAGCTCGCTCGCGCCGTGCGGGTAGACCGTGCCGCAGGAATGCTGGTTGGGGTCGATCAGCGGGGCGAGGGCGACAGGGGCCTGGAGGCGTTCGTCGAGGCCGAGGCGGACCTCGGAGAGGAACGACAGGTCCGGACGCAGGCCGGTGAGGACGACGACCTGGTCCACCGGCTCGCTGCGGTGCCCGTCCTCGGAAACCAGGACCAGCCGGCCGTCCTCGGCCTCGACGGCGGCGGTGCGGAAGCCGGTCAGGGCGCTGGCGTGGCCGTCGTCGACGGCCTTCCTGGCGCGCAGGCCCAGCGCCCCGCGGGCGGGGAGCTGGTCGGCGTCGCCGCCGCCGTAGGTGTTGCCGGTGATGCCCCGGCGCAGCACCCACACCGCGTGGGTGCCGGGCTCGTCCTCGGCGAGGTCGGCGAGGTGGGCGAGAGCGGTGAACGCGGAGGCGCCGGTGCCGACGACCGCGGTGCGCCTGCCCGCGAAGCGCCCGCGCACGGTGGGGTCGGCCAGGTCGGGGATGCGGTAGGTGATGCGGCCGTTCGCTGCGCGTTCCCCGAGGGCGGGCAGGCCGTCGGCGCCGAGCGGGTTGGGGGTGGACCAGGTGCCGGAGGCGTCGACCACGGCGCGGGCGAGGATGCGCTCCTCGGATCCGCCGGTGCGCTCGACGTGGACGGTGAAGGGCTGCTCGGTGCGGCCCGAGTCGACGATGCGGTCGCGCCCGGCGCGGGCGACGCCGGTCACGCGGGCTCCGTAGTGCACGCGCTCGCCCAGGACGTCGGCGAGCGGTTGCAGGTACTGTTCGGCCCACTCGCCGCCCGACAGGTAGGCGGCCGCCTCGGGGTGGGTCCAGCCGGTGGGTGCGAGCAGCTTCTCGGCGGCGGGGTCGATCACCTCGGACCACGGCGAGAACAGGCGCACGTGCGACCAGGCACGCACTGCCGTACCCGCGCTCGGGCCGGCCTCCAGCACCAGGGGTTCGATGCCGCGCCCGGCGAGGTGGGCGGCGGCGGCCAGGCCGATGGGCCCGGCCCCGATGACGACGACGGGCAGCTGTTCGACGGCGGAGGCGTTCACGGTGGCCACTCCCTCTGATTCGACATTTGTCGATGTCCTGCTGTGCGGACAGCCTGGCACCTGTTTTGATAAACGTCAACATAGAAGAGTGTCGATGTCGCGGGCGACCGGCCGCCCGATACCCAGGGCAGTCGCCGACCCCCGCGAGCGAGGCGCGCGTTCGGATCACGGGTCCGCCGCCCTTCCGCAGTGATTCGGCGGGTGTAAATATTGACGCATGTCGAATACCGCGTCGCTGCCGTTGCTGGAGACCGATGAGGCTCCCCCGTGCTGCCCGCCGCTGACCTCCGCACCGCTGTCGGTGGAGGACTCGGTGCGGATGGCGGCGATGTTCAAGGCGCTCGCCGACCCGGTGCGGCTGCGGCTCTTCTCCCGGGTCGCCTCGCACGAAGGCGGCGAGGCGTGCGTGTGCGACATCCAGGACGTCGGCGTCTCCCAGCCCACCGTCTCCCACCACCTCAAGAAGCTGCGCGAGGCAGGCCTGCTCACGTCCGAGCGGCGGGGCACCTGGGTCTACTACCGCGTCGCCCCCTCCGTGCTCGCCGGCATGGCCGGCCTGCTCACCGCCGCCAGCCGCTGATCCGCCCGGCTCACCCGGCTCACCCCTGCGAACCGCCGCCGAGCAGCGTGCATCGACACTCCTTGCCGACCCCTGCGGAGGACTCCGTGCCCCAGGCCGCCATCACCGTCGTGCCGATGACCACCGCCCACGCCGGCCAGGTCCTGGCCATCCTCCAGGCCGGGATCGACGAGGGGAACGCCACCTTCGAGACCGAGGCCCCGACCTGGGAGGCGTTCGACACGGCCAGGCTGCCCGAGCACCGCCACGTCGCGCTGGACGGGGACGGCCGGGTACTGGGCTGGGTGGCCGCCTCACGGGTCTCGGAGCGGTGCGCGTACACCGGGGTGGTCGAGCACTCCGTCTACGTCCACCCCGAGGCGCGGGGCCGGGGCGTGGCGGGGCGGCTCCTCGGGGCGCTGATCCTCTCGACGGAGGCGGCCGGGATCTGGACGATCCAGTCCGGCGTGTTCCCCGAGAACACCGCCAGCCTCGCCCTCCACGCGAAGGCCGGGTTCCGGGTGATCGGCACCCGCGAACGCATCGGGCGCCACCGTGGCATCTGGCGGGACGTCCTGCTGATCGAGCGCCGCAGCCCGGCGGTCGGCTGACGCCGCTGCACAGTGGTGCGGCGAGAGGTCAGCGGCGCGCTGCCGTGCCGAGGCCGGCCAGGGCGAGGACCATCCAGGCGGCGAGGTAGGCGAAGGCCGCGCTCGGGGACACGGCGGTCCACAGGATGCCGGCGACGGTGGAGGCCGCGAGGTTGCCGAGGGACTGGGCGGTGGCGAGCAGGCCGAGGGCGGAGCCGCGCAGGTCCTTCGGGGCGAGTGCGGCGACGCCCGCGGCCAGCACCAGGACCGGGCGACGCGCACCGAGGCGGTCGGCGATCCGCCCTGCGGGAACGGAGGCCAGGGCCGGTCCGGCGTGCCGCAGGTGGTGACCGGCGGCGAGGACTGCCCGGCCCGCGCCGACGACGAGGACCTGGACACGCCGGACCCCGGTCACTTCGACCCGGAGGTGCGGCGGTGGGTGAAGATCAGCGCCGCCAGGGCCAGGCCGACGGCGCCGCCGATCAGCTGCATGCCGATGAAGCTCGGCACCGAGCTCGGGGCGATCCCGGCGAAGGTGTCGGTGAACGCGCGGCCGATCGTCACGGCGGGGTTGGCGAAGGAGGTGGAGGAGGTGAACCAGTAGGCGGCGCCGATGTAGGAGGCGACGGCGACCGGGGCGAAGCGCAGGTGCTCGGTCCTGGCCAGGCCGAAGATCAGCAGGACCAGTCCGGCGGTGGCGACGACCTCGCCGAGCAGTAGGTGCCCGGCCGAGCGGTCGTGCGTGGACCAGTTCACCAACTGCTCGCCGAACATGGCGTCCGCGAGGATCGCCCCGGCGATCGCACCCACGATCTGTGCGGGAACGTACGCGGCGACCTCGCGCAGCCCAAGACCCTGGGGGTCCTTGCGACCGCTCCACCACTCGGCGAGCGTGACGACGGGGTTGAAGTGCGCCCCGGAGACCGGGCCGAGCAGCAGGATCAGGACGCCGAGGCCGAAGACGGTGGCCAGGGAATTGGCGAGTAGCTGCAGGCCGACGTCCTGGGTGAGCTCGGTGGCCTGGATGCCGGAGCCGACCACGACGGCGACCAGGGCGGCGGTGCCGACCAGCTCGGCCGCCACCCGGTTCGGCAGCGGAACAGCGGGCGGCTCGGCCGCCAGGGGCTCGGCATCGGTGGCGTCGGGTCTGGCGTCGCCCATGGCGCTCAACAGGTGCTCCTCGTGCAGGGGCGGGGTGGGACCGCCGGGGTTGGGGCCGGGGTGATTCAGCAGGATCGGCCGGGGTGGCTCAACAGGATCGCTTGCGGTTGTTCGCGGCGGCTTCGCGGGCGGTGGCGGCCAGCCCTGCGAACTCCGCGGCGACGGCTTCCAGGGCGTCGGCGCGGAGCTTGTAGTAGGTGAAGCGTCCGCAGGGCTCGGTGTCGACGAGCCCTGCGTCGCGCAGGATCCTCAGGTGGTTCGACAGGTTCGTCTGCCTGGCGCCGGTCTCCTCGACCAGGTGCGTCGTGCACAGGGCCTCGCCCGCGAGGAGCGAGACGATCCGCATCCTCAGCGGGTCGGCGAGCGCCTTCATTACGTCACTGTCGACTGATGTCACCATGGGCTGATACGTTACCCGTGTCGGGCCCGCCGAGCGAGCCCCCGTCCCGGCGACCGGGGGCGGACGCCCGTGTGTCCCTGCACCACGCGTCTCCGCCCGCCTCCGGCCGGGAGAAGGAGCGCGCGATCCGCGGCCGGACCCCGCCGATGCCCTCCTCGCCGAACTCGCCCCCGGCGAGCCGAAACAGCCACCGGCCCGTCCCACTGCGGGCACCGCGCAACCGAAGGACACCCCCCACCATGACCACCCCGCCGACGGCCTCCGTGCTGTTCGTCTGCATCCACAACGCCGGCCGCTCCCAGATGGCCGCGGGCTTCCTCACCCACCTCGCCGGCGGCCGCGTCGAGGTCCGCTCCGCCGGCTCCGCGCCCGGCAACCAGGTCAACCCCTCCGCCGTCGCCGCGATGGCCGAGCTCGGCATCGACATCTCCGACCAGAAGCCGAAGATCCTCACCACCGAGGCCGTCCAGGCGTCCGACTACGTCATCACCATGGGCTGCGGCGACGCCTGCCCCTACTTCCCCGGCAAGAAGTACCTCGACTGGAGGCTGGACGACCCGGCCGGCCAGGGCGTGGAGGCCGTGCGCCCCATCCGCGACGAGATCAGGGGCCTCATCGAAGGCCTGATCGCCGAGATCGACGCCGAGGCAGCCGCCGGCCGGGAGAGCTGACCGCCACGGCCGGCACCGCTCGGACCGGGCGGCGGCGGTGCGGTCGAGGAGCGGGTGGTCCTGGCGGTTGAGGGCGGCGTCGTGGCCGAAGTAGGCGGGGGCGGCGGTCTGGCCGCCGGTGACGATGCGGACGAAGGTGTCCTGGTCCATCGGCGCGCAGGCGTAGTCGGTGGCGCGCTCGCGGCCGATGGTGGAGCGGCGGTCGGTGGAGGTGCGGCCGAGCGACGCCTCAAGGCTTCCTGCTGCGCGAGCCCCTGGGAGCGGCCCATCGGGACACGTCCGGGGGTCCGAAGGCCCCGGGGCGGGGCGCGGTTGGTCCCGGCCCCGGGGCGGGGACGGCGACCGTGGTTCAAACGTGCGGCACGACCGCGACCGGGCTGTGCGCGTGGTGGAGGACCGCGTGGGCCACCGGCCCGAGCCGGGGCACGGCGATCGGGTGCCGGGGCGCGCGTCGGCCGAGCACCACCAGCGACGCGCTGCGGGAGGCCTCCACCAGTGTCCGGCTCGCGTTCCAGGCACAGACCTCCACCTGCGTGCGGACCTCGGGGTACTTCTCCCGCCAGCGCGCCAGCGCGTCCCGGAGCCGTACCTCCGCGGCCGCCCGGAGCGACTCCGTGATCTGCCGGTCGTCCAACGGGGCCTCCGTCACGTACGGGACCCGGGACGGGCGGCGGCTCTCCACCGCCCGCAGCGCGGCACCGCTGTCGGCCGCGTACCGGAAGGCGAAGTCGAGCACGGCGTCGCACGGCCGGTCGCCTTCCACACCGACCACGACATCGCCGGGCGATCCGCCCCGTCCGTCCGCGCCCGCGCGGACCAGCACCACGGGGCAGTCGGCGTGTGCGGCGGTGCGCAGCCCGACCGATCCGACCAGCAGGCCGGTGAAGCCGCCGAGCCCCCGGGACCCGAGGACCAGCAGGGGAGCCCGCCGGCCTGCGGCAGTGAGCGCGGGCGCGGGGTGCCCGGGCAGGACCTCGCAGGTGACCGCCAGATCGGGCAGTGCGGCGGTGAGCCGGTCGCGGATCGCGGCCACAGGCTCCGGTACGCCGCCGATGCCGTCGAGCTCGCGGCCGAGGGCGTCGGCCTCGGTGCCCACGACGTGGACCAACCGCAGTCCGTGGCCGCTGCGGCGGGCTTCGGCGGCGGCCCACCCGGCCGCCGCCGCGCTCGCTTCCGAGCCGTCGATCCCGACCACCACGTTGTGCGCCATCTCGGTGACCTCCCCGGTCGTGGGCCGTCCGCGGCACCGGTGTGCGCGGTCCGGCCGGCGACCAGCGTCCCGCTGAGCCCGGGCCCGCCACAGGGGCCGAGTAGCCCCGCTCCGGTGCCGAAGGTCCCGGCGTTGCCGGGGCGGGATGCGGCGGAGGCCCGTCCGGAGTTCGCCGTCGTCTGAGGCAATCCGGCGCGTCGGCCGAGGCGAAGAGGGTGTCGGTGGGTGGCGAGGTGGGGCGGTCCCGGATGCCGCAACTGCGTCTGGACGAGCTGCTGGAGGAACTCCAGGCGCGGATCGACGCCGCGCGGGGCACCCGGGACCGGGTGCACACCCTGCTGGAGGTGGTCGTGCCGGAGCGGTGGTGAGCGCCAAGACCTTCGCCGCCACGGGCAACTCCTGGCCCGCCCGGGGACTCATCACCCGGCTGCCCGGACGGGCGGTGGCCGTGCTGGTCACCACCGAGGTCGCGACGGCCTGTGGCACACCCGTCGTGGCGTTCCGCCGCCGGGTCGATCGTCGGCGCGCGTCCGGAGGGCGCAACCGCGGGGCTGGGTCACGCTGGGCCCCCGCCCGGTTCCTCGCCGCCGAGGTCGAGGCGGAAGGGCGGGTACTCGTCGGTCATCAGTGCCACGTAGGCGGCGACCCGGAGCACCCAGCGGTTGAGGCCGATGACCAGGTCGAACAGGTCGCGGGGATAGCTTCCGGTGAAGGCGAGGGCGACGGCGGAGATCAGCACCAGCAGTCCGACGAGCCCCGTCTCGGTCCAGCCGGCGTGCCCGCTGCCGAGGAAGACGCCGATCACCAGGTAGTGGGGAATCGCGAGCAGCCACCACTTCACCAGGACCAGGCCGCGGGACAGCCGTTCGGGGTAGGCCACGTCGAGGCGGGTCGGGTAGTCGGGTTCCTCGCGCAGGCTGAACGGTGGGTAGCGGTCGGTGCCCAGCGCGCCGTACGCGTAGTAGGAGACGCGCCAGCTCCAGCGCAGCACCCCGAGGTTGAAGTCGAACAGGGCGCGTGGGTAGCGCTCGGTGAAGAGGATCGCGAAGAAGGCGACCACGCTCACCAGGACGAAGGCGATCCACAGGAAGAACAGCACGACGAAGTGCGGGATCACCAGGAGCCACTTCAC
The DNA here is from genome assembly GCF_040681575.1 of Kitasatospora sp. NPDC051702. NCBI lineage: Bacteria > Bacillati > Actinomycetota > Actinomycetes > Kitasatosporales > Streptomycetaceae > Kitasatospora > Kitasatospora sp. NPDC051702. The sequence continues at coordinate 51,337 of NZ_JBFAZB010000014.1, forward strand.
CAGCCACAGCCAACGGGACAGCGGCAGGTCCGGAACCGCGGTGAGCCGGACCGGGCGGTAGGCGGCGGATGTGGACATGACGGCCACTCCTTCCTGGCCGTAGTGCGGGGCCGAGCGCCACGCCGGGGCCTGCGGGTGGCGGTGGCGCGCGGCGGTCGGTGCCGGGGACGTGAGCCGAGGTCTTCCGGTCTGGCGCTCAGACCAGGCGGGCGCCCCAGGCGCGGGCGCGGTCGAGTTCGCCGGTGCGGACCGGGCCGTCGGCGCCCTCGACGATGAAGCCCTCGGGTTCGGCGACCACGTCGTAGTGGTGGTGGGAGAGCCGGTGGGCGATGCCCTCGGCGGCGCCGCCGCTACCGGGTGTGGCGCCGCGGGTGTCGAACGCGGCGGCGTGGGTACCGGGTTCGGTCTTGGGGAGGTCGTGGAACCAGTGGCGCAGGCCCGGGCCCTCTGCGGTCTCCCGGGCTTCGGCGGCGGCCTCCTCGCGGCCCTCCTTCTTCGACTCGGCGGCGACCGCCATCCGGCGGCTCAGCCCGGAGGACATGCCGCGCATGTGGGTCGGGCCGCCGACCACCAGCAGGTCCGCGGTGCGGGTCGTCTCGGCGTCGGCCTCGGCCACCGGGAGACAGTCGACGGCCGCGGAGGGGTCGGCCTCGTGCACGCCCTCGGCGATGGCCTCGGCGATCTCGCGGGTGTTGCCGTACATGCTCTCGTACACGATCACGGTGTGCATCGCTTCCACCTTTCCTCACCTCCAGGCTCGCACCGGGCGGACCGTCCGGACTCGGGCCGTTCGGCCCCAGCGGGCCGCCGGACGGTCCGCTCCAGCGGCGCCGGACCACGGCGGCCGGGCAGCGGCCGCGCTGGATCGCGGGCGCGCCACCAGGCCGAGGCGGGCGCGCGGGGCGGCGGGGCGGCGTGGACTCCAGCCCTCCCGCGGGTGCGAGTGGGCCGTCATCGGCTGGTACAGGCCGGTGACCAGGAGGTTCGACATGGTGTCAGAGAGTCTGCTTCCGGAGCCGGGCCGCCGCGAGCCCGGCGAGCCCGGCGACGGCGGGCGCCGCGAGGTCGCTCCAGGACAGGGGTTGGGTGCCGAGCACGTCGCGCAGGAAGGGCACGTACAGGGCGGCGGCGCCGAGTGCGGCGGAAGCGAGCACGGAAGCGGGGAGGAAGGGGTTCGCGCGGGTCAGCAGCCGCTCGCGCAGGCCCAGCACGGTGCCGAGCTGGGCGGCCAGGAGTGCGAGGAACAGGACGCTCTGCCACGGGCGTCCGCCGTCACGCGCCCAGACCGCGGCGCCGAGGGCGGCTGCCGCGACGACGAGGCCGAGCAGCAGCACCCGCTGCCACACGCCGGCGCCCAGGATGTGCTGGTGCGGGGGGCGAGGCGGCCGGGACATGGCGCCCGGGGAGACCGGCTCGGCCCCCATGGCGACGCCGGTGAGTCCGTGGGTGAGCAGGTTGATCCAGAGGATCTGGCCCGCCCGCAGCGGCAGTGCCAGGCCGAACAGCGGACCGGCCAGCATCACCAGGATCTCCGCCGCGCCGCCGGCCAGTCCGTACACGAGGAAGCGGCGGATGTTGTCGTAGACCCGCCGCCCCTCCTCCACCGCGCTCACCACGGTGGCGAGTTCGTCGTCGGCGAGGACCAGGTCGGCGGCCTGGCGGGCGACCTCGGAACCGCGGCGGCCCATGGCGACGCCGATGTCCGCCTGGCGCAGGGCCGGGCCGTCGTTGACGCCGTCCCCGGTCATCGCGGTGACGGCGCCCCGGGCACGCCAGGCCTGGACGATGTCGAGCTTCTGGCGTGGGTCGGTACGGGCGAACACCCGGGTGCGGGTCGGGTCGGTGACCGCGCCGGTGGCGAGGGGCTGCCCGGTGGCCACGGCCTCAGGCCCGGCAGATGGTTCCAGGAGGCCGATCCGGACGGCCAAGGCGCGGGCGGTGGCCGGGTGGTCGCCGGTGACCAGGATCGGGAGGATACCGGCGCGGCGGCAGGCGGCGAGGGTGCCGGCAGCCGACGGCTTGGGCGGGTCGGCCAGGGCGGTCAGACCGAGGAGCCGCAGTCCGTGCTCGGCTTCCCCGGGAGGGTCGGGCAGGTGGTCGAGCCGCCGGTCGGCCACGGCGAGCACCCGGAAGCCCTCGGCGGCGAGACCGGCGGCCGCGTGCCGGGCCCGCTCCAGCAGCTCCGGGGGCTCGGCCAGGACGGCGGGGTCCAGGACGGCCTCCGGGGCGCCCTTGAGGCAGAGCAGCGGAGCGCCGTCGGGCCTGCGGTGGACGGTGCTCATCCGCTTGCGGCTGCTGTCGAACGGCGTCTCGGCGACCCGGGGCAGGTCCGCCCGCAGCCGCTCGTGGTCCAGGCCCGCCTTGCCGGCGGCCGTCAGCAGGGCGGCCTCGGTGGGATCGCCGAGCGCCCGCCACTCGCCGTCCCCGTCGGCCGGCGGGTGCAGGGCGGCGTCGTTGCAGAGGGCGGTGGCGGTGAGCAGGGCCCGCACCTCGCCGTCCGGAGCCCCGTCGAGGTGGACCTCACCGGTCGGCCCGTACCCGAGGCCGGTCACGGTGGCGGCCGAATGCGGCGTCCAGAGACGTTCGACCACCATCCGGCCCTGGGTGAGGGTGCCGGTCTTGTCCGTCGCCAGCACGGTGACCGAGCCGAGCGTCTCCACGGCGGGCAGCCGCCGGACGACGGCGTGGCGGGCGGCCATCCGGCGCGCGCCCAGGGCGAGCGCGAGCGTGACGACCGCGGGCAGGGACTCCGGAACGGCGGCGACGGCCAGGCTGATCGCCGCCACCGCCATCTCGCCGGGAGGCTGGTGCCGGAGCAGGCCGAGCAGGAAGACCACCGCGCACGGGCCGACGGCCACAGCGGCCAGGATCCGTCCGAGGCCGGCCAGCCGCCGCTGGAGCGGCGTGGGTTCGGGCCGGGGCCGCAAGAGTGCGGCGATCCGGCCCAGTGCGCTCTCCGAACCGGTGGCGGTGACCACGGCGAGGGCGCGGCCGCGCAGCACGACCGTCCCGGCCCGCACCGTGCCGTCGCTCGGGCGCCCGGCCCCGACCGCCTTCGCCACGGGGAGGGACTCGCCGGTCAGCATCGATTCGTCGAGCAACAGGGCCGCGGCCTCGGTCAGCAGGGCGTCCGCCGGCACGATGTCGCCCTCGGCGAGCGCCACCACGTCGCCCGGCACCACCTCGGTCGAGGGCACCGTCCGTTGCCCGCCGTCGCGCAGGACCCGAGTGACGGGGGAGGAGAGCCGGGACAACGCCGCGACGGCGCTCTCGGCACGTACCTCCTGGGCGACGCCGACGGCCGTGTTGACCGTGACCACCAGCGCGATGACCACCGCGTCGGGTCGGTCGCCGATGGCGAGCGTCAGCGCCACGGCCGCGAGCAGCACCGTGATCAGGGGGTCGCGCAGCTGGGCGGAGACCCGGGCCCACAGCGGCACGCGGCGGTCGGCCGTGATCTCGTTCGGGCCGTGTTCGGCGAGTCGCCGTGCGGCCTCGGTAGTAGTCAGGCCGGAGACGGTGTCGGAGCCACGGGTGGAGAGGGGCACGGCGGAGGCGCCCGTCAGTCGGCGAAGAGGTGCAGGGCTGGCGGCGCGGGCGCGGAGGTGTCCTCGTGCTCGAAGTGGTGGATCCGAGCGTCCGGACCGGGGAAGTACTCGGTCACCCGGCCGTCGTCGGACCAGCGCACGTCGTACGGCGGGCTGCCGTCCGGGTGGTGCAGCCCGACGATCTCGCCGTCCCTGCGGGCCGCGCCCGGCCTGGTGCCCTGGACGATGATGCGGTCTCCCACGGCGGCTCTCATGCCGGCCTCCCTGGTTCGGTGCGGGGGCCGGGGGCGGCCCGGCCGTCCGTACCTCCAGGGGACCACCGCCTGCGGAGTGGGTCAGGGGCCGGATGGCCCCTGACCCGGGACCGTTCGGCCCCGGCGGTCGGTCTGCGGAGGACTCCGACGTCGTCGCGGGGCAACTCGCCGGAGCGGCCACAGCCGGGACGGGCGCGCGCCGCTCGCCCGGTCGTCCGTCCGGTTCCCGTGCTGCCCCGTGGTCGGCGGCGGTTCCCCGGCCGCCCGGCTGGGGACGAGTGAGCCCGCGGTGAGGGACCCTTCGGGCCCGGCACCAGGGCCGTCAGGCCCTCGGCCGACGAACGCGGGCCCGGAAGACTGATCCACGAGAGCCATGCCACCCCGGCCCGGAGGAGGCGGTCATGTCCGTCGCAGCCACCCCGCACAGGCAACCGGCCTCCCGCACGACCCTGCGGCAGCATGTCCGCCGGGCCGCCGGCCTGGACCGCAATCCGCTCTGCCGCCCGTTCGACCGGGCGTACAGCCGCCTGGTGACCGGGCTGGCCGTGACGGTCCTCGCCACGTTCGTCGTGGCGGCGGTCGCGGCACTGGCGGTGTTCCGCGCGGAGGCGCACACCGCGGAGCAGACCGCCCGGCACCGGCACACCGTCACCGCCGTCACCACGGGGCCGGCGCTGTCGGACGGCCTGCGGGCGGGCAGCTCGCAGGCGCACGCCCCGGCCGGTTGGACGTACCCGGCCGGCCCCGGAACCGGAAGCATTCCGGTCCCGGTCGGTACCCCCGCCGGGGCGGCGGTCCCGATCCGGCTCGACGACGCCGGAATGCCGGCCGGTGAGCCCAAGGGGACCGAGCGGATCCTGTCGGACAGCGTCGTGATCGGACTCGGCACGGTCGCCGTGCTCGGGTTGACGGTGGAGGGTGCCTTCGTACTGCGGCGCCACCGGCTGGAGCGGCTGGCGGAGGCGGACTGGGAGTCGGCCTGGGAGCAGGTCGAACCGCGCTGGTCCGGGCGTCGGTGAGGGGGCGCGTTCACAGGTGGAAACGGCGGGTCTCGCCCGGCCGGATCACGGCCTGCGTGCCGCGCAGACGGATCGCCACCGGCTCCTGGCGGTCCTCGCGCAGGCTCACCGTGACCGACTGGTGGTCGACGGCGACCCTGAGCCCCCAGTGGCCCCGGTAGCGCAGGTCCAGCTCCAGCCGGCCGAGCGCGGACGGCAGGTGCGGGTCGAGCCAGAGGGCGTCCTCGCGGACCTCCAGACCGGTGTAGCAGCGCTGCAGCAGGTCCACCGCGCCCGCCATGGCACCCAGGTGAACGCCCTCCGCCGTGGTGCCGCGTTGGCTGTCGCGCAGGTCGGCCACCAGGGAGTCGCGGAAGAACCGCCAGGAGGCCCGGCGGTCGGAGCGGGTGAGCACCCAGGCGTGCACCACCGAGCTGAGCGTCGAGCCGTGGACGGTGCGCCGCAGGTAGTAGTCGGCCGTCCGGCGCAGCAGCTCGTGCCCGGCGGGACGCCCGAGCCGGCGCAGCAGGTCGCGGACCTCACGGGCGGAGAACAGGAACCAGAGCATCAGCACGTCGGCCTGCTTGGACGCCTTGTACCGGTTGACCGTGTCGCCCTCGGCCTCCAGGATCCGGTCCAGGCGGCGCAGGTCGGGGTAGCGGCGCCGGTAGGCCGTCCAGTCGAGCTCGTCGAGCCGTTCGTAGCCCGCGAACTGGCTGAGGACGCCCTCGTGGACGGGGACGTACAGGTGCCGCCCGACCTCCCGCCAGCGGTCCAGCTCCAGGGCGTCGAGGGCGAGGCGCTCGCGCAGCTCGTCGCGGCGGTAGGCGGGCAGGACGTCCAGGGCGTCCTGGGCCCGCGCCAGCACCCAGGAGGCGAGCACGTTGGTGTACGCGTTGTCGTCCAGGCCCGGCCGGTCCTCCCAGGGGTAGGCGTCGTGGTACTCGTCGGGTCCGAGCACACCGCGGATCGACCAGTGTCCGAGGCTCCGGTCGTAGGTGGCGGCGGAGGACCAGAACCGGGCGATCTCCAGCAGCGTCTCGGCGCCGGCCGAGGCGAGGAAGTCCCGGTCCCCGGTGGCCTGGTAGTACTGCCAGACGTTGTAGGCGACCGCCGAGCCGACGTGGCGCTGGAGGTGGCTGTGGTCGGGCAGCCAACGGCCGGACAACGGGTTGAGGTGCAGCTGCTGGGACTCCTCCCGGCCGTCGCCGGCGCTCTGCCACGGGTACATCGCCCCGTGCAGCCCGACCTCGTGGGCCTCCCGGCGGGCGGCGTCCAGCCGGCGGTGGCGGTAGCGGAGCACGGCGCGGGCGAGTTCGGGGAAGCGGAGGTTGAGCAGCCGCAGGACGAACAACTCGTCCCAGAAGACGTGGCCGCGGTAGGCCTCCCCGTGCAGCCCGCGGGCCGGGATGCCGACGTCGAGGTCGACGGAGTGCTCGGAGTACGTCTGGAGCAGGTGGAACAGGTTCAGGTGCAGCGGGGCGATGCCGTCGAAGTCGGCCTCGATCCGGCAGCGGCGCCACAACTCCGACCAGCGCAGGGCGTGTTCGGACAGCAGCTCCTCGAAGGGCCCGGCCTCGGCGGCGAGCAGCCGGGCGGCGCGCAGCGGGGTCTCGATCGCCCGGTCGCGTGAGGTGTACAGCGCCACGGTCTTCTCGACCGTGACCGGCCGGCCGCACTCGGCGTCCACGGTGAGGAGGTGGGCCGTCCAGCCCTCGCGGCACTCGGTGGCCGCCTGCGCTCGGTCCGAACGCGTCCGGGCGGAAAGGGCGATCCGTAGCGGAGAGTTCGCCGCGCCGACCTCCATCCAGAGCAGCCCGTCCTCGTCCACCCCCTGCCCGACCGGGGTGAGGTGGCGCTCGGTGAGCCCTCGGTAACGGTGCACGCCGGTGTTGGCGACCCGGCCGTCCAGACCCGAGCGGACCTCCAGCCGACCGGACCAGTTCTCCGGGGTGAACGTGCTTTCCAGGGCGAGGAGGTGCGGGCGGGACTGGCTGGCGAGGCGGCGCTGCACCAACCGGGTCCGCCGCCCCTGGCCGTCGACCACGAGCGCCGTTCGGGTCAGCACGCCCCGGCGCAGGTCCAGCTCCAGGGTCTGTTCGGCGGGCGGGCCGGCGAACCGGACGCCGCCGGACGGGCGGAAGGTCAGCGGCAGCCAGTTCGGGCAGTTGACCAGGTCCTCGTTGCTCACCACCCGCCCCGAGACCGTCGACTCCGCGCGGTCGTAGCAGCCGGCCAGGTACGTCCCCGGGTAGTGGACGCCGTCGGCGACCGACTCGGGTGCGGCGCCCCGGGTGACCACGTAGCCGTTGCCGACCGCGCACAGGGCCTCCCGCAGCCCCTCCTCGGCGGGGTCGAAGCCCCGGTAGCGGAGGGTCCACGGGTCCGGCATGACCGGATAGCCCTCTGTGGTGTGCGCTGCCACCTCACCACCTCCGTGCCGACCGGCCTGCCTCCCAGTCTGCGCACCGCGCCGCCGGGCCGCGCGTCGCCACGTCCAGCCCGCTGTCCGGTCGGTGTGTTTCCGGGGCCGTCGAGCGCGGCTGCCGCAGGACCGGAGCCCCCTGGCTGGGCCGGTCGGCCCTCCCGGAACGAAGGGTGGGAGCGGAAGCTGAAGGGGAGAACGGCGACGGCCGAGGAGATCCGCCATGTCCACCGTGCAGCAGCCGCACAGCACCGCCGAGGCCCTGCTGGCCGACGGCACCACCGTCGAGATCCGTCCGCTCGGCCCCGACGATCACCGAGCGGTCCTCGACCTGCACACGGCCGGGATGTCCGAGGAGAGCCGTCGGATGCGGTTCTTCGGGGTCAGCCGCAACGCACCCGAGCAGGCCGCCGACCGGTTGTGCGGGCCTCCGCGGTCCGGCCTGCTGGGGTTCGGGGCCTGGGCGGGGGAGGAACTGGTCGGCGAGGCGGACTGCGAGGTGCTGGACGAGCCCCCGGAGACGGCGGAGCTGGCACTCGTGGTGGCCGATCGCTGGCACGGCCGGGGCGCGGCCACTCTGCTGCTGGAGCACCTGGTGCACGCTGCCCGGCAGCGCGGGATCCGCTTCTTCGAGGCCGACATGCTGTTCGGCAACCGGGCCGTCCACCGGGTCTTCGCCGACCTGGGGCTGCCGGTCGAGCGCCGCTACGCGCAGGGCGAGGTGAGGATCCGGGTGCCGCTGGACGAGCGTGACGAGCGGTACCGCTCGGCCGTGGATGAACGCGGCCGCCGTGCCGATGTCGCGAGTCTGGCGGGGCTGCTGCAGCCGGCCTCCGTCGCGGTGGTGGGGGTGTCCCGGCGGTCGGGCTCGGTGGGGCGCACCGTCCTCGCGAGGATCCGGCGGGCCGGCTTCGCGGGCGAGGTGTGGGCGGTCAACCCGCGCGCCGGGGAGATCGACGGCCGGCCCGCATTCCCATCCGTCCGCGCGCTGCCCGCCGTGCCGGACCTCGTCGTGCTGGCCGTACCCGCCGGCGCCGTCCCGGAGGTGGCCGAGGAGTGCGGCGCCGTCGGGGTGCGCGCGCTGGTGGTGCTCACCTCCGGGCTCGATGCGCACCAGGCCCGCGGGCTGATGAGGGCCTGCCGCCGGCACAGCATGCGCGTGGTCGGGCCGAACAGCCTGGGCATGGCCCAGACCGATCCGGCCGTCCGGCTGGACGCCGAGTTCGGCGGCGCGTTCCCCAGGCCCGGCAGCGCCGGGATCGCCGTGCAGAGCGGTGGCGTGGGGATCGCCCTGCTCCAGCGGCTGGCCTGGCTGGGCATCGGGGTGTCGAGCTTCGTCTCGCTCGGCGACAAGTACGACGTCAGCGGAAACGACCTGCTCCAGTGGTGGGAGGCCGACGACCGCACCGACCTCGCGCTGCTGCACCTGGAGTCCTTCGGCAGCCCGCGCGCCTTCGGCCGCACCGCCCGCCGGGTGACCCGGACGATCCCGGTGCTGACCGTGGACGCCGGACGTTCCACCGCCGGCCGCCGGGGCGCGGCCTCGCACACCGCGGCCGCCGCCACGCCGACCGTCACCCGGGAGGCGCTGTTCCGGCAGGCCGGCATCACGGCTACGCGAAGCATCGATGAACTCGTCGAGGCCGCCGCCCTGTTGCACGCCCAGCCGCTGCCCGCTCCGCGGGGTGCGGTCGCCGTGGTGTCGAACGCCGGCGGCATCGGCATCCTGGCCGCGGACGCCTGCGCCGATGCCGGGCTACTCCTGCCGGAACTCCCGGTAGGCCTCGCTGACCTGCTGCCACCCGGTGCCTCCGTGCGCAACCCGGTGGACACCACGGCGGCGGTGACCCCGGTCGAACTCACCCACCTCCTCAGGGCATTGGAGCGTGAGCCGGGCATCGACGCGATCCTGGTGTGCCTGGTGCCGACGGCGCTCGGCGTCACCCCCGACCGCGATCCGGTGTACGCCCTGCTCGAGGGGCCGGCCCGGCGCCGCATCCCGATCGCCGCCGTCCTGCTCGACCAGCAGGTGCCCGTGTGCTACCGGACGTGCGCCGACGGGGGCGTGCTGCCGGTCTACTCGGACAGCGTCGCTGCGGCACGTGCCCTCGGTCACGCCCGGGACCGCGCCCGGTGGCTCGCCGAACCGGCCTCCGCCGAGGCGGACCCGCCCGACTGCGACCGGCGCACTGCGGGCAGCCTGGTCGACCGCTACCTCGCCGTCCACCCCGAGGGCGGCTGGCTCGATCCGCTGTCGACCGCAGACCTGCTGGAGGCCTACGGGCTGCCGTTGATCACCTCGGTGTGGGCACGCGACGAGCACGCGGCGGTCGCAGCCGCGAGGGGGCTGCGCCGGCTCGGGCACGAGGGGAGGGCGGCGCTGAAGGCGTACTGGCCCGGTCAGGTGCACAAGAGCGCGCTGGGCGCCGTCCGCACCGGTCTCGCCACCGATGCCGAAGTGCGCTCCGTGTACCGGGAGTTCGCTCGGCGGTTCGGCGCGGAGTTGGCCGGAGCCGTGGTCCAGCCGATGGCCGCGCCCGGCATCGAGCTCCTCGCGGGCGTCGTCCAGGACCAGGTCTTCGGCCCGCTCATCGTGCTCGGGATGGGCGGCACCGCCGCGGATGTCCTGGCCGACCGGGCGGCCCGGCTCGCCCCGCTGAGCGAGCGCGACCTGACCACCATGGTCACCGAGCTCCGTTGCGCGGCGCTGCTGTCGGGAACCGGCGGGGCACCGCCCGCGGACCTCGCCGCGGTCCGGTCCGTCCTCGCCCGGCTGTCCCGGCTCGCCGAGGACTTCCCGGAGGTCGTCGAGGCCGACCTCAACCCGGTCATCGTCCGCCCGGACGGCGCCGTCTGCGTGGACGCCCGGGTCCGCCTGGAACGCCGGCCGTCCTTCGACCCCTACCTGCGGCGGCTACGGCGCCCGGCGGTCGCCGAGGGGGAGTGACCACCGCGAAGCAGGGCGTCCGGCATGCCTCGCGACACCTTCCCGCCCTCCGATCCTGCCCGACCGCCCGGCCTCCGTACGTCGGCTCGGGTCAGCGGACGAGCACCCGCTCGCCCGAACGCGGCACCACGGCCGTCCAGCCGAGTTCGCGGTCGATCCGGTCCCGCAGCGCCTCCGAGCCCTCGGGCTCGCCGTGGACGAGGTAGACCGCGCTGGGCGGTGGTGCCGGGCGCAGCCATTCGACGATCTCGGCGGCGTCGGCGTGCGCGGAGAATGCGGGCACGTTCACGACCTCGGCACGCACCGGGACGTAGGTGCCGTACATCTTCAGGGCGCGGGAACCGTCGACCAGGTCCCGGGCGCGGGTGCCGGCGGCGGCGTAGCCCACCACGACGACGGTGTTGCGGGCGTCCGGGAGCAGGCGGGCGAGGTGGTGGACGACGCGGCCGCCGGTGGCCATGCCGGAGGCGGAGACGATGACGGCGGGTCCGTGCGCGTGCTGCAGGCCGAGTGATTCCTGGAGGGAGCGGATCAGGGTGAACGGCTGCGGGTCCAGGGCACTCGGGCCCTGGGCGACGATGTCGGGGCGCAGCTGGGCGGAGCCGTCGGCGAAGGCCTCCCGGTAGATCTGCAGGGTGGCCAGCGCCATCGGGCTGTCCACGTAGACGGGGACGTCGGCCGGTAGTCGGCCGGTGCGTCGAAGCTCGGTGAGCTGGTGCAGCACGACCTCGGTGCGGTCGACGGCGAAGGACGGGATCACGACGGTGCCGCCGCGAGCCAGGGTGCGTTCCAGCGCTTGGGCGAACCACTCGCGTGCGGCGGTCTCCTCGTGGTGCCGGTTTCCGTAGGTGGATTCCATGAGCAGCACGTCGGCGCCGGTGAACGGCTCGGGCGGGCGTAGCAGCGGGTGGACTGGGCGGCCGAGGTCGCCGCTGGCGGCGAGGGTGTGGCCGTCCTCCAGGGTCAGGTGGGCCCAGGCGGAGCCGAGGATGTGCCCGGCCCGGTGCAGGCGGAGCACGGTGCCGGCGGTGACCTCCACGTCGGTGTCCAGCGGGACGGGGTCGAACATGCGCAGCGCGTTCTCGACGTCCTTGTCGTCGTAGAGCGGCTGGGCCGGACGGTGCTTGGACCAGCCGTGTTCGTTGGCGTGGTCGGCCTCCTCCTGCTGCAGGTGGGCACTGTCGCGCAGGATCAGTTCGGCGATGCGCGCGGTGTCGGGGGTGGTGAGGACCGGTCCGCGGAAACCGTCGCGGACGAGTCGGGGAAGGTACCCGCAGTGGTCCAGGTGGGCGTGGGTGAGTACGACGGCCTGGACGTCGGCGGGGTCCAGGGGGAGCGGGCGCCGGTTGCGGCGGCGCAGCTCGGCCAGGCCCTGGAACAGGCCGCAGTCGATCATCAGGCGGGCGCGGTCGGTCTCGACCAGGAACTTGCTGCCGGTGACGGTGCCCACGCCGCCGAGGAACGTCAGCAGGCCCGGCCGGGGCTTCGGTCGGCGTTCGCCGGTGGCCGTCGTGATGTCCGTCGCCATGGCCGCCTCCAGCGGGACTCGGGGTCCCATCGTCCCGCCGTTCGGCAGTGTTGTCCTGGGCCGAACCGTACCCGGCGGCATGGACCGTCCGGCCCTGTCCGGCGCCCTCCGACGAGCGGACATTGGAGGCGGGACCACCTCAGGAGGAGTGAGGACGATGCAGCACCGCAGCGTCAACGACGTGATGACCCACGAGGTCGTCACCGCCAGGCCCGACACGGCGTTCAAGGAGGTCGCGGCACTGTTCCACCGCAACGACATCACCGCGATCCCGGTGATCGACGATCAGGGCCGGCCGCTGGGCATGGTGTCCGAGGCCGACCTGCTCCGCAAGGAGGCCGTGCTGCCGGATCCGGAGGGTCGTTTTCCGGGCCGCTGGCTGGACGCGAAGGACCGTGCCCGCGCGGAGGCCGAGACCGCCGGCGGGCTGATGACCAGCCCCGCCGTCACCGCCCGCCCAGGCTGGTCGGTTCCCGAGGCCGCCCGGGCCATGGACAAGCACAAGGTCAAGCGTCTGCCCGTGGTGGACGAGGTGGGCCGTCTGGTCGGCATCGTCAGCCGCCGCGACCTGCTGGAGGTCTTCCTGCGCCACGACGCGGCCATCCGGGACGAGATCGCCCACGACGTGCTCGGCCAGACCCTCTGGCTCGCCCCGGGGGACGTCCAGGTGGCGGTCGACGACGGCGTGGTCACCCTGAGGGGGCGGCTGCCGCGCCGGAGCCTGATCCCGATCGCCGAGCAGCTCTGCCGCGGAGTGGACGGAGTGGTCGCGGTCCACCACACCCTCGACTGGACCGAGGACGACACCGACCCAGCCGTGGAACACCCCCGCGCCTACCGCGCGGCGTCCTAGGAGGCCACCGTGATCAACGCACCGAGCACCGTCGCCGACGTGATGACCCACGCGGTCGTGGCCGTGGGCCGCGACGCGGACTTCCGCGAGATCGCCGACACCCTGCAGCGCTGGCGGGTCAGCGCGGTCCCCGTGCTGACCGGCGACGGCCGGGTGGTCGGAGTGGTCTCCGAGGCCGACCTGCTCACCGCCCGGGACGGCGACGGCGAGCGGGCCGACGCCCTGACGGCCGGGCGGATGATGTCCGTCCCGGCGGTCACCGTGCACCCCGGCAGCCCGATCAACGAAGCGGCGCGGGCGATGGCCCGCGGCCACCTCAAGCGGCTGCCGGTCGTGGACGACGAGGACTACCTGGTGGGCATCGTCAGTCGGGGCGACCTGCTGAAGGTCTACCTCGACGACGACCGCGAGCTCGCCGACCGGGTCCGCTTCGAGCTGGTCGCCACCCTCGGTCCGGCCGCCGCCGTGAACACCGACGTCCGCTCCGAGAACGGCCGGATCACCCTGTCCGGCGACCTGCCCGACGCCCTCTCCGCGCCGGTCCTGGCACGGCTGGTGCGTTCCGTCCCGGGCGTCGTGGGCGTCGAACTACGGCTCGCCGCGGCGGCCTGAGCAGACCGGTCGCCGCCGAACCGCGCGGCCGACCGCGGTGCGCGGGCAGGTCCGGGCGCGCAGAATCGGTGATGTCGCCGCCCGCGCACACCCAGGGAGCCAGGACATGGACACGCCCCAGCCCGTACGGGTGTTCCTGCTGGACGACCACGAGGTGGTCCGGCGCGGTGTCCGTGACCTGCTGGAGGCCGAGCCCGACATCGAGGTCGTCGGCGAGGCGGGCACCTGCGCGCAGGCCATCGCCCGGGTACCGGCGCTGCGCCCGGACGTCGCCGTCCTCGACGTCCGCCTGCCGGACGGCGACGGCGTCACCGTCTGCCGGGAGCTCCGCGACCGGATGCCCGACCTGGTCTGTCTCATGCTGACCTCCTTCGACGACGACGACGCCCTGCTCGACGCGATCATGGCCGGCGCGGCCGGCTACGTGCTGAAGCAGGTCAAGGGCGCGGACCTGGTGAGCGCGGTACGGACGGTGGCCTCCGGCCAGTCGATGCTCGATCCCGCTACCACCCGCAAGCTGATGGAGAGCCTGCGCCACCACGAGGAGAGCGAGGCGGACGCGGCCCTCGCCGGTCTCACACCGCGTGAACGGGAGATCCTCGCCCTCGTCGGCGAGGGGAAGACCAACCGCCAGATCGGCCAGGAGCTGTACCTCGCCGAGAAGACCGTGAAGAACCACGTCTCGCGCCTGCTCGCCAAGCTCGGCGTCGAACGACGCCTCCAGGCCGCCGTCCTCGCCGCCCACGCGGAGCAGCCCGAGCACCACCACCAGCGCCCGCAGTGAGCGCCGCGATCACGGCCGTCGGACCCCGGCGATCGGACCGATAGGCCCAAGCGCGGATCCGGGACCGGGCCGCACGGTGGAGGTGAGGCAGCAGCAGCCTCACCCACCGGCCGAGGAGCCCGTGATGATGTACTGGAACGATCATGGAATGAACGGCTGGGGCATCGGCCTGATGACCGTGAGCATGCTGCTCTTCTGGGCGCTCCTGGCCGTCGGTGTGGTCGCCCTGGTCAGGTACGTCGGTCGCACGACCCAGCACCACCCCACGGCCCCGCCGCCCACCGGCGCCACCGACCGGCCCACCCCGGACCGGCCCACCCCGGACCGTCCCACCCCCGAACAGGTCCTCGCCGAGCGGCTGGCCCGCGGCGAGATCGACCCCGACGAGTACCGGCAGCGCCTGGGCGTCCTGCGCGGCGGGCCGGGCTCCGGCTGACCACGCCCCGTCCCCGGAGAGCGCCATGACCACCCTCACCCTCGACGCCGCCGCACTGGAGAAGCTCGTCTCCGCGGCGGTCGCCGCGCCCTCGATCCACAACAGCCAGCCCTGGCGGTTCAGACTCCAGCCCGACACCTCGACGCTGGAGGTCCGTGCCGCCCGCGAACGGGCCGTCCCGGCCGCCGACCCCCGGGGCCGGGCGATGCACATCTCCGTCGGAGCGGCCGTCCTCAACCTGCGGATCGCCGCCCGCCACCTCGGCTGGGCCCCCGACGTGCGGCTGCTCCCCGACCCGGCCGAGCCGGACCTGTTCGCCGCCGTCGGCCTCGACACCCCGGCTTCGGCGGCGCTGCCCGGCACGGAGGAGCTCTACGAGGCGATCTGGCACCGCCACTCCGTCCGCACGCCCTTCACCGACGAACCCCTCGCGCCGGCGGTACTCGACCACCTCGTGGCGGTCGCCCGAACGGAGGACACCACCCTCCGGCTGCCCGACCACGAGGAGACGGCCCGGTTGCTCCACCTCACCGCGGAGGCCGAACGCCGCAACACCACCGACGAGGCCCAGCGGACGGAGAGTCGGGCCTGGATCCGCAGCGGGAACGTGCCGCCCTACGGCATCCCGGCCGGTGCGCTCGGCCCCCAGGACCGCATGGGTCAGCTGCCCATGCGGGACTTCGCCGCCATCCGCCCCGCCGAACACCGGACGCCCGCCACCTTCGAACACGAGCCGCGCATCGCCGTGCTCACGACGGAACGCGACACCCCGACGGACTGGCTGCGCGCCGGGATCGGCCTGGAACACGTCCTGCTCGCCGCCACCGTCCACGGCGTCCGCGCCTCCCTGCTCCACCAGGCGATGGAGTGGCCCCACCTGCGCTGGGAGACCCGCGATCCGCGCCGACCCCCCGGCTACGTCCAGATGCTGATCCGCCTGGGTTACGGTCCCGAGGGCGCCCCCACGCCCCGTCTGCCCGCCGGGGACGTCCTGGAGGGGGAGGCCTAGGGTTTCGGCAGCGGCACCCGCCACTCCAGTGCGGTGCCGCCCTCCGGGCGGCGGCGGGCGGTGAAGGTGCCGCCCAGAGCGGCGGCGCGGTCGGCCAGGTTGGCCAGGCCGCTGCGGCGGCCTCCTTCGGGAAGGCCGACGCCGTCGTCCGTGACGGCGACGACCAGCTCGGGTCCGGCGGTGACCGACACGCCGACCGCACCGGCCTGCGCGTGGCGGGCGGCGTTGGACAGGGCCTCCTCCAGGACGGCGACGGCGGCGTCGGCGATGTCGGCGGGGACGGTGACGTCGATCAGGCCGGTCATCCGCAGGGCCGGGGCGAAGCCGAGGGCGCGGGCGGCGCGTTCGGCCACCTCGACGAGCCGGGCCCGAAGGCCGGCCGCCGCCGGGCCCGACTCGCGCAGGCGCAGGCCGAAGATGGTGGCGCGGATGGTCTTGGCGGTCTCGTCCAGGTCGTCGATCGCCCGCAGGACCCGATCGGTGGCCTCGGGGTGCTCGATGAAGCGCGTGGCGCCCTGGAGGGTCATCCCGGTGGCGAAGAGGCGCTGGACGGCCAGGTCGTGCAGGTCACGGGCGATCCGGTCGCGTTCCCGCAGCAGGGTGATCTGCTCGGAGTCCCGGCGGTGCTCGGCGAGCTCCATCGCCACCGCCGCCTGGCCGGCGAAGCCCAGCAGCGGCCCGGACTCCCCCTCTTCGAACAGCGGTGCGCCCGCCGCCCGGGCCAGCATCAGCACACCGCGGATCCCGCGTTCGGAGGTGCCGATGGGTACCGCGACCGCGGGCCCCAGGCCCTGCCAGCGCGGTGGGCCGACGGTGATCCTGGGGTCCTTCCGGACGTCGGGACTCACCACGAGCCCGCCGGTGCGCGCGGCCGCGCCGACGAACGAGCCCTCCACCGGGAGCACCAGCCCGCGGTGCTGCTGCGCGCCGAGACCGACCGCGATCCGCACCTCCAGCTCACCGGTGTCCGCGAGCGGCAGAGCGACGACGGCGAGATCCGCGCCGGCGATCTCGGTGGCCCGGGCGAGCAGCAGGTCCAGCACCTCCTGCTCCCCGCTTCCGGAGAGCAGGCTGCGGGTGATCTCGGCGTTCGCCTCCAGCCAGCGTTGCCGCTGCCGGGCCCGGGCGTAGAGCCGGGCGTTGTCGATCGCAACGCCGGCGGCGACGGCCAGGGTCGCGAGCACCGACTCGTCCTCGGCGTCGAACTCGGCGCCGCCGCGCTTCTCGGTGAGGTAGAGGTTGCCGAAGACCCTGTCCCGGATCCGGATCGGCACGCCCAGGAAGGTGCTCATCGGCGGGTGGTTGGCCGGGAAGCCGTAGGACGCGGGGTGCTCGGAGATCCGCGCGAGCCGCAGCGGCTCGGGGTGGCGGATCAGCTCACCCAGCACCCCGTGGCCGGACGGCAGCGAGCCGATCAGCCTGACCTGGCCGTCGGTGACGCCGACCGGGATGAACTGCGAGAGCCGCTGGTCCTCGCCGATCACGCCGAGTGCGCCGTACTCGGCGTCCACCAGGGTGACCGCCGCCTCCACGATGTGCCGCAGCACCTGGGCCAGCTCCAGATCACGGCCCACCGCGAGCACGGCCTCCAACAGGCTGTGCACCCGGTCGCGGGTACCCCGGGCTGCGTCCAACCGGCCCTGGAGCTCGTCCAGGAGCTCGTCCAGCCGCAGCTTCGGCACTGGGGCGGACTGCTCCGCATCGCTGCCCAAGGAATCCTCCGTGCCTCGCCCGACGCCACTGACCAGCCTAGGCGCGTACTGGTCGGTCTGCCGGGGGCAAGGGGCCCGTCGGCCCGGCAGGAGGACCCCACCGGGCCCCTGGCGGCCGCCACCGTCGCGCAGAAGTCCGGCGGAACGAGCGGAACCGCACACCCGGGGTCATCCCGGTGAGGTCGGGCTCAGCCGGACACCGGCTTGCGGGCGCGGAGAACGACGTCGAACCGCCCGGAGGTCTGGCGGTCCAGCGGCTCGAAACCCGCTTCGGTGTACCACTGCTCGAATTCCCGCGGGGTGTAGGTGCGGCCCTCGGGCGATGCGACGGTGTGGAGGTACGCCGACAGGAACGCGGCGTGTACGGGACCGGTCTCGTCGTCCTCCTGGGCGCAGGTGACGATCACCAGGTGACCGCCCGGTTCCAACGCCCGGTAGGCCCGCTCGAAGAGGTCGCGGACCTGCTCCGGAGACCAGATCTCCAGGAAGCGGGAGAACAGGACGCAGTCGTGGGACGTGGGGAGTTCGTCCTGCAGAACGTCGGTTCCGACCGCGCGGATCCGCTCGGACAGGCCGACCTCGGCGATCCGGTCGTTCGCCGTCTTCGCCACGTTCGGCAGTTCGAGAATGGTTGCCCGGAGGTCGGGCCAGCGTCGGGCGAAGCCGATGGCATTGGTACCGGTGCCCCCGCCGACGTCCAGGACACGGCGATACGGCGAGAGGTCCAGGGCGTTGACCAGGTCCTCGACCGCCGAGCGGCTCTGGTGCTCCATCATGGCGGTGAACAGCTTCTCGAGGTTCTCGTCCTCGGCCAGGCGTTCGTAGAGCGTGGTCGCCGACGAGCCGGCGAGGAGTTCGCGGTGCAACCCCAGGTTGTCGTTGTGCACCAGCGATTCGTAGAGCCAGCCGATCGGCCGGTACAACATCTCGTGCGTGTAGCGGACGATGACCGGCATGAACTCGCCGGGATCGCCTGCCACCAGATCGGTCGCGGCGGTGTTGTAGTACGCCTGGCCGTCCTTGCGCACGAGATCGAACGCGCAGCATCCCAGCAGCAACACGTGACCGGCACGCTCCTCCAGCCCCAGCGCGGCGACGATCTCGTCGAGAGTGCTGCCCGGCCGCTCTCTGAGCAGGGCGAACAATTCCAGGCGTAGTGCGGCGTGCAGGAACGGGAACCGGAAGCTGGTGTACACCAGCTTCCACAGCTCGTCCATGGCGGTCGCCGACTGTTCGGTCGTTGACGGTGCGGTCGTTGACGGTTCGGTCATGGTGATCCCCTTCGCGGCGGGGTAGTGGCTCACGTGCAATGGGCGCGGACATGCGCGGGGAGGGAGGGGGCGAACGGGGTGGTCAACCCCGGGCCATCGTCGGCAACAGCTGCTTCCAGGCGAGCTCGCCGCCGGCCGCCGCCATCACGGACCAGGGGTCCCAGAAGTCACGGTAGAGAGCGATCAGGCCCTGCTCGAAGCGGACCACCGACAGGTAGGTCTGGAGGTACTGGCCGCCGGTGGCGAGCAGCGTGCACTCGCCGGTGAAGCCCGCGATGACCAGGTCGTCCGCGTCGGCGGTGTAGAACTCGGGTTCGGAGAAGTCGACCTTCAGCTGCTCACGGAACATCGTCATCTGGGCGAGCAGTTCCTTCCGGCCCTGCATGCGGGAGGGCAGACCCCAGGCCGGGTAGGGGAATTCGAGGATTCCGTCCTCGGCGAAGAGGTCGATCCACTCCTCGATCCTCGCCTCTGACAGCAGGTCCAGGCTGTGGGTGAACAGGTCCTTCAGTTCCTGCGACGTGGTCATTCCGACTTTCCTCTCGTGGTCTTGTGTGGGGGGGGGATTCGCGCAGCTCGTGTTCAACGGGCGGATGTGACGATGCCGTTGAGGATCCGGTCGATCGCCCGGTCGGGCATCAGCCGGGCCAGCACGCGGCTGCCGACCGCGTCGCGGCCGACGCCGTAGCGGGTCCTGGGCCGCTTGGTGACCAGGGCGCGGAAGACCACCCGGGCGACGTCGTCGGGGGTCGTGCGGCTGGTCCTGGCCGAGGTCTCGTTGGCCTCCATGAACCGTGGGAACGTGCCGCTGTAGAGGTCCTGGACCGGCGCCGGGGCGCTCTCCAGCGCTCGGTTCCCCTCGTCGGACATCTTGCCCCAGAGCGGCGTGAGGACGGCGCCGGGCTGGACCACCACGACGGGGATCCGCTGCGGGGCGAGCTCCCGGCGCAGCGCGTCGCTGAGGGCCTCCTTGGCGAACTGGGCGGCTGCGTAGGCGCCGAGGTAGGGGATGGCGACGTTCCCGAGGCCCGAAGTGACGTTGACGATCCGTCCGACTCCGGCTCGCAGGAGGGGGAGGAAGCTCTGGATGGCCAGCAGTTGACCGATCACATTGGTTTCGATCTGACGCCTCATCAGCTCGTGCGGTACGCATTCCAGCGGGGCCGTGACGGCGATGCCCGCGTTGTTGACCAGCCCGTACAACCCCGCCGTGCCGGCCGGCTCGGCGATCGCGCGCACGGCGTTCCGGACCGACTCCTCGTCCGTCACGTCGAGGACCACGGGGGTGAGTCGTCCGGTGGCGCCGGCGCGCAGCCGTTCGCCGTCCTCGGGGCGCCGGACTCCGGCGTAGACGTGGAAGCCCACCCGGGACAGCTGGAGCGCGCAGGCCTTCCCCAGGCCCGAGGAGGCGCCGGTGATGACCACGGCCCGGCCTGCGGGTGGCGTCGGGGCCGACGAATTCGACACGAACTTCCTCCTGGCGGCAGGACGTGGAGGGGGGCGGCCCCCACAGTAGGGGGAGCCGGCGATCAAATCCGGGATGAACACAGGGTTTTGGTGCGGCGCGGGCCGCGGCGCGAGGGCTGTGTCAACGCTGGCGGGGTAACGCCGCTCGAAGGAGTGAAACGCGGGACGGGCCGCCCCGTCGCGTTGAATTCCGCCCGCGGGCGAACCAATGATGATCGTGCACGATCGTGCACACCCCCTACAAGCGAGGACGTGACATGGCTACTGCCACGCAGGACGTCATCACCATCAAGCTCGAACGTACATTCGACAGCATGGATGCCGACAACGACGGCTACGTGGACTGGTCGGACTACCAGAAGCTCGCCGACCGCTACATCCAGGCCTACAAGCTCGGCAAGGACGACCGCCGCGCCAGGGCGCTCCACTCCTTCTTCCAGACGTACTGGCTGGAGATCCTGCGCCACGCCGGCGTTCAGCAGGACCGGCTGGCGAAGGACCAGTTCGTCCTGGCCAACCGCCTCGCCAGCATGGACACCAGCCGGATCAACCTGGCCGACGGTGCCGGGCACGTGGTCTTCGACGTCATCGACGTCAACGGTGACAACGAGATCAGCAAGGAGGAGTTCGCCCGGTTCCTGAAGGACGTGTGGCGCGTCGAGGCGCCTGACGCGATGGACACGTTCATCAAGCTGGACACCGACGGGGACGGCGCGATCTCGCGCCACGAGTTCATCCGTGCGGTGCGCGAGCACTTCCTCTCGGACAACCCGGACGCACCGGGCAGCCTGTTCTTCGGGCACGTCTGAGCGGAACGGGCTCCGGCCTGACCGCGCGCGTCCGTGACCGTGCGGTCAGGCTTCACCGATGAGGGCCCGAAGTGACCCCGCCCGCGCATCCCAACTCGCCTGGTGACAGCTCGACTCGACGCCCGATGGGCGAGCCGGGCACTCGGCGGAGGGCGGGGTCGCTTCGGGCCGTCGCACACCAACGGCGGCGGCCCCGGTTCGCGCCCTCGTGGTGGAGCCGCCTCGCCTGGCACCCGCGATCACGAGCGCCCGGCGAGGTCCACGAGCACGCAACACACCCCGGACGGCCGCTCATCCACATCGTCCCGACGAACGAGGTCACCACCCTTGTCCTCCATGCCCCTCCCGAGCCGCTGTCCCTTCCCCCTGGACAGCGGTGCCGCGGACATCCACGGCGAGACCGCGGCGCTGCGTGCGCTGGGGCCCGCCGCCAGGGTCGTACTGCCGGGTGGTGTGCCGGCGTGGTCGGTGACCGACCCGGGCCTCGTCCGGCGTCTGCTGGTCCACCCCCGGGTCTCCAAGGACGCCCGACTGCACTGGCCCGCCTATCTCGGCGGCGACCTCCCCTCCGGATGGCCGCTGCAGATCTGGATCGAGATCCGCACCGTCCAGACGGCCTACGGCCCCGATCGCCGTCGGCTGCGCCGTCCACTGGTGCCCGCCTTCACGGCCCGCAGGGTACGCGACCTCGCCCCGCGGATCGAGGAGACCGTCTCCGAGCTGCTGGACCGCCTCGCCGAGGCCGCCGGAGCCGCCCCGGACGGGATCGTGGACCTCCGGGCACACTTCGCCGCCCGCTTGCCGTGGCTGACGGTCGCTGCGCTGGTGGGCCTGCCGGAGACCATGTACGACGGGTTCCAGGCCGTCAACGACAGCGTCTTCGAGACGAACCTGTCCGCGGCGCAGGCCGCCGCCATCACCGCCGAGGTGGCCCGGCTCTCCGACGACCTCATCGCCGTCAAGACCGAGCACCCCGGCGACGACCTCGCCACCACCCTGCTCGACACCCACCGTGAGGGCCTGCTGAGCGATCAGGAAGTGCCGGACAGCATCCTGATGCTGCTCGGCGCGGGTTATGGGACGACGGCCTGCATGCTCGACCACGCCGTGGTCAACCTCCTCACCCACCCGGACCAGTTGGAGCTGGCCGTGTCGGGTCGGGTCGGCTGGGAGCAGGTGGTGGAGGAGACCCTGCGCCACCAGGCCCCGGTCGCCAACTTCATCCTGCGCTTCCCCACCGAGGACCTGCACGACGAGACGACCGGGATGACCTTCGCACGTGGCGACGCCCTCGTCATCAACTACGCCGCAGCAGGCCGCGACCCCGCGGTGCACGGCGCTGACGCCGGCCGGTTCGACGTGACCCGCGCGACCACCCGTGACCACCTGGCCTTCGGCCACGGACCCCACTACTGCCTGGGCGCCGAACTCGCCCGTCTCGAAGGGCGCATCGCCCTCCCGGCGCTCTTCTCCCGCTTCCCCGGGCTCGACCTCGCCGTCGCACCCGACCACCTCACCCCGCTGCCCTCCATCATCTTCAACGGGCACCGCGAGATCCCCGTCCGGCTCGAAGGGAACCCCGACACGTGGGCATGAACGACCAGGCCCCGCACCGGCTGTCGGCGTACCAGCGCGACCTCTGGTCCGCCGGCGCGCAGGCGCCGGAGTCACCGCAGTTCAACTGCGTGCTCCACGAGCGCCTGCACGGCGAGGTCGACCGTGACCGGCTCACGGCCGCCACCGCGCGCGCGTTGCGCCGCCACGAGACGTTCCGGTTGCGCTTCGAGGAGAGCGGCGGGATCCCGTCCCAGCGGGTGGCGCACGAGGCCGCCCCCGTCGCCGTGGTCGACCTGTCGCGGGAACCCGAGCCGGCGGCGGCCTGCGCCGAGTGGATGCGCCGCTCGATGGCGGGCGCCCTGCCGCTCACGCAGGGCCCGCTGGTCGAAGCCACACTGCTGCTGGAGAGCCCGGACGTCACGCATCTGCACGTCAAGGCGCACCACATCGTGGCCGACGGCTGGACGCTCCACCGGCTGGGCCAGGAGATCCTCCTCGACTACGCCCGGGCGCAGCGCTGCGACCCGGAGCGGAGCGCCGGCGGGGCGCCCTCCTACCTGGCGTTCGTCGAGGAGGACGCCGCCCACCACGCCGGCGCGGACGGCGACCGTGACCGCGCCTTCTACCGGGACTACCTCGACGGCGTCGCACCCGCACTGTTCGAGCGTGCGACGGACAGGGGGCCGCGTGGACGCGGTCGCCACTCGTTCGTGATCGACGGTGCCCTCGTCGGCCGGGTCCGGGCCGCCGGCTTCTCGCCGTTCGGCTACGTCGCGGCCGTGCTCGGTACGTACCTGACGCGCCTGCACCGAAGTGGGGAGGTGGTCCTCGGGGTTCCCTTCCTCAACCGTCCGACCGAGCGGCACAAGGTCGTCCTCGGGCAGTTCGCCAACACCTTGCCCCTGCGGGTCGCGGCACACGGCGGGCGGACCCTGCGGGACCTGCTCGCCGAGCTCCGGGACGCGACCGGTGCGCTCCGGCGTCACGAGCGGCTCTCGCTGGGCGAGGTCCTGCGGGCACGGTCCGGGACGGCCCGGACCGCGGGGCAGCTCTTCGACGTGACGCTCTCCTACATGCACTGGCCCAGGCCGGACCGGATCCCCGGATTCGAGCGGCGGACGGCGCTCATGGCGCCCTCGCACGACCAGGACGCGCTGGGCGTCGTGGTGTCCGCCTTCGACGACACGGCCGAGATCCGTGTCGACCTGGACTACGCCCGTGACGTCTTCGACGAGCACCTGCCCGTCGCGTCCGTGGCCGGTCACCTCACCACGCTCCTGGCGCGCGGTCTGGACCTGCTGGACCACCCGCTCCGCGAGATCCCCATGCTGACCACCGCCGAACACGGGGACCTCACCGTCGGGCGCGCCCGCGGCCCGCAGGTGCCCTTCGCGGACGAGGCGACCCTGCACGGTCTGTTCGAGGCACGGGCCGCCCGCCACCCGGACCGGACCGCGGTCACCGCCGTGGACGGGCAGACGCTGACCTACGCCGAACTCGACGCGCGGGCCAACCGCCTCGCGCGGGCCCTGCGCGCGGAGGGCGTCGGCCCGGACGACCGGGTCGCGGTGATGATGGAACGGGGGCCGCAGCTGCTGGTCGCGCTGCTCGGCGTCCTGAAGTCGGGCGGCGCCTACGTACCGGTGGACCCCGGGCATCCGGCCGAGCGGGTGGGCTTCCTGCTGCGCGACAGCCGCGCCAAGGTGGTCATCGTCGACGACGACGCGCCCACCGCCCTGCCCGCGGGCGAGGCGGGCGTGCGACGCATCGGCGGCCTGCTGGTGGGCAGCGCAGCACCGGTCGAGCCGCTCGCCACCTCCCGCGACCTCGCCTACGTCATCTACACCTCCGGCTCGACCGGACAGCCCAAGGGCGTGATGGTCGAGCACCGGAGCGTGGTCAACCGCCTCGCCTGGATGCAGCGCCGCTACCCGCTCGGGAACCGGGACGTCCTCCTGCAGAAGACGCCGGTCTCCTTCGACGTCTCGGTGTGGGAGCTGTTCTGGTGGGCCGTCGAGGGCGCGACCGTGGCGATGCTGCCACCCGGCGGCCAGCGGGACCCGCGCGAGGTCCTGCGGGCGATCCGCGAACACCGGGTCACGGCCGTGCACTTCGTCCCGTCGATGCTCGGTCCGTTCCTGGACCTGCTGGAGGAGTCCGCGCAGGCCCGCGAGGGCGTCCGGACCCTGCGGCACGTCTTCTGCAGCGGCGAGGCGCTGCCCGCGGCCGGGCTCGAGCAGTTCGACCGGGTGGCCGCGCAGTGCGGCCGCGAGCCCGGCGCCGAGCACCCGGTGCGGCTGGTGAACCTGTACGGCCCGACCGAGGCCACGGTCGACGTCTCGTCCTACGACTGCCCGGGCGGCTCCGCCCGCGGCGTCGCGCGGGTGCCCATCGGCCGGCCGATCGACAACACCAGGCTGTACGTGCTGGGTGCCGACGACCTCCCGCAGCCCGTCGGGGTCGCGGGCGAGTTGTGCATCGGCGGCGTCGGTGTCGCCCGGGGGTACCTCGGCCGCCCGGAGCTGACCGCCGAGAGGTTCGGCGCCGACCCCTTCGTGCCGGGCGGCCGCCTCTACCGCAGCGGGGACCTGGCCCGCTGGCTCGCGGACGGCACCCTGGAGTACCTCGGACGCCTCGACGACCAGGTCAAGATCCGGGGTCACCGCGTCGAGCCCGCCGAGGTGGCCGCCGTCCTGCGCACCGTCCCCGGCGTACGGGACGCCGTCGTGGTGGGCCGCACCGCCCCCGACGACCGGGGAACCGTGCTGGCGGGCTACTACGTCGCCGAGACCCGGATCGGGACGGCGCTGTTGCGTGAACGGCTCGGGCGGACGCTGCCGGTGCACATGGTCCCGGCGTCGTTCACCCGGATCGACGGGATCCCGCTGACTCCCAATGGCAAGACCGACCACGCCGCGCTGCCGTCGCCGGACGACACCCCCGGGGGCGCCCCGGGCGGCCGGCCGCGCAATCCCACCGAGGCCGCCCTGGCCGAGGTCTGGGCCCGCGTGCTCGGCCATGAGGCCGTGGGGATCCACGACGACTACTCCACCCTCGGTGGCGACTCCATCCTGGCGCTCAGGGTGCGTGCCGAGGCGGAGGCCCGGGGCCTGCGCTTCTCGCTCACCGACCTCCTGCGGAACCCGACGGTGGCCGGCCTCGCCGCTCGCACCGCCGAGTACGACCCGAGCGGGACAGAAGCTCTGCCGGCTCCGTTCGCCCTCGTGGCCGACGTGGACCGCGCACGCCTCCGGGACGCCGAGGACGCCTACCCGCTGACCAGGCTCCAGCTCGGCCTGCTCTTCCACAGCCGCAGGCACGAATCCTCCGCCAGGTACCGGGACGTGTTCCGGTACACCCTCGACATGCCCTGGAACGACGAGGAGTTCCGCCGCGCCCTCGACCGGCTGACGGCGCGGCACCCGGCCCTTCGAACCGCCTTCGACCTGTCCGGCCCCGAACCGCTCCAAGTCGTCCACCCCCGCGTGCACGGCGCCCTGGAGACCGTCGACCTGCGTCCGCTCGACGACGCCGCGGCCGACGCCGAGGTGCGCGCGCACGTCGAGGAACGCCGCCACCACCCGTACGCGTTCGACCGGGCGCCGCTCTACCTGTTCCGCGCCCACATCCGGCCCTCCACCGTCGACCTGGTCCTCAGCTTCCACCACGCGCTCCTGGACGGCGGCAGCGTCGCCACCCTGCTCCGGGAACTGCTCCAGGACTACGCCCACGGCCTCGGCCTGGACATCGGCCCGGTCGACGACACCCCGCCTCCCTCGGTGGCGACCCACGTGCGCCAGGAGCAGACCGCCCTGCGCTCGGAGGAGACCCGACGCTACTGGCGGGACAAGCTGACCGGCTGCGAGCCCCTGCCGATCGAGGCGTTCGCACCGCACAGGCCCGGTGGCGCCGCCAGGCCCGCCTCGCGGCGGGTCGACCTTCCCGGCGCCCTCGTCGAGCAGGTGCGGCACTTCGCGGCCGAACACGCCCTGCCCGTGAAGTCCGTGCTGTTCGCGGCGCACGGCCTGACGCTCGCCGCGCTGGCCGGCACCCGGGAGGTGACCACCGGCCTGATCACCCACGGCCGGCCCGAGCTGGCCGGGGCGGAGCGCATCGCCGGGCTGTTCCTGAACACCGTGCCGGTGCGGCTGGGCACCGGAGGGCGGAGCTGGCTGGAGGTGGCCCGCGAAGGCCTCCACCAGGAACAGGACGGTCACCCCCACCGCCACTACCCGCTGAGCGCCATCCAGGAGGACCACGGCGGGCCCGTCGTGGACACCGCCTTCAACCACGTCCACTTCCATCAGCTCGCGGACGTCATCCGCCTGCCCGGCCTGCGGCTGACGGCGTTCGACACCTGGGAGCAGAACGACCTCCGGCTCCTGGTGAACGCGGTCACCGAACCGGACGGCAGCGGGATGTGGCTGCGGATCGACTGCGACGGCGCGACGTTCTCCGCCGAACAGGGGGACCTCTTCGCGTCCGCCTACCTGGGCATCCTGCGTCGGATGCTGGAACAGCCGCACGGTGAAACGGACTTCGCCTTCCTCGCCCCCCGGCCGAGGCTCGCCCGGGCCGGTGAGCACCCCACGGTCGTCGCGCGCATCGCCGACCGGGCCGCCCGGACTCCGGACGCGACCGCCCTGGTCATGGGCGAGGAACGGTGGACCTACGCGCGCCTCGCCGAGGCCTCCGGGCACGTCGCCGCGCGGCTCTGCGCGCTGGGAGCCCCGGCGAACGCCCGGATCGGGATCGCCATGGAGCGCTCCCCGCGCACCGTCGCCGTGCTCCTGGGCGTCCTGCGGGCCGGATGCGCCGTCGTCCCGATGGACGTCGGCTACCCCGCCGCCCGGCTGGCCACGATGGTGGAGCAGGCCCGGCCCTTCCGCGTCGTGGCCGGGTCCGCGCACGCCCACCTCGCCGGCGACCCGGCGCTGCTGCTGCCCGCCGAGACGGCGACCACACCGGTGCCGGCGGGCGAGGCCCGAGCCGGTGGCCCCACCGTCACGGTGGCCGAGCGGCAGGCCGGGGTCGCCCCCGGGAGCACCGCGTACGTCCTGTTCACCTCGGGCTCCACCGGCACCCCCAAGGGCGTCGCCATGCCGCACCGCACCCTGGCCGGCCTGGTCGCCTGGCAGAACGGGGCGGCGCCCAGCGCCGTCCCGGGCGGCGTCACCCTGCAGTTCGCACCGCTGAGCTTCGACATCTCCTTCCAGGAGATCTTCTCCACCCTGTGTTCCGGCGGCACGCTGTGCCTGGCCGGCGACGGCGAGCGGCGCGACATGCCCGCCCTGCTGCGCCTGCTCGACCGCGAGCGCGTCGAGCAGGCCTTCCTCCCGCCGGTGGCCCTCCAACAACTGGCCGAAGCCGTGGCCACGTCCGGATTCACCCCGCGGGCCCTGCGGGTGCTGATCCTCTGCGGCGAGCAGCTGCGCGTCACCCCGGAGGTCCGCGCGCTGTGCGCCCGACTGCCGGGGGTGGTGCTGGAGAACCAGTACGGCCCGACCGAGACGCACGTCGTCACCGCGTTCACCATGACCGGGGACCCGGCGGCCTTCCCCGTGCTGCCACCGATCGGCAAGGCCATCGACGGAGCCGAGGTGCACGTCCTGGACGAGCGGATGCGTCCGGTCCCGGCCGGGGCCCGCGGCGAGATCCACCTGGGCGGCGCCTGCCTGGCCGACGGCTACGAGGGCCGCCCGGACCTGACCAAGGAGCGCTTCCTCCCGCAGCCCTTCGCCGACGCCGACCGCCTGCTGTACTACACGGGCGACCTCGGGATGCTGCTCCCCGGCGGCGACGTCGTCTTCCTCGGCCGTGCCGACACCCAGGTCAAGGTGCGCGGCTTCCGCGTGGAGCCGGCGGAGGTGGAACTGGCCGCCACCGCCCTGGCACCGGGGCACCCCGGGCTGCGCGACGCCGCAGTCGTGGCCCGCCGGCGCGAGGACGGCGAGGTCTTCCTCGCCGCCTTCCTCCTCGGCGAGGGCACGGACGAGGACCTGGCCGCCATCCGTGAGCACCTCCGTGCGACCCTGCCCGACCACATGGTCCCCTCCCACCTGCAGTGGGTCACCCGGTACCCGCTGACCCCCAGCGGCAAGCGGGACGACGCGGCACTGCGCCGCGCGCCGCTGACCGTCCCGGTCCGCACCCTCGACGCAGGGCCGCGCGACGCGTACGAGCAGGCCCTGACCGAGATGCTGGCGGACGCGCTGTCCCTGGACGCGGTGGGGGTGCACGACAACCTCTTCGAGCTCGGCGGCACCTCCCTGACCGCGATGCGGCTGGTCAGCCGGATCGAACAGCGCTACCGGGTGCACATCCCCCTGGCGCAGCTGATCGCGACACCCACCTGTGCGGGGCTCGCGGAGCGGCTGCGCGACGGCGGGGCGAGAGCCTCGTACGACCCGCTGGTGCCGGTCCGTCCGCAGGGCACCCGTCCGCCGGTGTTCATGGTCCACCCGATGGGCGGCAACGTCCTCTGCTACGTCCGCCTCGCCCGGCACCTCCCGGACGACCAGCCGCTCTACGCGCTCCAGGCCGCCGGCGCCGACCCGGGCACCACACCGCTGGTTAGCGTCGAGGAGCTGGCGGACAGCTACCTCACCGCCCTGCGGCGGGTTCAGCCGCAGGGCCCCTACACGATCGGGGGGTGGTCCTTCGGCGGGTTCGTCGCCTTCGAGATCGCCCGCCGGCTGCGGGCGGCGGGCGACGAGGTGACCCGCCTGCTGGTGCTGGACACCACCGCACTGGCCCGGGGGCCGCGCGCTCCGCACCGCGAGGAGGCCGTGCTGGAGTGGTTCTTCCACGAGCTGCTCTGGCTGCGGGACGGCAGCGACTCGCCCGCGCGGGCCATTCCCGACGGA
This sequence comes from Kitasatospora sp. NPDC051702, assembly GCF_040681575.1. NCBI lineage: Bacteria > Bacillati > Actinomycetota > Actinomycetes > Kitasatosporales > Streptomycetaceae > Kitasatospora > Kitasatospora sp. NPDC051702. The sequence continues at coordinate 80,413 of NZ_JBFAZB010000014.1, forward strand.
CTCCGTTCGCCGGAGGAGAAGTTCGCCTTCATGGCCCGCGTCGCGAGCGAGCGCGGCGTCCTGCCGGCCGGCAGCTCCCCGGCCCTGATCCGCCGGCTGTTCCGCGTCTACCGGGCCAACTGGCAGGCGGCGCTGGCCTACCGGCCCCCGCTGGAGGACCACGACCTCACGCTGATCCGCGCCACGGAGCCGCTGCCCGCCGTCCTCGACGCCATGCACCGTGCCGCCCGCAGCCGCCACCAGGACCCCTGCAACGGCTGGAGCGACATGACCGGCGGGCGGATCCACGTCGTCGGCGTCCCCGGCGACCACTTGACGATCATGGAGGAACCGCACGTGGCACACGTCGCCCGAAGCGTCGCGGACCTCCTGCGAACCGACGCCGTCCCCACCGCACGGTAAGGCAGGAAGAGTGTCACCCAAGCCCCCCGTGAAAGCCCTGATCATCGGCGCCGGCATCGGCGGTCTGACCTGCGCGGTCGCCCTGAGGCGCGTCGGCATCGACGTCGAGGTGTACGAGCGCGCCACCGAGCTGCGCGCCGCCGGCTCCGGCATGTCGGTCATGAGCAACGCCGTCACCGCCCTGGCCACCCTCGGCATCGACCTCGGCCTGGACAAACGCGGCCAGACCGTGGAGTCGTTCACGATCACGGACCCGCGCGGCCGGCGCATCAGGGACCTGCCGTTCAAGGAGGCCTGCGGGCGAGTGGGCGCGCCCAGTGTCTGCCTCAGCCGTACGGACCTCCAGGAGGCCCTGCTGGCGGAGGCCGCGGACTGCCCGGTCCAGCTGGGGGCTGCCGCCACCGGTTTCGAGGCCGACGACGCCGGTGTCACCGTCCGCTTCGCGGACGGGCGTTCGGCGAGCGGCCGCATCCTGGTCGGAGCCGACGGCTTCGACTCGGTCGTGCGGCGCCAGCTCGCCGGCCCCGAAGCGCCGCGGGACAGCGGCTACTTCTACCGGCTGGGCATCGCCTCCTTCCGGCACCCGCGCGTCACCACCGGAAGCGTGCGCCACTACTGGGGCAGGGGCCGGCGGTTCGGCCTCATCGACATCGGCCACGGCCGCTGCTACTGGTGGGCGGCGCTGCCCACGGTCGGGGATCCGGCCGGCGGGGACGGCGCCAACCGCGTCAAGGACGCCCTCGGGAGGTCCTTCGCCGGCTGGGCCGACGAGGTGCGCGCGGTGATCGAGGCCACGCCGCCGGAGGACGTCCTCACCGTGCCCTCCCACGACCGGACCTTCCTCGAAAGGTGGGGAGACGGCCCCGTCACGCTCCTCGGGGACGCGGCGCACCCCATGCTGGCGACCCTCGGACAGGGGGCGGCCATGGCCATCGAGGACGCCGTCGTCCTGGCCCGCACCCTCACCGAGCCCGCGACGGCCGACGACCCGGTGTCGGCCCTGCGCGTCTACGAAGGGCGGCGGCGCGACCGCACCAGGGCGATGGTGGCCGCGTCCCACGCCGCGAGCGACGTCGCCCAGGAGGACCGCCGCGGCCGGCGGCTGGCCCGGGACGCCTACTTCCGGTCGGTGCCCCGCGGCGTCCTCGTCCGGCAGACCGTGCAGGCCCTCACGTTCCCCGGAATCCCGGCCGCCGAACCGATCGAGGTCCGGCGCGAGCTCAGCCCCCTGGAGCGCTGGTACTGGATCGCCGACCGGACCTCGCCCCTCAACGTCATCGCCCGGGTCCGTGTGCACGGACACCTGCCGCCGTCGCTGCTGCGCCGCGCGCTGGACGTCCTCCAGGTCCGGCACCCCCTGCTGCGCGTCGCGATCGCCGACCGCGGCACCGGAGCGGACCCCGTGTTCGTGCCGGTGGACGGGCGGCGGATCCCGCTCCGGCACGTCGACGTAGCGGCGGACGATCCCGCCGCCGACGCGCGGTGGGAGCGCGAGGTCAACGACCACGAGCTCGCGCGGAGCGTCGACTGGCGTACCGGGCCACTGCTGCGCGCAGTGGTGATCACCTCGGGACGGAACGGCGCGGACGGTGAGAGGGACGTCCACGACCTGGTGCTGACGGCCTCGCACTGCATCGCCGACGGAAGGACGTGCCTGTCCCTGCTGAGGCAGTGGATCGAGCTCGCCGCGCAACCCGATGCCGGTACGCCGCCGCACGCCGCCTCGTGGCGGGCGCTGCCCGCGACGGAGGACCTCCTCCCGCGCCGCCACCGCGGCCCGGCGGGGGCCGCGGGGCTGGGGTTGATGATGCTGCGGGACCGACAGGCGGCCCGGCGGGACCCCGCCCAGCGCGTCGTCCCCAGCCGCCCGGTCCCCTTCGGGCAACGGCGCACGCGGATGGTGCACCGGCTCCTGACCGCCGAGCAGCTGGAACAACTGGTGCTGGCGGCCAGGCGGCACGGCACCACGGTCCACGGGGCCCTGGCCGCCGCGATGGTCACGGCCGTCGCGCGGGACGCCGGAGCCCCGCCGAGCACGTGGTTCTCCATCGGCTCGCCGGTCGACTTCCGCGGGGACCTCGATCCGGCCGTCGCCCCCGACGAGGTCGGCACCTTCGTGGCCACGGTGCCCACCCGCGTCCGCTACGAGCCGGACGGGTCCCTGTGGCCCGCGGCCCGGGCGATCAGCCAGGACCTGGTGCGACGGCGAAGGCGCCGGGAGCACCTGTCCATGCTCAGCCTGCCGCGCTGGGCGGGGCCGAAGTCGACGGCGGACAGCGAGGCGTTCATGCGGTTCATGGAGGAGAAGGGGCCGATCAACCTCTGTCTGTCCAATGTCGGACGCCACGAGTTCCCCGAACAGGTCGGCTCGTGGCGCGTCTCCGACGCACAGTTCGTCACGGGCATCTCGGTGGTGGGCGCCGTCGTGGCGACCGCCACCACCAGTCACGGCCGGCTCGCCTGGAACTTCGGCTACGTCGAAGGCCTGATCCCGGAGCTTCGCGGCCGGCGGATCGCCGACGACGCCGTCCGCACCGTGCTGTCCGCCCTCGCCGACTGACCGGCCCGACGGGCCGGGCGTCACGACATCCCGAGAAGGGCCGACCGGTCCCTGATCCGCCGGAGTCCCGGACGCCTGCGCTCCTCGGACCCCGCCAGCCGCTTCCCCAACCCGAAAGGTCCACACCGCGATGACCCACGCTCCGACCCGGACGCTGCCGCGGCGCCGCACCCTGCCCGCCGGCCAGAGCGGTTCGCTGTGGCAGTCCCGTCCCTCGTGCGGGATCTTCGAGTTCCGTGGCATGCGTCTGCAACTGGCGGTGGAGGACCCCGCCGAGGTCCTCTTCCCCACCGATTGCGGGCTGAGCCTCATCGCCGCCCTCAACGGTGACGACGCTCCCGACCTGAACGGCGTCAACGCCCTGGACATCGGGGCCGGTTCAGGCCTCTACAGCGTCGCCCTGCTCGCAGCCGGCGCCAAGCGGGTGACCGCCCTCGACATCAACCCGGCCTCCGCGGCCCAGACCGTGGCGAACGTGCTGACCAACGGTCTCGACGCCACCCGGTTGACCTGTGTCACCTCGCCGGTGGAGGACTACGCACCGCACGGCACGTTCGACCTGGTGATCACGAATCCGCCCCACCTGCCGCACGACCCCGGCTACGCGAGGGGAGACGGCCTGGAAACCGCTCTCGTCGCGAAGGAGGGAGGCCGCGCGATGTACGACGCCGTGGTCGAGCGGATGGACACGCTCCTCGCACCGGGCGGCATCCTGCTCATGGCGCACTCCTCGCTCGCCGACATCCCCCGGACCGTCGCGCAGCTCACCGGGCGCGGCTATGAGACGCACACGCTCGAGATCTTCGAGATGGACATCCCGCTCCTGACCTACGCGGAGCACAAGGACACCATGCTGGGCCTGTTGAAGGAACGGCGGGCGGCCGGCCGGGCGGACTTCGACGGATCCCGCTTCACGGTGCACGCCCTGATGTTCCGGCGCCCCCTTGGCTCCGCCGGTCCCTGACGCGCCCGGTGGTGGGCATGGACGGAGAGGCGGGCGGGGTGGAAGAGGACGACAGCGGCAGCCCGTCCTGCACCCCGCCAGTGCAGGAGGCGGCGTGCGGTGGTGCCGGCCTGCGCCCGGCGCAGGGAGTCGGCCTGGGCCCTGCCCCGGCTCTCGGCCACGGCCTCGGCGAGGTTGGCGAACAGCACGGTGAGCCAGAGCCAGAAGCTGATCATCCAGGCGAAGACGCCGGGGTGGAGGAGAGCGGTGAGGGTGGTGAGGGCGGATCCGGTCTCGACCACCAGGATGACGGGGTTCCTCGCCATGGTGCGCGGGTGGAACGTGCGTACCGCGGCCGGCAGGGCCTCCCGGAGCTGGCGTCCGGTGATCAGCCGGCGCCGGCCGGTCCGGGACGGGCCGGGGCGGTGTCCCGGATGCGGGGGCGTCGGCTCCGTACCCGGCCCCTTCGGGCGGCGGAACCGATCGGGCCGGGGCGCGGCCGCGTCGGTGGTGGTGTCGGGTGGCGTGAGGGCCGAGCGGCGCATCGGTGTTCGGGGACCTTCCGGAGCCGCTTCCCGGGGGAGCGGGGCGGCCGTCGACGGGGACGGGGAACGCCGTCCAGCGAAGCACCGGATCTCTCTGCGCAGGCCGCTCCTTGACGCCCGCTCGGCGGGCCGCCCGGCGTCCTTGACACCACTCTGACGCGACCCTGACGCGAGGAGCCGGCGCCCTGCCGGCCTCCTCGCCGAGGTCTCCCTCCGGATCCGAGGGCGCCACGTGTCAGACGGTCGAGACGATCGCGCGGGTGACGGCCGTGACCGCCGGGGCCGGGCGGCCGGGGAGACGGGCCACGAGGACCCGGCGGATCTCGGGCGGTGCGCCTTCGACGTGCAGCAGGCTCACCCCGGGCGGCAGCATCGGCGCGAGTCGGGAAGGCACCGTCGTCACCCCGAAGCCGCCGGCGACCAGGTGGAGCTTCGTCAGCCAGTCGCGCGCGGAGTGGACGATGTGCGGCCGGCCGGGAAGCCCGGGCCAGACGCCGAGCAGCGGTTCGGAGGTCGACGCCGGGGCGGCGATCCAGGGGGCGTCGACCAGGTCGTCGACGTGCACCGCGGTGCGGCCGGCGAACTCTCCGGTGGACGGCGCCGCCACGACCAGTTCGGTGTCCGCGACGGTCTCGACGTGCAGGCGCGGCGACTCGCCGTCCGGGGGCCGGTGGGGCGGTCGGGACGTCAGCACGGCGAGGTCGATCGAACCCGCACGCAGGGCCCGGACCAGGGCGGGCGTGGTGCCCTCGGTCGTGGTGACCGTGATCTGCGGGTCGGTCGCCGCGAGGCGGGCGAGCGAGGGAGGCAGGAGGGCCGCGCCCGCGCTCAGGAACAGTCCGAGGCGCACCAGTTCGGTCCGCGGGGCAGTGCCGTTGAGGTCGTGCTCGGCCGCGGTCAGGCAGTCCAGGATCGTGCGGGCGTGGCGCAGCAGGGCCAGACCCGCGGGGGTGAGCCGCACGCCGTCGTCGAGGTGCTCGCCACCTGCGTGGCCCCGTACGCGGCCGAGGTCTTCAGCGGCGAGCGGAACTACCCGCTCGTGCCTCCCGTCGTGCCCGGCATCGGCGGCGTGGGGAGGGTGGTCCACGTGGGCCCGGACGCCACCCGGCTGCGTCCCGGCGATCTGGTGTGGTGCGACTGCACGGTGCGTTCGCGGGACGACGCCCTGACGCCCGACATCACGCTCCAGGGCTGGAGCGCCCGCGGCGAGGGCGGCGCGCGGCTGGCCCGGTACCTGCACGACGGATCGTTCGCCGAGCTCATGCGGGTCCCTACGGAGAACGTGTTCCGGTTGCCCGCGGCGGCGGGGGAGGACCCGGCCCGCTGGGCCGCGCTCGGCGTGCACGTCATCCCCTACGGCGGGCTGCTGGCCGGGGGACTCGCAGCCGGCGAGACGCTGCTGGTGAGCGGGGCCACCGGCAACCTCGGCAGCAGTGCGGTCGCGCTCGCGCTCGCCATGGGGGCGGGCCGTGTGGTCGCCCCGGGCCGCAACCGGGCCGCGCTCGACCTCCTCGCCGACCGGTTCGGCCCGCGCGTGTGCCCGGTCCCGCTCACGGGGGACGAGGCCGGCGACCGGGCGGCGATGTCCGCGGCGGGCGACGGCCCGATCGACATGGTGATCGACCTGCTCCCGCCGGGCGCACCCAGCTCGGTGGCGCGCACGGCGGCCATGACGGTGCGGGAGTACGGCCGCGTCGTCCTCATGGGCGGCGTCGGCATGCTCGGCGGCGCGGACCTCGCGCTTCCCTACCCGTGGATCATGCGCAACTCGATCACCGTGCGCGGTCAGTGGATGTACCCGCGGACGGCGAACGTCGGCATCGTCCGGCTCCTCGCCTCGGGCGCCCTGGACCTCGCCCCCGAACGGGTCCGGTCGTTCCGCCTCGACGCCGTCAACGAGGCCGTCGCGTACGCCGCCGCACACGGCGGCCCGTTCGACCGCACCGTCCTCGTCCCGCCGGCCCGCTGAGAGGGCCGGCCGACCTCTCCACGGACTGCGGCGGACGCACGGCTCCCGCGGGCCGCGGCACGCCCGGTGTCGTCAAGGTGTCGTCAAAACCGCAGGTGTCGCCGTCAAGGGAGCGCAGTGATCCGTCGCCGCGGCTCCGGACGGCCTCACGATCATGGGACCCCCGACCGATGGAGAGACGGATGTCCCAGAGAACCAACCCGGCCCCCGCCGCCGGAGCGCAGCCGCCGGACGCCGCCGCCGGGACGACCGCCGCGGCCGGGGCGGCAGGGGCGGCCGACCCGGGCGGTGACGACCGGCACCGGCTGAGCGTGCTCGGCGGCCTGGCGGCGCTCTCGCTGGACGCGATGGCCTCGGTGGCCTACGGCCCGGAGTCGATCGTGCTGGTGCTGGCCGCGGCGGGTGCCTACGGTCTGGGGTTCACGCTGCCGGTGACGGTGGCGATCGCGGTGCTGCTGGCGGTGCTGGTGGCGTCGTACCGGCAGGTGATCGCGGCGTTCCCGGACGGCGGCGGCTCCTACGCGGTGGCCAAGGAGCACCTGGGGCGCCGGACGGCGCTGACCGCCGCGGCCTCGCTGGTGATCGACTACGTGCTGAACGTCGCGGTGTCGGTGACGGCCGGGGTGGCGGCGCTGACCTCGGCGGTGCCGGGGCTGTACGGGGACCGGGTGTGGCTGTGCCTGGGCGTGCTGGCGCTGGTGACGGCGGTGAACCTGCGCGGGATCGCGGAGTCGGCCCGCTGGTTCATGGCGCCGACGGCGGTGTTCGTGCTGTCGATCCTGACGATCATCGTGGTGGGCCTGTTCCGGGACGCGCCGGCGAGCACGGCCGCGGCGGCCGGGCACGCCTCGGTGCTGACGGAGAACGCCACGGCGGTGGGTGCGCTGTTGCTGCTGAAGGCCTTCGCGGCCGGCTGTTCCGCGCTGACCGGCGTGGAGGCGGTGGCGAACGCCGTGCCGTCCTTTCGCACGCCGGGCGTGAAGCGCGCGCAGCGCACGGAGGTCGCGCTCGGCGCGCTGCTCGGGGTGATGCTGATCGGGCTGGCCGTCCTGATCGGCCGCTTCCACCTGCAGCCGGTCGAGGGCGTCACCGTTCTCGCCCAGCTGGCGGACGCCTCCCTCGGCCACGGCGCCGGCTTCTACCTGGTGCAGTTCGCGACGGTGGTCCTGCTGGGCCTGGCGGCGAACACCTCCTTCGGCGGGCTGCCGGTCCTGATGCACCTGCTGGCCCGGGACAACCACCTGCCGCACGTCTTCGCGCTGCGCGCCGACCGTCAGGTGCACCGCCACGGCGTCCTCTTCCTCGCGGCGGTCTCCGCCCTCCTGCTGGTCGGCTCCGGCGGTGACGTCAACAGCCTCGTCCCGCTGTTCGCGATCGGGGTGTTCGTCGGCTTCACGATCTGCCAGGTCGGCATGGTCCGCCACTGGGCCCTGCACCGGCCCGCCCGCTGGCGGGCGAAGGCGGCGCTGAACGGCTTCGGCGCGCTGCTCACGGGCACCGCGACCCTGGTCGTCACCGGGACGAAGTTCACCGAGGGCGCCTGGGGCATCTGCCTGGCGCTGCCCCTGCTGGTCCTGCTCTTCGAGGCGGTGCACCGCAGCTACGCGCGGATCGGCGCGCGTCTGGAACTCGGCCGCGTCCCGGGGCCGCTCACCCCGCAGCGCAGCCTGGTCGTCGTCCCGGTCACCGCGATCACCCGGCTCACCCGTGACGGCCTGTCCGCCGCCCTGTCCCTGGGCGACGAGGTGATGGCCGTCACCGTCGTCCACGATCCGGTGGAGACCGAGACCCTGCGCCGGGACTGGGAGCTGTGGCAGCCGGGCGTCCCGCTGGTGGAGATCCCGGACGAGCACCGCCGCCTGGGCCGGCCGATCGCCGACTTCGTCAACGGCCTCGCCGCCGAGCACGCCTACGACCGCCTCACCGTACTGATCCCCGAGGTCGAACCGGTCCGCCCCTGGCAGCGCGCCCTGCAGAACCGACGGGGCGCGGTCATCGACCGGGCCCTGCGCCGGCACACCGACGCGGTGGTCTGCCGGCTCCGGATGCGGATGTGAGGACCCGCCCGCCCGGCCCCCGGGACGGCGCCGCTGTCCGGGGGCGGGCGGCCCGTCAGTCGGCGGTGCGCTGTGCCCGGTGGGCGGCGACGCGGACGCGGGTGGCGCAGCGCGGGGTGCAGAACCGCTGCGGCGTGCGGCGGCCGGTGTCGATGAAGAAGCGCTCGCAGTCCGGTGCCGCGCAGCGGCCCCAGGCGCAGCGGCCGCGGTCGCCGAGCCAGAGGCCGAGGGCCAGGGCGCAGGTGGAGAGCAGCCAGTGGGTCAGGCCGGCGGAGGGCGGGGCCTGGGTGTGCAGCGACCAGGGGCGGCCGGGGAGGCGGACGAGCCGGGGCCGGGGCGGGTAGGCGTCCAGCAGGGCGTTGACGGCCTCGGCCGCCTCGTCCACGTCGTCGAGGGTGAGGACGTGGACGAGGCGGGCGGCGGCCGTGCTCAGCTCGCGGGCGTCGGCCTCGGTGAGCCGGAACGGCGGGCCGCCGTGGTGTTCCAGGAGCGCCTGGAGCTCGGCCGCGCCGGGCGCCGGGTCGGTGTGGACGGCGTTGGCGAGGTCGGCGAGGAAGTGGAGGCCGCGCGGGTTGCCGTCGTCGAGGTCCTGGGTCATCGTCCGTCCGTTCTGGTCCGATCGTCTGCCGTACACGCCCATGGTAACGTCGAAATCAATAAGTAGGCGTTACGAAGGAGTGGTGTATGCGATTCCCGGCAGAGACGTCCGTCCTGGTCGTCGGTGGGGGCCCGGTCGGGCTGACCCTCTCCCTCCTGCTCTCCGGCCACGGCGTGCCGCACCTGCTCGTCGAGGCCCACCCCGGCACCTCCCACCACCCCAAGGCCCGTGGCGTGTCGGCGCGTTCGATGGAGATCCTGCGCCGCCTCGGCCTGGAGCAGGCTGTCCGCGAGGCCGGACTCCCCGCCTCGCACGTCTTCTTCTACCGCGGCCGCACCCTCGTCGACCCGGACTTCGTCCGCACCGGCCTGGTCGGCGCACCCGACGGCGGCGCGGAACGCACCCCCGCGCCGGGCCTGATCTGCCCGCAGGACGCCCTGGAAGCGCTCCTGCTGCGCCGCGCCCGCGAACTCGCCCCGGACGGCATCCGGTTCGGCACGCGACTGGTCTCCTTCACCGAGTCGACCGCGTCGACCGACTCCGCCGAGGGCGACGGGGGCACCCAGGGCGTCCTCGCGCTGCTGGAGGACCGCACCACCGGCGAGCGCCACACCGTCCGCGCGGACTGGCTGGTCGGCTGCGACGGCGCGGCGAGCACCGTGCGCGCCGGTGCCGGGATCGCCCTGGAGGGGCCGACCGGCCTCGGACACTTCCTCAGCATCCGCTTCGAGGCGCCGCTCGGCGCGGTCGTCGCCGACCGGGCCAGCGCCTCGTACTTCCTCACCGAACCCGGCCGCGGCGGCTTCCTCGCCGTCGACAACGACCGGCACTGGATCTACCAGCACCCCTACGACCCCGCGCACGTGGACGTGGCCGAGCTGCGGGCGGACCACCCGCGCCTCGCCGCCCTGGTCCGGGAGGCCGCCGGGCTGCCGGACCTCGACGTCGCCGTCCGCGACACCCAGACCTGGCGCCTGGACGCCCGGCTCGCCGACGCCTACCGCCGCTCCCGGGTGCTGATCGCGGGCGACGCCGCCCACGTCACGCCCCCGACCGGCGGGCACGGCATGAACACCGGCATCGGCGACGCCGACAACCTCGCCTGGAAGCTCGCCGCCGTCGTCCACGGGCCCGCCGGCCACGCGCTGCTCGACACCTACCAGGCCGAACGCCGTCCCGTCGCCCGGCAGGTCATCGACCTCTCGCTCGCCAACTCCCGGGCCCGCACCAGCTACCGGATCGACGACGAGCTGCTGCTCACCGCGCACTACCGCTCCACCGCCGTGCTCGCCGACGGCCCGGACGCCGACGCCGCGCCCGACTCCGCCGCGCCCGACTCCGCCGCCCCCGACCGGCCGGCGCTCGACCCGGCCGGAGAGCACCCGGAGGGCGGCGCCGGCGGCCGACTGCCGCACCGACGCCTCGCCGGGCTGCCCGGTGCCGCCGCCTCCACCCTCGACCTGGTCGGGCCCGGGTTCACCCTGCTCACCTCCGCGCCCGGTCCCGACTGGCGGCGGCAGGCCGACACGGCCGCCGCGGCCGGTCTGCCCGTCACGCTCCACCGGCTGCCCGCCGGAACCCTCGGCCTCCCCGCCGGAACCCTGGGCCTCCCCGCCGACGGCGCCGTCCTGGTCCGTCCGGACGGTCACATCGCCTGGCGGAGCCCGCATCCGCCCACCGCCGACGGTGCCCTGCGCGACGCCCTGCGGCGGATCCTCTCCGTCGAGCGGTAGGTCCCAGCTGCTCAGAGGCCCGCGACACACCACTTTGAACGCGTTCAAGTTCCTGCGCTACCCTTGAGTCCGGACATGAGGACACGAGGGGGAACTCATGAAGATCGTCATACCCGGCGGGAGCGGTGCCCTCGGCACCCTGCTCGACCGCACCCTGACCGCCGCCGGCCACCAGGTCGTCGTGCTCACCCGCCGGCCCCGCCGCGCCAACGAGGTCGGCTGGGACGGCCGGACACTCGGCCGCTGGACGGCCGAGGTGGACGGCAGCGACGCCGTCGTCAACCTCGCCGGGCGCAGCGTCAACTGCCGCTACACCGAGGAGAACCGGCGGGCCATGTGGGATTCCCGCATCGACTCCACCCAGATCCTCGGCGCGGCCGTCGCCGGCGCCCGGCGCCCGCCCGCCGTCTGGCTGCAGATGAGCACCGCCACCGTCTACGCCCACCGCCACGACGCCCCCAACGACGAACAGGACGGCCTGCTCGGCGGCCAGGAGCCCGACGCCCCGGCCTCCTGGCGGTACAGCGTCGACCTCGCCCGGGCCTGGGAGGACACCCAGGCCCGGGCCGACACCCCGGACACCCGCAAGGTCGCGCTGCGCACCGCGGTCGTCCTCGGCCCCGAACGCGGCGGCGCCTTCGACGCGCTCTCCTGGCTGGCCCGCCTCGGCGTCGGCGGCCCGATCGCGGGCGGCACCCAGTACGTGTCCTGGATCCACGCCCATGACTTCGCCCGCGCCGTGGAGTTCCTGATCGCCCGCGAGGACCTCACCGGCCCGGTGAACCTCGCCTCACCCGACCCGCTGCCGCAGCGCGCGTTCATGCACGCCCTGCGCACCGCCTGGGGCATGCCCGTCGCCCTGCCCGCCACCCGCTGGATGGCCGAACTGGGGGCCTTCACCCTCCGCTCCGAGAGCGAACTGCTGCTCAAGAGCCGCCGCGTCACCCCCACCCGGCTGCTCGACGCCGGCTTCGCCTTCGACCACCCGTACTGGGCCGGGGCCGCCCGCACCCTCGTCCGCCAGCTGCGCGGCCACTGACGGCGGGGGCGGGGCCGCCCGGCGGGGTCGGCTCGTCCCCGTCCCGGTGCGGGCCGAGCCCGGCGCCGGTGCGTGCCGTCCGCCGCACGTCGAGTCCGGGGCGGCCGCGACCGTGACCGCGCACCCCGGCGGAGCGCCCTGCGCGACCCGGGCGAACCGCGACCGGGGCGACACTGGGAGACTCGACGGATGACCACGCCACCGAGCACGCCGTCATCGAACACGCCGTCATCGAGGACGCCGTCATCGCACACGTCGTCACCGAGCGCGCCGCCGGCGCCACTCGTGTCCAAGCCGGCCGGCGGGCCGTCCGTACGGATCGGCGCGCTCGCCCCGCTGACCCGGCCCGGCTGGGCCGAGGCGGGTCGCCACCTGCTCGCCGGGATCGAACTGGCCGTCCAGGAGGTCAACGGCGCAGGCGGGATCGCCGGAAGACCCCTGGAACTTCTGGTCCGGGACACCGCGGCCGATCCCGAGCGGGCCGCGGCCGCCGTCGACGAGCTGGCCGGCCTGGGCGTGGCCGCCGTGGCGGGGGAGTACCACAGCGTCGTCGCCCGCGCCGTCGCCGCCCGGGCCGACGCCCTCGGCCTGCCGTACCTCTGCTCCTCGGCGGTGCTGGACGCGCTCACCGACACGCCGACGCCGGGGGTGGCCCGCCTCTGCCCGGCGCAGTCCCACGGCTGGCGGACCTACGCGAACTTCCTGCTGGGTGCGGGCCACCGCCGGATCGCCCTGGCCGCCCAGCCCACCGTCTACTGGGCGTCCGGGGCCCGCATCCTGCGGGACCACCTCGCCCCGCGCGGCGGCACCGTCGTCGAGCTCGACCCGAGCGGGCTCACGCCCGCGGAGGTGTGCGACGAACTGGTCCGCCACCGCGTGACGGCCCTCCTGCTGCTGGCCGGCCACCCGGAGCCGTCGGTGCCGCTGGTCGAGGCCGTGCGCCGCGACCCGCGGCTCACCGAGGTCGTGATCGGCGCCCCGGCCGGGCAGCCGGAGTTCACCGACTGGGCCGAGCTGCTGGGCGGCGACGGCGCGGCGGTCCCGTTCCTGCGCTACCTGCCGGAGCGGCTCGGCCCGCTTGGCACCCGCGTGGCCGCGGCGCTGCGCGAGCGGCTGGGGGCGGCGCCGTCCTTCGTCGCCTTCGAGGGGTACGACACGATTGCCGTGCTGGCCGAAGTGCTGCGCTCGCACGGCACGGCCCGGGCGCTCGTCGCGGAGGCCTGGCCGCACGTCGCGGTCGAGGGCACCCGGGGGAAGATCCGCTTCTCCCGGGAGCCAGGCGTCAGCGTCTGGCAGTGGGCCTGGCCGCCGGTGCAGGTTGTCGACCGGGACCCGGCCGCCCCGGAACGCTTCCGGATCCTGCACACCGGCTGACCGGCCGAGCGAACAGCAGGGCCGGCGGGGAGGCGTGAGGGGGCGTCACCGGACGCGAGGGCGCGCTCCCGGGGGCGTGCCCCCTTCGTCACGGGCCCGTCACAGCCGGGCCCCCGCGCTTGCCCGCCGCCGGGGCCGTTCGGGATCGTGGCGCGGGGGACGCCGCCGGAGCCGGTGGCGGGAAGAGCTCCGGGGATTCGCTCCGGGGACTCGCGAACGAGCTTCGGGGGCGCGCGATGGTGACGACGGTGCGGCTGGGCGGTATCCGCCCACAGGCGGACGTGATCGGCTGCGGCTGCCTGCTGGCGATGCTCACGGCGATCGTCCTCAGCACCACCGGTGCCGTGAGCACCGGCCCGTGCCTGCTGATCGCGGCCGGGATCGTGGCGGCCGTGGCCGTCGGCGTGCCACGGACCTCGCTGCTCCGCGCGGACGAACAGGGCCTCGCCCTGGTCCTGCTGGCCGTTCCCCGGCGCTACGCCTGGCAGGACGTCCGGGGGCTGGCCGTGGACGTCGGCGAGGAGCCGGAGACCGGCGCCCACCGGGCCGTGGTCCGGCTGCGGCTGGCCGACCGGCCGGCGGGCCGGGGCGGGCGGCACCGCGGCCCGCTCCTCGCCGTGCTGGCGCTCACCGAGGACGACCGGACGCGCGGCATCGAGCGCCGTGAACTCGCCGAGCTGTTCGCCCTGTTCGGCGGTCGCAGCCTCCCGGTCGACCGGCCCGACCTGGCCAACGCCGTCCTCGCCGCGCACGGTCTGCCCGCGCTGCCCGCCTGAGGCCTGTCGCCCCGGAGCGGTCCGATCCGCAGGAGCGGCCCTACACCCGCCGCGAGGTCGGCCCGAGCAGCATGCCCAGCACCCGCCCGAAGACCAGCCGCCCACCGAGGGCGACCAGCGGGTCGAGGAACCTCGGCAGGATCGTGACCTCGATCTCCTCCTCCCAGACCACCTCCGAGCCGCCGCCCGGCCCGTCCAGGGCCCGGACGCGCAGTTCGGCCCAGCCGCGCACCGGACGGCCGAGCTTCTCGAGCCGGCAGAGCCCGTTCCGCCCGGGGGCGGGGGCGGTGAAGGCGGCGATCTCCATCGGGTCGTCGACGAGGAAGCCCGCGATCCTGGTCCGGGCCTGGATGACGTCGCCCGGCCGGCGGCCGGTGCCGCGGACGACGGTGACCCGGGTGAACGGCACCCGATCGCCGTGTGCGCGCCAGGCGGTGACGCGCCCCCAGCAGGCGTCCGGCGGCAGTGGCGAGCGGCGGGTCAGCACGAAATGGGCCATGCCTCACCCTACGGCGCGTCCGACCGTCCCCGCGGCGGCGTGCGGCGTCGGAACACCCGGCCCGGTCTGCGGACGGGGGGACCCCCCGTCTCCTCGCTGCGGTGTCGTCCGCCCCGCGGCCGTCCGCGGATCCGCCCCTCATGGCCGGGCGCGCCCCGACGGGCCCTAGGGTGCAGCGCCGGGCGGTCGCGCGAACCCGCCGTCCAGCAGTGGCGCCAGCGCCGCCAGGTCGGCGGGGCCGGCCGGGTCGGGGAGCAGCACCACCAGCGGCGCCGAGCCGGGCGGGCCGAGCCGGGCGAGTTCGCAGGCGATGAGGCCGCTGCCCGGGGCGGCGACCAGGGCGACCGGGGCGGCGGACTCCAGCAGCGGGGCGAGCACCGGCCGGTAGGCCCGTGGCGGCGGCGGCGCCGCGGCGGCCGGGCGGAGCACACCGAGGGCCTGCGGGCCGGGCCAGCCGCGCGCGGCGGCGGGGTAGCGGGTGTGCGGGGCGTCGGGCGGGGGCAGCAGCAGGACCCAGCCGGCGTCCGGGTGCCCGGCCCGGCGCAGCACCTCCAGCCGGACGGCGGGGCCGTCCTCCCCGGGGTCGGCGTCGGGCGCCCGCACCCCCGGGCCCGCCTCGGGCCGCACCCCCGCGCCCGGGCGTGGCGTGGGGTGCCCGGCGAGCGTGGAGCGCAGCACCTCGGTGGTGCCGATGCCGCTCGGCAGGTCGGGGAAGGTGCGCAGCAACAGGGCGCTCTGACTGAGGAGTTCGGCGGCGTCCTGGTCGGCGAGCAGGGCGCGGTCGTGGGTGGTGGTGAGGACGAGCCCGCCGGCCGGGTCGTAGTGGGCGGCGAGCGTGATCGGGTAGGAGGTGAAGGTGCCGGACGGCACCGGGCTCTCGACGTGGATGCCGTGCGCGGCGAGGTCGGTCTCCAGCCGCAGGTGGTGCGGGGCGGTCGGCTGGTGCTCCAGCACGACCAGGCTGTGCGGGCGCTGCCCGCGCGGGGTGGCGCTCCAGTGGTGGGCCTGCCCGGGGGAGACCCACTCGTAGCCGGCGAGGTCGAACACCCCGTCGCGCAGGGCGGCGAGCAGCTGCGGGACAGTGGTGCTCGGGTGCACCCGGACGGAGATGGGCAGCGGGTTGCGCAGGGCGCCGGGCAGCCGGTCGACGCCGTCCAGCGGGATGCCCCGGCCGGAGACAGTCACCGCGAAGCCGACCCGCACGGCCCGGGCCGGCCGGCGCGGGGTGCGGGACTGCGCGGCCCGGTAGAGCAGCAGGGCCCAGGCGGCCTGCAGGGCGCTGCTCTCGCCCGCTCCCCAGGTGGCCGCCCAGCCGCGCAGCCGGATCGCCTCGTACGGGGTGAGCCGGCGCCGGGCGCGTCCGCTGCCGCGCCGGTCGGGGTCGGGGGCGAGCGGCAGGACGGCGGTGGCGGCGGGCCGGCCGGCCCAGAACTGCCGGGCCGGCTCGGTGCCCTGGGCGCCGAGCCAGCGGGCGTGGTCGCGGACGTCGGGCCGGCGTTCACCGCCGGGCAGCACGCCGCCGGTGAGGTAGGCGCGGTAGAAGGACTGCAGCAGCAGCCGCACGCTCCAGCCGTCCAGCATGGCGTGGTGGTAGGTGAGCAGGACCCGGGTGACGGGCCCCTCGTCGTCGCCGGCGGGGCCGGCGTCGAGCAGCGTGGCGCGCAGGAGGGCGGGCCGGCGCAGGTCGAAGCCGCGGCGCCGGTCCGCTTCGAGCAGGTCGTCCCAGTCGACCGCGTCGTGCGGATGCCGGACGACGTCGGGGACGGCCCGTTCGTGCAGCACCATCCAGGGGTCGGCGGGGTCGTCCCAGTCGAACGCGGCCCGCAGCACGGTCTCGTGGTCGAACACGGACTGCCAGGCGGCGGTGAAGCGCGCGGTGTCCAGCGGCCCGTGCCAGTTCCAGGAGAGCTGCTCGACGTGCCGGCCGTCGTGGTCGGACCGCCCGGCGACCTGCCGCAGCATCTCCCGCTGCAGCGCGCTGGTCGGTACGGTCACGGGCTCCGGCGGGTGCGCCAGGGCCTCCCGCAGCTCGTCCAGCAGGTCGGCGGCGCGGCCGGGCGGTCCGGCGGCGATGCCGAGGAACAGGCGCCGGGGGCCGCCGCGGCGGTCCCCGACCAGGACGGCGCGCAGCAGCGGCCCGGTGTCCAGGTCGTGCCCGAGGTCGGTGAGCAGCCGGTCGAGCCCGTCGGGCCCGTCCGGACCGTCGACCGTCCGTTCCCAGAGCAGGTCCTCGCCGGCCTCGGGGGCAACGGCCCGCAGCGCCGCGCGCAGCGCGTCGCCCTCGTAGACCCGGTTCAGCTCGACCAGCAGGTACTCCGGGAGTCGGCCTGCCCCGCGCGGCCCGGGCGGCTGCCACGCGCGGGTCGCGGTGCGGGCGAGCGCGGCGGTCACGGCCCCCGCGTCGAGCCGTCCGGGCGGCCGGCCGGCGGGCAGGCAGGGCGCCGGCGAGGCGGCGCCGGCCACCAGCAGGGTGACGGGCGCGCTGGAGAAGTGGCGGTTCGTCATCGCTGATCAGCGGGCACCGGAGCCCGGTTCCTTCCCGTGGGCCGGCGGGGTTGGCGCCGGGGCTACTGGGTGGCGAGGCCGCCGCAGACGTTCAGCGCCTGCGCGGTGATGCTGGCGGCGGTCGGGGTGGTGAGGTAGCCGGCCAGCGAGGCGACCTCCTCGGGGGTGGTGTAGCGGCCGAGCGGGATGTGCGTCTGGAAGTGCTGGTGGATGGTCTCGGGCGTGGTGTTGTAGGCGGTGGCGTACTCGTGGTGGATCCGCGTGGTGTGCGGGGTGTGCACGTAGCCGGGGCAGATGGCGTTGACGGTGGTGCCGGTCGGCGCCAGCTCCTTGGCCAGGGCCCGGGTGAAGCCGATCACGGCGTGCTTGCTGGCGGTGTACGGGGCGCCGAAGGTGACGGCCTGCTTCCCGGCGGTGGACGCGATGTTGATGATCCGGGGGTGTGCGGTGCCGGTGAGGTGGCCGTGCCTGAGGGTCTCCCGGGTGACCAGGAAGACGGCGTTGAGGTTGGTGTCGATGACGTCGTACCAGAGGTCGTCCGTGGTGGTGGCGGTCGGCCCGCCGCCGGTGCGTCCGGCGTTGTTGACCAGCACGGTGATCGGGCCGTGCTCGGCCACCGTGTGCTGGATCAGCGCGGTGACCTGGGCCGGGTCCCGGACGTCGCAGGTGGTGCCGTCGGCCTGGTGGCCCTCGCTGCGCAGGGTGGCCAGGGCCTGGGTGATGTGGTGACCGGTGCGGGCGCAGATGAACAGGCGGTGGCCGCGGTTGCCGAGTTCGCGGGCGATGGCGAGGCCGATTCCGCGGGTGCCGCCGGTGATCAGGGCGAGGGGTTTCTCGGGTGCGGTGGTCATGGCGGGTCCTGGGGGTGAGGGCGGGACGGGAGCTCAGGCCGAGTACAGGTTGTAGGTGGTCGGGTGGGCCGTGGTCGGCGTGTTGAGGGTGGGGTCGAGGGTGAGGATCGCGTGCTGCAGGTGCTGCAGGTGCGGGGAGGGCTGGATGCCGAGCTCGGTCGTGAGGCGGTGGCGCAGGTGGTGGTAGGTGGTGAGGGCGCTGGTCTGCCGGCCGGCGCGGTAGAGCGCGACCATGGCCTGGGCGTGCAGGCCCTCGTGGTGCGGGTGCTGGTGGGTGAGGTGGGTGAGTTCGGGGATGAGCTCGTTGTGCCGGCCGAGCCGCAGGTCGGTGTCGATGCGCCGTTCCAGGGTGATCAGGCGGCTCTCCTCCAGGCGCATGATCTCGATGGCGAGGATCGGTCCGGGCCGCACGTCGACCAGGGCCGGGCCGTGCCAGAGCGCGAGGGCCTGCCGGAAGTGCGTGGCGGCCTGGTGGTCGTGCCCGTTGTTGAAGGCGTGCTGTCCCTGCGTGGTGAGCAGGTTGTAGGTGTGGACGTCCAGGTTGTCCGGGTGGGTGGTGAGCTGGTAGCCGCCGTGCCGGGTGGTGAGGACGTCCTTGGCGGTGATGTGCGGGGTGGCGCCGAGGCCCTGGGTGATCCGGCGGCGCAGTTGCAGGATGTACGTCTGCATGGTGGTGAGCGCCTGTCTGGGCGGGTTGTCGCCCCAGATCTCCTCGATCAGCGTGGTGGTGGGCAGGATGCGGTTCGGGTAGAGGGCGAGGAGGGCGAGGATCTGGCGTTGTTTGGCGGCGGTGGGGACGACGGAGATGCCGTTGAGGTCGGCGGTGAGGGGGCCGAGGACCTTGAGGTGCATGACGGTTCTCCTCTCGTACGCGGGCGGCTGCTCGGGTGGGCGGCGTTCGCCGCGGCGTTGGGGTGTGCGGGCCCCGGTGCGTCCCGGCACGGTCCCGGTGTCGGCCGTCGGCTGCTTGTTCGG
Organism: Kitasatospora sp. NPDC051702; assembly: GCF_040681575.1. NCBI lineage: Bacteria > Bacillati > Actinomycetota > Actinomycetes > Kitasatosporales > Streptomycetaceae > Kitasatospora > Kitasatospora sp. NPDC051702. The sequence goes on from NZ_JBFAZB010000014.1 coordinate 99,239, forward strand.
GTGCGCGGGATGGTGGGGTGGACGCGTCGCACCTTAGTTGCGCCGGGGGGTGGGGGCCGGATTCCTCGAGCGCCCGTCGAGCACGGTTCCGGGCGCTCTGGTGGGAGCTTCCGGGCAGGCCGCCGCGGCGGGGCGGCGCCGTGCACCGGCCGCCCCGCCGCGAGGGGGTGTCACTTCTTCAGCAGCTCGCCCGAGAAGCCGCCGACGATCAGGTGCAGGCTGCCGTCCGCGTTGCGGGTGTACACCTGGTCGTGCGGGTCGGCGGCGCAGCCGCTGAGGGCGTTCATCGGGGCCGTACGGAGCACCACGCGCTCGGGCGTGGCCGAGATCAGGTCGGCCACGGCGTCGCAGTAGGGGGTGCCGGCACCGGTGTTGTTGTGGATCCGGGCGATCGGGTCGGCGGGGCGGCCCTGGGTGATGGTGATCGTGAAGTCGGGCTTCAGCGCCACCGCCGGGCTGCCGAGCTGTCCCTGCCAGGTGCCGAGGAAGCCCTCCGGGACGGAGCCGGCGGGCGTGGCGACGGACGTCGGGTCGGAGGCCGTGGTGGGTGCGGGGGCGGCGGTCGAGGGCTGCGTGGCCGCGGTGGTGGGCGCCGGTCCGGTGCCGGCCGTGCGGTCCGGGCGGGTGACCAGGAGGACGGCGGTGCCCGCCGTCGCGGCCGCCAGCACCACCGAGACCACGAGCGTGCCGCGCCCCGGCCCGCGGCGGGTGGGCCGGGAGGGCGTCGGGGCGGGCGGCGGGTACGGCAGGGCGGGTGTCGCCGGGTGGGCGCCCGGCGGCGGGCCGGGTACGGCGGTGCCCGGCGCCGGTGCCGGGATCCCGGCCGACGGGGGCTGCGGGACGGACGGCGACGGGACCGGAGGCCCGGACGTCGGGAAGGGGCGTGGCGTGGACGTCGGGAAGGGCGTCGGCGTGGACGTCGGTGCGGGCCGCGGGCCCGGCCCCTCCCACGGCTGCGCCGGGCCGAACCGCCCGGTCGGAGCCGCCGGCCGGGCCGCCGACTCCCCGTCCAGGTCGAGCAGTTCGACCGCCAGACCGGCCAGCGAGCCGGCCACCGCAGGCGGCAGCCAGTCCCGCCGCTCCAGGCGCCCCGGCGCGGCCGCGTCGCCGGCCGTCAGCCGTTCGCGCAGCTGCGCCGGGGTCGGCCGCCGGTCCGGGTCCCGGGCGAGGCAGTCGGCCAGGATCGCGCGCAAACCGGCGTCCTCCAGCGGGATGTCCGGATCCTCGTGAAGCACCCGGTAGATCAGCACCGGCGCGCTGACCGCCGAGCCGAATGGCGCCGCGCCGGTGGCCGCGAAGGCGAGGACGGCGCCCAGGGAGAAGACGTCCGAGGCGGGCCCGGCCCGCAGCCCGGCGGCCTGCTCGGGGGAGAGGTAGCCGGGCGAGCCGACCAGGAAGCCGGACTGGGTCAGCACGGTCGCCGCGTCCAGGGCTCGGGCGATCCCGAAGTCGATCAGCCGGGGCCCGTCCAGGGCCAGCAGCACGTTCGACGGCTTGACGTCGCGGTGCACCAGCCCGCGCCCGTGCACGGCCGTCAGCGCCTCCGCCAGCCCCACCCCGAGCGAGCGCACCGCCGCCCCGGGCAGGGGGCCGAAGTCCCGGACCGCCGCGGCCAGCGAGGGGCCGGCCACGTACCCGGTGGCCACCCAGGGCTGCGGCCCCTCGGTGTCCGCGTCCAGCACCGGGGCCGTCCACCGGCCGCCGACCTGCCGGGCGGCCTCCACCTCGTTGCGGAACCGCCGCCGGAACTCCTGGTCGGCGGCGTACCGGGCGTGCACCGTCTTGACGGCCACCGTCCGCCCGCCCGCCGTCCGGCCCAGGTAGACCTGGCCCATCCCGCCCGCACCGAGCCGGCGCAGCAGGCGGTACTCGCCCAGCTGCCGCGGATCCCCGTCGTCCAGCTCCTCCACGCCGTCTCCCCTCGTCGCGCCCGCCCGCCCGTCCACGCCAGACGGTACCGCCGCCTCCCACGGTTCCCGTCACCCCCTGCGCACCCCCGCCCCGAAGGACCGGCCGCCACCGGGCCGTTCGCACACCGGTCGCCACGAACCCGAACGCGGTTGTCACACGAACACCCACCCACCGCGTTACCAAGACATGGATCAATCATCGAGTCCGGACGCGTCGGCCGGAGACCACTGGCCGGAGTTCCCGGACTTCGTCGCCTCCCGCGGTCGCCACCTGCTGCGGACCGCCTTCCTGCTCACCGGCGGTGACGCCCACCTCGCCGAGGACCTCGTGCAGGAGGCGCTCGGCCGGATCTTCGTGAAGTGGCGGAAGATATCCCGGCTGGAGAACCCCAGCGGCTACGCGCAGACCGTCCTGGTCAACACCTTCCTGTCCTACCGCCGCAAGCGCAGCGCCTCCGAGCGGGTCACCGACGAGTTCCCCGAGGTCGGTGTGGACGACCCGGACCCGGCGCTGCGGCTCACCCTGCTGCGCGCGCTGGCCGAACTCCCGGCCAAGGACCGCGCCGTGCTGGTGCTGAGGTTCTGGGAGGACCGCAGCGTGGAGGAGACCTCGACCGCCCTGCGCCTGACGTCGAGCGTCGTCCGCTCGCGCACCCGGCGGGCGCTGGCCCGGATGCGCGACGTGCTGGGCGACGACATCGAGGCGGCGGTGCGCCGCCCCATCGACCCGCAGGGAGCGCCCGGTGCGGGCGGACCGAACCCCTCCACCGAGAAAGCGGTGCTGCGCCATGCCCACTGACGACGAGTTCGCGGACGTCTTCGCCCGTGCCCTGCGCGGCGCGGCCGAGCTCGCGCCCGAGCCGGTCCGGCACGCCGCCCTGGCCCCCCTCGCCGAGCAGCGCGGACGCCGGTGGCGCCGCCGCCGGCGCACCGCCCTCGCCGGCGCGCTGGCAGCCGTGGTGCTGGCCGGGGTCGGCGGCTTCGCCGTCGTCGGCCACGGGCCCTTCGCCGCGGGCCCGGCCGGTCCGCCGGAGCCGGTCCTGCCGAGGATGACGACCGAGGAGGTGCTCGGCACGATCACCGGCATGCTCCCGCACGGCGGGGTGCGGGTGATCACCTCCGGCGGCGCCGGAGACCCGGGCCAGCACCGGACGGGCGCCACGATCCTGTTCGACGACGGGGCGGGGGAGAGCATCCTCACCATCACGGCGGAGCGGACGGACCGCCCGCCCGCGGAGACCGCGAACTGCACGGACGGCTTCGTCGTGCCGCAGGACTCCTGCGACCGCGTGGTGCGGCCCGACGGCTCGGTCCTGACCATCGACAAGCTGCGGGACCGCACGGAGGCGGACAAGCGCGAGTGGCGGGCCACCTGGGCCGCGCCGGACGGCCGCCGGGTGGAGGTCACCGAGTTCAACGGGCAGCCCGCCGCGGCGAGCCGGCCGAACCCGCCGCTGTCGGCGGAGCAGCTGACGGCCCTGGTCACCGGTGAGGGCTGGGAGCGCGTCTTCGCCTCGCTCGCGCCCGCGCCCGGCGGCCCGCCGTCCGCCGCCTCCCCGGCGCCCACCGCGGCGCAGGGCCCGTCCGGCGAGGAGTTGCTCGGCCGGCTCGTCCCGCTGCTGCCGTCCGGCGCTGCGGTCTCGGGCCGGGACGCCGGGCGGGGCGTCCTGACCGCGACCGTCGACGGCCGCACCAGCATGCTGATGGTCGCCGTCGACCCGCCGTCCCAGCGCGGCCGGGACGACCTCCGGGGCACGGAGCGCAGCCCGGCCACACCGCTGGAGGTCCGCGACAAGCGGCGGGACGGCACCCTGGTCGTCACCAACCGCTTCGGCAACGGCAAGGGCGCGACGGACCCGGTCCTGCACTGGACGGCCACCGTGTACTACCCGGACGGCCGTCAGGTGCGGATCTCGGAGTGGAACGGCGAGAACGGCTACACCTTCCGCCCCGGTGATCCGGCGCTCGACGTGGACGCCCTGAAGGCCATCGCCACCGACCCGGTCTGGCGCTCCTGACCACGGGCTCCCGGGCGCGGCCGGACCCTACGCCCACCGGGGCTTACGGGCCCGGCCGCACCCGGGGCCCGGTCGCTCCCGGTCGCGGGCCGCCTGCCGGGCGTCGAACTCGGCCCTGGTCATGACCTCCGGAGGCTCCGGCTCGCGCACGCCACGGGTCAGCGGCCAGGGCACGGCGGACGTCCAGCCGACCAGCGGCAGGGCGGCGTCGAGGCGCGGGGCGAGGTCCGCCCAGTCCAGGGCGGGCATCCGGTGCGCCAGGGCGCGAACGTGCCCCAGGAAGGCCCCGGGCAGCTCCAGGTGGTGGGTCTCGACGTAGTGCGCGAGGTCCAGCCGCCAGAGCCACTCGCCGTCGGTGAGCAGGGAGGAGGATCCGCCGGAGTGGCGGTGCGCGGCCCCGGTGATGACGTCGGACCGACCCTCCGTCACGTCGATCAGCGGGTGGCCGGCGTCCAGGTAGCCGACCAGTGCCGCTTCGTCCGGCTCGCCGGCCGCCCGGACGGCGTCGTGCACCGACCCGTTCGGAGCGCCGGCGCGCCCCTCCAGCTCGTCGTGGAAGCCGAGCAGTCCCAGCATGACGTGTCCTTTCCCTGCTGCCGGGGATCATCCTGGCAGCGGGTGCCCGCCGAACCGCCGCCGGGTCGGGTGGGCGGGGCGCCCGGCGCACCGGGGGCCGGGGATCGTACGATCGGCGAATGGCTGACATGACGGAAACCACGCCGGGCTGGCTTGCCCCCGAGGAACTCGAGACCACCCGGGCCAAGATGCCGATCCTGTACGTCGAGGCCGTGCCGGTGCGCGTCGACGACGCGGGCGAGGTCACCGAGATCGGTCTCCTGCTGCGGATCGGCCCGGACGGGACGGTCAGCCGCACCCTGGTCTCCGGCCGGGTGCTGCACCACGAGCGGATCCGGGACGCGCTGCTGCGGCACCTGGAGAAGGACCTCGGCCCGGTGGCGCTGCCCCGGATCCCGGCGTCCCTGCAGCCGTTCACCGTCGCCGAGTACTTCCCCACGCTGGGCGTCACCGAGTTCCACGACCCGCGGCAGCACGCGGTGTCGCTGGCGTACGTGGTGCCGGTGTCCGGGGACTGCCGGCCGCGGCAGGACGCGCTGGACCTGGTCTGGTTCAGCCCGGAGGAGGCGTCCTCGCCGCTGGTGCTGCAGGACATGCCCGGCGGGCAGGGTGCGCTGCTGAAGCGGGCGCTGGCGCACGTCGGCCACCTGAGCTGACCGCGGGCACCGGCCCGAAGGCCCCACCCGCCGGAACCGCCGGACCGTCACACCGCCGACCGCCGACCGCCCGACCACGGCCGGGCCCGCACCCTTCACCGGGTGCGGGCCCGGCCGCCGTACGTCCTCCCCGACGGGTCAGCAGATGCGCGGCAGCTGCTCGCCCATCGGGAGGTCGACCACGCGGGTGCCGCCGAACCCGGTGCGGGCCACGACCATGCCCGGGTGCTCGGTGACGCACTCGCCGATCACGGCGGCGCCGGCGCCGAGCGGGTGGGCGCGCATGGCGTCGAGGACGGCGTCGGCCTCCCGGCGCGGGACGAAGGCGACGAGCTTGCCCTCGTTGGCGACGTACATCGGGTCGAGGCCCAGCACGGCGCAGGCGTTGGCGACCTGGGGCGGCACGGGGACGGCCCGTTCGCTGATGACGACGCCGACCCCGGCCGCCGCGGCGATCTCGTTGAGCGCAGCGGCCAGCCCGCCCCGGGTGGGGTCGCGCAGGACGTGCAGGTCGGGGGTGACGGCCAGCATCGCCTCGACCAGTCCGCCGAGGGGCGCGCAGTCGCTCTGGATCTCGACCCCGAACTCGAGGCCCTCGCGGACGCTCATGATGGCCACCCCGTGCAGTCCGATCGCACCGCTGACGATCACCACGTCGCCCGGGGCGGCCCGTTGCGGCCGGATGTCCACCCCGGCCGGGACGAGGCCGATGCCGGCGGTGTTGAGGTAGATCCCGTCGCCGTGCCCGGACTCGACCACCTTGGTGTCCCCGGTGGCCACCTCGACCCCGGCGGCGCGGGCGGCGGCGCCGAGCGCCCTGGCGACCCGGTCGACCACCGCCATCTCGACCCCCTCCTCCAGGATGAACCCGCAGGACAGGTAGGCCGGCCGGGCCCCGCTCATGGCGAGGTCGTTGACGGTCCCGTTGACGGCGAGGTCGCCGATGCTGCCGCCGGGGAAGAACAGCGGGCGCACGACGTAGGAGTCGGTGGAGAAGGCGAGCCGGGCGCCGCCGAGGTCCAGGACGGCGGAGTCGCCGAGGCCGGCGAGGGCGGGCCCGCCGAACGCGGGCGCGAAGAGGTTCTCCACGAGTTCGGCGGACATCGCCCCGCCGCCGCCGTGTCCCATCACGACCCGGGGGTGGTCGCGCAGCGGCAGCGGGCAGCTCCAGCCGGAGAGGTCGGGGGCGGCCGCGGCCCGGGCGTCCGCCCCGGTGAGGGTCTCGGTGTCAGCCAACGGGGCTCGCCTCCTGGGGTGCGGCCGGCACGCCCAGGCGCCGGTAGAGGTAGTACGCGGCGCAGGCGCCCTCGCTGGAGACCATGGTGGCGCCGAGCGGGGTGCGCGGGGTGCAGGTGGTGCCGAAGGCCTCGCACTCGTGGGGTTTGAGCAGGCCCTGGAGCACCTCGCCACTGCGGCACTGGGCGGGTTCGCGGGTGGTGATCCCGGAGACGTCGAAGCGGTGCTCGGCGTCGTGGTCGCGGTAGCGGGGGGAGAGCCGCCAGCCGCTCTGCGGGATGACGCCGATGCCCCGCCAGGCGCGGTCGGTCACCTCGAAGACGTCCTCGAGCATGGCCCGGGCCGCCGGGTTGCCCTCGGGCCGTACGGCGCGCGGGTAGGCGTTGTCGACGGTGTGCTCGCCGCGCTCCAGCTGCCGGACGGTGCGCCGGATGCCCTCCAGGATGTCGAGGGGTTCGAAGCCGGTGACGACGATGGGCACGCGGTGGCGTTCCGCGAGCGCCGGGTACTCGTCGGTGCCCATCACGCTGCAGACGTGTCCGGCGGCGAGGAATCCCTGCACCCGGCAGTCGGGCGAGTTCATGATCGCCTCGATCGCCGGGGGCACCCGGACGTGCGAGACGAGCATGCTGAAGTTGCGCAGCCCCTGCTTCCGGGCCACGTGGACGGCCATGGCGTTGGGCGGGGCGGTGGTCTCGAAGCCGATGCCGAAGAAGACGACCTCCCGGTCGGGATTCTCCCGGGCGATCCGCAGTGCGTCGAGCGGTGAGTACACCACCCGGACGTCGCCGCCCTCGCCGCGCACCCGGAAGAGGTCGCGGTCGGTGCCGGGCACCCGCAGCATGTCGCCGAAGGAGCAGAAGACGACCTCGGGGCGGGCGGCGATGGCCAGCGCCCGGTCGATCACCTCCAGCGGGGTGACGCACACCGGGCAGCCCGGGCCGTGGATCAACTCGACCTCATCCGGCAGGAGTTGGTCGATGGCGTGCCGGATGATGCTGTGCGTCTGGCCGCCGCACACCTCCATCAGGGCCCACGGCCGGGTGACCGTGGCCCGGATGTCGGCGAGCAGGCCGGCCGCCAGCTCGGGGTTCTGGAACTCCTCCAGGTACTTCATCGCCCGGCCTCCTCCGCCGCTCCCGCCGCCTCCCAGGGGTCTCCGAACTCCTCCTGCAGCAGCCCGAGTTCCTCGAACAGCTGCAGGGTGCGCCGGGCCGACTCCTCGTCCAGGCGCTGCAGCGCGAAGCCGACGTGCACGATCGCGTACTCGCCGACCCCGAGGTCGGGCAGGTACTCCAGGCACACGTCCTTGACGACCCCGCCGAAGTCCATGACCGCCATCCTGGTCCCGTCGCGTTCCGAGACCTCCGTCACCCTGCCGGGCACCGCCAGGCACATCCGCACTCACTCCTCCCGGGCGGCCGCCGCGCGGGCGGCCACCATCAGCTGGCCGAGCGCCAGTCCTCCGTCGTTGGGCGGCACCCGGCGGTGCCGCAGTACGGTGAAGCCGTCCTCGCCGAGGCCGCGGGCGCAGGCCGAGGAGAGCAGCGCGTTGGCGAAGACGCCGCCGCTGAGCGCCACCGTGGTCGTGCCGTGCCGGTCGCGGACGGCCGCGCAGACCGTCCGCGCCAACCGGGCGACCGCGTCGTGGAAGCGCGCGGCCACCAGTCCGGCGGGCGCGCCGGCGCGGACGTCCGCCACCACCGTGGCCAGGACCGGTCCGGGGTCGGCGATCCAGCCCCCGGCCTCCGGCCGCAGCCCGAAGGCGTAGCCGGGTGCCGGGCCGAACTCCGCGGCCGCCGCCTCCAGTTCGATCGCCGCCTGGGCCTCGTACCCGGCCCGGTGGCAGATCCCCGCGAGCGAGGAGACCGCGTCGAACAGGCGGCCCATGCTGGAGGTCGGCACGCAGTTCAGGTTGCGCTCCAACTGCTTTTCGAGCAGCGCGAGTTCATTGCCCTGGCAGGCCTCCACCGGCGGCAGTCCGGAGCTCCGCGGCAGCCCGGCGGCGTACAGGTGCGCGAGCGCCGTCCGGTACGGGCGCTCGACCGCCGCGTCACCGCCGGGCAGCGGCACGTAGGCGAGGTGGGCCAGGCGTCGGAAGCCGGCGTAGTCGGCCAACAGCACCTCGCCGCCCCAGACCGCACCGTCCTCGCCGTAGCCGGTGCCGTCGAAGGCCAGGCCGAGGACGGGGCGCCGGCCGTCCAGGCCGTGCTCGGCCATCACCGCGGCGACGTGGGCGTGGTGGTGCTGCACCCGCCGGACGGGCCGGCCGGCGGCGACGCGTCCGGCGTGCCGCACCGAGCGGTACCCCGGGTGCCGGTCGGTGACCAGCAGCTCGGGCCGCACTCCGCTGACCGTTCCGAGCTGGGCGACGGCGCGGTCGAAGGCGCGCAGGGTGGCCAGGTCGTCCATGTCCCCGATGTGGCCGGAGAGCCAGGCGTAGCCGTCGCGGGCGAGGGCGAAGACGTTCTTGAGGTCGCCGCCGACGGCCAGGGCCGGACGGACCGGCACCGGCAGCGGGATCGGCAGCGGCGCGTACCCGCGGGAGCGGCGCAGCGGCAGCAGCTCACCGTCGACGACCCGCACCACCGAGTCCTCGCAGGGGACGTGGATCGGCCGGTCGTGGGTGAGCCAGCCGTCGACGAGCGGGGCGAGGTCGGTCAGCGCCCGTCCGTCGTCGGTGACGATGGGCTCGCCGGAGAGGTTGGCGCTGGTCATCACCAGCAGGTCCGGTCCGGGCGGGGCGAGCAGCAGGTGGTGCAGCGGCGTGTAGGGGAGCATCACCCCGAGGTCCGGGCTGCCCGGGGCGACCGCCGCGAGGCCGGGCAGCGGTGTGCCGGTGCGGCGCAGCAGCACGATCGGCCGCACCGGCCCGGTGAGCAGCTCGCGTTCGACCGGGTGGAGCGGCAGCAGGCGCTCGACGGTGGCGAGGTCGCGGGCCATCAGGGCGAACGGCTTGTCGCCGCGCCGCTTGCGCCGCCGCAGCAGGGCGACGGCCTCGGCGTCGCGCGCGTCGCAGGCCAGGTGGTAGCCGCCGATCCCCTTGACGGCGAGGACGGCCCCGGCGCCGAGCAGCCGGCGCGCCCCGCCGAGCGCCTCCTCCCCGGTCAGGTCGTCGCTCCCGGGCACGGTGAGCGTGAGCCGGGGGCCGCAGGCGTGGCAGGCCACCGGCTGGGCGTGGAAGCGGCGGTCGGCGGGGTCGGTGTACTCCCGGGCGCAGTCGGGGCACATCGGGAAGCCGGCCATGGTGGTGCCGGCCCGGTCGTAGGGCAGGCCGGTGACGATGGTGTGGCGGGGCCCGCAGTTGGTGCAGCTGATGAACGGGTGCCGGTGGCGGCGGTCGGCCGGGTCGGCGAGTTCGGCCAGGCAGTCGGCGCAGACGGCCACGTCGGGCGGGATGAGGGTGGTGCTGGGGCCGTCGGTGCGGGACGGGACGATGGCGAAGCCGGTGGCGCCGGTGGGGGCCAGCGGCGCGGACTCCACCGAGGCGACCTGGGCCAGCGGCGGCGCGTCGCTGGCCACCCGCCGGCAGAAGGCGTCGAGGGCCGCGGGGCTGCCCTCGACCTCGGCCAGGACGCCCTCACCGGTGTTGGTGACGCTGCCGGCCAGGCCGAGCTCCCCGGCGAGGGTGAAGACGAAGGGCCGGAAGCCGACGCCCTGCACCAGGCCCCGGACGGCGACCCGCCGCCGCTCGGGGCCGAGCTCCCGGTGACCGGTCGTCACGCGCTCTCCCGCACCGCGGCGGTCGCGTCCCGGCGCTCCCCGTCCTGGTCCTGGTGCGGATGCCCGTGGTCGTGCGCATGCCCGTGGTCGTGCGGGTGCGCATGCCCGTGCCCGTGCCCGGATCCGGCGTGGTCGGCTGCCATCACCGGCCGGTGCGGCGCGGCCCCGTCCAGGACGGCCAGCGCCCGGTCCAGCAGCACACCGACGCCCTGGCCGCGCCGGGCCGAGGTGAGGACGACCTCCACCCCGGGGTTGACCCGGGCGACGTTCGCCCGGAACGCCGCCTCGTCGAACTCGGCCGCCGCGGCGAGGTCGGCCTTGGTCACCAGCACCAGGTTGGCCAGCCCGAACGCGGTCGGGTACTTGAGCGGCTTGTCCTCGCCCTCGGTCACCGAGGCGAGCGCCACCCGCAGCGATTCCCCGAGGTCGTAGGAGGCCGGGCAGACCAGGTTGCCGACGTTCTCCACGAAGAGCAGCCGGGTGTCGTCCGGCAGCCAGTCGGCGAGGTGCCCGGCGAGCATCTCCGCCTCCAGGTGGCAGAGCCCGTCGGTGAGCACCTGCTTCACCAGCGCGCCCGAACGGGCCAGCCGCAGCGCGTCGTTCTCGGTGGCGAGGTCCGCGGTGAGCGCGGCCACCGGCACCCCGCGCCGCCGGGCCAGGCCCAGTTCGGCCTCCAGCAGCGCGGTCTTGCCGCTGCCGGGGCTGGACATCAGGTTCACCGCGACCGTGCCGCGGGCGGCCAGGGCCGCCCGCAGCTCCCGTGCGCTGCCGTCGTTGCGGGCGAGGACCGCCTGACGGAGGTCGACCGTGCGGCACATCGGCTCAGCCTTTCTGATCGGCCTGGACGCCGGGGCGCTCGGCCCACTCGACGTCGAGGATCTGCAGCTCGCGCCCGGTCAGCAGCTCGACGCTGCCGCCGGCGCAGCTCGGGCAGCCGAGGTCCGGCGGCATGCCGACGGGCCACTCGACCGCGCAGGGCGTGCAGCGGGCGCGGGCCGCCACGGACTCGGTCTGCAGCACGGCGCCCGCCACCAGCGTTCCGGCGCAGGCCAGTTCGAAGCAGAAGTCGAGCGCCTGCGGGACGACGCCGGCCAGTTCGCCGACCTGCAGCCGCACCCGCGCCACGCCGGGCGCCCCGTGGTCGCGCGCGGCCGCGTCCACCTGTTCGACGACGGCGGCGGCGATCGACATCTCGTGCATGGGTCCCTTCCCACGGCCGGTGGCGGCGCGCGCCGACGGGCGACGGCCCCGGCACGACGACGGGCCCCATGACAGGGCTGCGACGACGGGCCCCATTACAGGGCGCGGTGGCGGTCCCGGCCCGAAGCCGCGCCGCCACCGCGCCCGGGGCTGCACCGTTCGCAGCAATCCGCGCCCGGCGCCCGCCCGCCGGAGCCCGTCCGGCAGGACCTGCCGGCGGGTGCTACATCCGCGAGATGCGCAGGTAGCGCTTGAGGTCGGGCAGGCTCTGCCAGACCAGCACGCCGATGCCGGCCAGCAGGCCCGCGCAGAACAGTCTTCTCAGCATGGTGTCGTCTCCCTCTCCGGTTGCGTGGCCTCGTCCAGGACCCGCAGGATCACGTGGACCGCCTCCTCGACGGCGGCGGTGACGGGGGCGCTCAGCCCGATGCCCTCCTCGAGCGACGCCGGCTCGCAGCCGACCACCAGCACCCGCCCGGGCGGTTCGCCACCGGTGCCGGCGGCGAGGGTGGCCAGCAGGCCGAGCACGGCGTCCGGCCCCATCCGGTGCCCGTCCAGGACCGGCACCTCCAGCGGCTCGGCGGCCGCCTCGATGAGGTAGACGGTGCCCGGCGGGCCGCCCCGGCAGGTGGCGTCGACCAGCACCGCGGTGCGGTACCCGTCCAGCAGCCGGTACGCCAGGTCGACCCCGCGCACGCCGACGTCGACCACCTCGACGCCCGGCGGCACCGGGTGGGCGGCGAGCCGGCGGACGGCCTCCACCCCGAACCCGTCGTCGCCGAGGAAGACGTTGCCCACGCCGGCGACCAGCACCGTCGCGCCGCTCACGGCTCCACCACCGGGGCGGGGCCGTCCAGCGGGGTGACCTCGTCGGGCTGGAAGTAGCGGAACCGCCCCTGCGCGCGCCACAGGTCCGCGCCCGGGTCGTCGTCCACCGTGACGGCCAGGTGCACCGAGCCGTCGACGTCGTGCAGCACGGCCTCCACGACGGCGCTGCGCCCGTGCAGGAAGAGGTCCTGGGCGTCGGTGCGCCGCCGCCCGGGCCGCAGCACCACCCGGCTGCCGGCGCCGACCGGCGTGCCGTCGACCATGACGCGGTCCTGCTCGGGGTCGACGTGCGGGTCGTTGCCCGGGTCCCACCAGGGCTGCTCGCCCGCGGCGGATCCGCCGGTGACCTCGCGCAGCCCGCGCACGGCGCCGTGCAGCCGCTCCAGCACCTCGGGCGGCATGGACTCCGCCAGGTCGATCACGGCGCCGGCCCGCTCGTCGGTACCCCGCGCCTCGCGCTTCTCCTGGTCGGTGAGGGCCGCGGTCCGCAGGGCCAGGATCTCGTCGATCTCGGTGGCGTCGTAGAGGGTGCCGAGGCTCTCCGGGGCGATCTGCGGGTGGTCCTCGAGGATGATCGGCGAGGAGAGCAGCACCCGGCGCCCGCCGTCCGGCCCGGCCAGCACCGGCCAGGTGTGCTCGTTGCGGCACTTCTCGACGGCCGGGCGGGCCCACTCGGGCGGGTCGGTGACGGACAGGAAGCTGCCGTGCTCCAGCCCGAGCAGCAGGTGCGCGGAGACCAGCGAGCGGGGCAGCGCCTCCTCGCGGTCGGCGCCGCGGGGCGGCGTCCAGTCGGAGGTGTTCTCCACCACGACGGTCAGCCGCAGCGCCCGGAACGGCCCGGGCAGCTCCTCGGCGGTCACCCGGAGCAGGCCGTCGACCTGTTCGCGGCGGCGGGCCAGCCGGCCGACGGCGGTGCCGTTCTCGCGCACCAGCTCCAGTGCCGCGGTGGCCGGCAGCCGGAACGGTCGCATCACCCCCTGCCCGGTCAACTCCTTGACTTTGAGGAGGAGTTCGACCTTCTCCTCGACGCCCTCGTCCCACGGGACGAGCACCCGGTCGGCCAGTTCCAGGCGTTCCACCGGCTCGAAGCCGCCGATGGCGGCGGTCTGTTCGACGGTGCGGCGCTGGGCCCGCAGGAAGCGCAGTTCGACCGCCAGCCGGTCGTCGTCGCCGCGCGGCTCCAGCAGGCACTCGGTGCGCTGGTGGGAGTGCTCGCCGCCGCGCGCGCCGTACTCGGGCGGGACGAGCACGCCGAACTGCCAGCGCAGTCGGTTCTTGGCGGCCGAGGCGCGGTACGGGTAGAGCACGTAGCCCTCGAGCAGCACCGCGTCGGCGATCTGCCGGGCGGTCGCGAAGCCCTGCTCGATCCCGCTCGGGAAGGCGCTCACCGGACTCCCTCCTTCACGATGTCGTCGACGGTCGTCCCCCCGGCCGCGGTGAGCAGCTCGCGCACCGTCGCCTCCCAGGAGGGCAGGGCCCGTCGGGAGCGGTACGCGAGGAGGGCGTCCATCAGGTCGTTCGGCAGCCGCAGCCAGCCGCAGCCGGGGAAGTGCTGGTCGACGGCCTCGCGCCAGACCCGCACCGGCATCCGGACGGAGGCCTCCCGGTCCCAGGGCACCGGGGTGACCTGGAAGCCGCCGGGGCCGCTGAAGGCGGTGCCGGAGAAGAGCAGCAGCAGCGGCACCTCGCCGCCGTCCAGGGCCCGGAAGTAGCGGGCGGAGGCGACCTCCAGGTCGTAGCTGCACGGGACGGGCAGGTCGACCTCGGTCTCCTCGGTGAAGCCGGGGACCATCAGCGGCACGGTGGCGAGCTGGATCGGGTTGAGCGTGGTCGCCCAGCGCTCCCGCTCGCCGAACAGGTCGGCCAGTCGCTCGCCCTCCGCCTCGCCGTACGGCCGGCGCCCGGGTTCGATGCGCAGCTGGCAGCGCAGCGCGAGGGCGTGCACCCGGGTGCCGGGGGCGGCGGTGATCCGCAGCCGGAACACCAGGGTCGGCACGGCCGCGTACGGGTCGGAGCGCACCGCGGTGCAGCCGAAACCGAGGGCGCTCACGCCGTCACCTCCGCGGGCAGCGGGCGGGCCCGGGCGGCCAGCCGCGCGAAGAAGGCGTCGAGTTCGGCGCGGGCCTCCGGTCCGCCGTCGAAGCCGTGCCAGCACCGGCGCAGCCGGCCGACGAGCTCGTAGCAGGCGTCGATCGGCACCAGGAGGCAGCTGACCCGGTCGGCCTCGCGGTGCAGCAGCAGCGCCTCGACGTCCGGTGCCAGGGCGGCCGCCAGCCGGCTGCTGCCGAGGGCGGCGCTCCAGGCCTCCTCGGTCAGTTCGCTCTCGGTGGCGCCGGCCGGCCCGGGGTAGCAGGCGACCGGCCGGCCCAGCGCGGTGTTGCGGAACAGGAACGCGGTGCCGACCGGGATCCCCAGCGCCGTCCAGGCCCGCTCGTCCAGCCGGGTGTCCGGGTCGCTGAGGTGGCGGTCCGGCACCGCGAGGTAGCGCCCGGCGGCGGCGCCCGGCTGCTGGAACAGCAGGCCGCAGGCGGTGCAGGCGCAGGTCAGCGCGCGCTGTTCGGTGTCCACCAGGTGGCGGTGGCCGGGTGGCAGGCCCTGGCCGCAGAACCCGCACCGCTCGGGCAGCGGCGGGGCCGGCTCGCGCAGCCGGCGCAGCAGGGCGCTGCCGGCCCGGGGCAGCGGACGGCCGGTCATCGGGCCTCCGCGGCCAGGGGCGGCCGCGTGCCGATCTGCAGCAGCTGCGGGGCCCGTTCCAGCTCCAGGGACGTCACCTCGGGGGCGTGGCAGGCGAGCGCGGCCTCCACCTCCGCCTCGCCGCAACCGCAGCCGGAGGCGGTCCGGCGCAGCCGCAGCGTGCCGGCGGCCGGCTCGAACCCGAGCACCTCGAGGGGTTCGGGCAGGGAGTCGAGCGCCCGGCGGATCCGGGTGTCCACGTCCTCGGGGTGCAGCTCGTGCAGGATCAGCAGCCCGGCCACCGCCGGGTCGTCCAGCAGCCGGGACAGGGCGGGCGGGGGCAGTTCGGGGACGAGCCGGGCCAGGCCCTCGCCGTAGAACTCCATCAGCTCGCGGACCAGCTGCTCGCCCGCCTGTTCGGCGCCGCTGCCGGCCAGTGCGTCCAGGGCCTCCTGGATCCGCAGCCCGGTCTGCTCGGCCGTCACGCGGTCAGCCCGCTCAGGCCGCTGGGCACGTGCATGGTCTGCAGGGTGCGCCCGTTGCCGACGTACATGTGCACGCCGCAGGGCAGACAGGGGTCGAAGCTGCGCACGGCGCGCATGATGTCGATGCCCTTGAAGTTCTCCGGGCTGTTCTCCTCGAAGATCGGGGTGTTCTGCACCGCGTCCTCGTACGGGCCGGGGGTGCCGAAGCTGTCGCGGACGCTGGCGTTCCACGGGGTCGGCGGGTAGGGGTGGTAGTTGGCGATCTTGCCGTCGCGGATCACCATGTGGTGCGAGAGCACGCCGCGCACGGCCTCGGTGAAGCCGCAGCCGATCGACTCGTCCGGCACCTCGAAGCGCTCCCAGGTCTGGCTGCGTCCGGCCCGGACCTCGGCCAGCGCCTTCTCGGTGAAGTGCAGGGCGGCGGCGGCCGCGTAGGCCTGGAAGTAGGTGCGGGCGCGGTTGCGCTCGATGGCGTTGCTCCACTGCGGGATCTTCCACTCGAAGGTGGTCTCCGGCTTGGTCATGGAGCGGGGGAGGTTGATCACCACGCTGTGCCCGGTGGCCTTGACGTAGCCGATGTCGACCAGGCCGGAGAGCGCGGTGGACCACAGCCGGGCGATCGGGCCGCCGCCGGTGTCCAGGGCGAGGTAGTCGGTGCCGTCGAACCAGCGGGGGGACATCACCCAGCTGTACTTGTCGTCGAAGTTCCGCTTCTGCGGCTGGGGGATGGTGTGCTGGTTCCACGGGTGCCGGGGGTCGACCGGGTTGCCCAGCGGGTCGTGGGTGACGAAGAGCTCCTTGCCCTGCCAGTCCTCGTAGTAGGAGCTGCCGAGCAGGATCCGGATGCCGAGGTTGATCTGGGTCAGGTCGTTGGTGACGAGCTTGCCGTCGACGACCACGCCGGGGGTGACGAACATCCGGCGCCCCCAGTCCGTCATGTTCCGGTACGTGAAGTCGCAGTGGTCCGGGTCGTTGAGGCTGCCCCAGCAGCCGAGCAGGACCCGCCGCCGGCCGACCTCCTCGTAGCCGGGCAGCGCCTGGTAGAAGAAGTCGAAGAGGTCGTCGTGCAGCGGCACGACCTTCTTCATGAACTCCACGTAGCGCATCAGCCGGGTGAGGTAGTCGGTGAACAGCTGCACCGTCGCCACCGTGCCGACGCCGCCCGGGTAGAGCGTGGAGGGGTGCACGTGGCGGCCCTCCATCAGGCAGAACATCTCCCGGGTGTACCGGCTGACCTGCAGCGCCTCGCGGTAGAACTCGCCCTCGATCGGGTTGAGCGAGCGCATGATGTCGGCGATGGTCTTGTACCCGTGGTCGCCGGCGTGCGGCGCCTCGGTGCGTTCGGCGAGCTCCAGGACGCCGGGGTTGGTCTCGCGGACCATCTTCTCGCAGTAGTCGACCCCGACCAGGTTCTCCTGGAAGATGTTGTGGTCGAACATGTACTCGGCGGCCTCGCCGAGGTTGATGATCCACTCGCCGAGGTGCGGGGGCTTCACGCCGTACGCCATGTTCTGGGCGTAGACCGAGCAGGTGGCGTGGTTGTCGCCGCAGATCCCGCAGATCCGGCTGGTGATGAAGTGCGCGTCGCGCGGGTCCTTGCCGCGCATGAAGACGCTGTAGCCGCGGAAGACGGAGGAGGTGCTGTAGCACTCCGCGACCCGCTTCTGCTTGAAGTCGATCTTGGTGTGGATGCCCAGGCTGCCCACGATCCGGGTGATCGGGTCCCAGGACATCTCGGTCAGGCCGCTGCCGTCGCCGGCCGCCTTGGTCGTCGGTGCCATCGTGTGTGTGGTGCCCTTCTCTGCGAGCGGGGGAGGTGGTCGGCGGCGACGGGCCGCACGCCCGCGGGCGTGCGGCCCCCGGGCGTCACCAGGGCGGTCGGTAACCGGTGGTCAGCCGATTGCCCCGGTGCCGCCACTTCGGCTCCTTGTCGACGGTCTTCTGGGTGATCTCGCGCAGCCGGCGGATGACGGCCCCGTAGGCGGAGCTGGCGCCGGTGGAGACCCGCGAACCGGGCGGCGGGTCCATGAACGGCATGAACTTGTCCGGGAAGCCCGGCATCGTGCAGGCGATGCAGATGCCGCCCACGTTGGGGCAGCCGCCCACGCCGTTGATCCAGCCGCGCTTGGCGACGTTGCACTTGACGACCGGGCCCCAGCAGCCGAGCCGCACCAGGCACTCGGGCGTGCCGTAGTCGGTGGCGAACTGGCCCTGCTCGTAGTAGCCGCCGCGGTCGCAGCCCTCGTGGACGGTGGCGCCGAACAGCCAGGTCGGCCGCAGCTTGTCGTCCAGCGGGATCATCGGCGCGGAGCCGGCCAGCTGGTACAGCAGGTAGGTGAGCGTCTCGGAGAAGTTGTCGGGCTGGATCGGACAGCCCGGCACGCAGACGATCGGCAGACCGGCCTTGGACTTCCAGTCCCAGCCGAGGTAGTCCGGCACGCCCATGGCGCCGGTCGGGTTGCCGGCCATCGCGTGGATGCCGCCGTACGTGGCGCAGGTGCCGATCGCCACCACGCCGGTCGCCTTGGGGGCGAGGCGGTCCAGCCACTCACTGGTGGTGATGGGCTGGCCGGTCGCGGGGTCGTCGCCGAACCCGCACCAGTATCCCTCCTTCTTGATCTTCTCGTTGGGGATCGACCCCTCGACGACCAGGACGAACGGGTCCAGCTCGCCGCGGTCGGCCTTGAAGAACCACTCGACGAAGTTGTCGGCGCCCTGGACGGGGCCGCACTCGAAGTCGATCAGCGGCCAGTGCACCGCGATCCTGGGCAGGCCGGGGAGCGCGCCGGTGACGATCTCCTCGATGCTCGGCTGCATCGCGGCGGTCAGCGAGACGGAGTCGCCGTCACAGCTGAGACCGGCGTTGATCCAGAGAATGTGCACCACGTCGGTGTCGGTACTTGCAGCACCCATGAGGATGCCTCCTCGGGGATGGGAGCCGGAGGAAATGGCTCGAAGCCAGTCATAGCAACGGTTCGCGGCGCCCGCCGGTCCGCACGGCCGGGAGGGGCGCCCCGCGGGCGCAAGCCGGCCGGGGCCGTTCGGGTCACCGTGGCGCCGCGGACCGGGCCGTCGCGGGCCGCTTGCGGACGAACGCGGACCGCAGCGCGTGGTACGGCTCTTCGGGGGAGAAGAACTGCTGCCGCATCACCGCCAGCTCCTCCTCCCGGTACGCGGCGAGCGGCCTGGCCAGCTCGTCGCGCTCGCGGGCGGCCTTCTTGGCGGCGATCCGCTGCTGGGCGGTCGGCGAGGCCGCGAGCAGCCCCGCCAGCCGGGCCGCGGCCGGCCCGAACTCCTGCGGCCCGCAGGGCAGCACCCGGTCGACCAGGCCGATCCGCTGCGCCGTCGCCGACGACACCGGCAGCGCCTGCGCCGTGAGCCGCTCCGCCTCGGCCGCCCCGACCCGGCGCGGCAGCGAGTACGTCCAGTACTCCGAGCCGTACAGGCCCATCAGCCGGTAGTGCGGGTTGAGCACCGCGCCCCGGCGGCACCAGACCTCGTCCGCGGCGAGCGCCAGCATCACCCCGCCGGCCGCCGCGTTCCCGCCCAGCGCCGCGACCACCAGCCGGTCGGTGGTGGTGAGCACCTCGGCGACGAGGTCGTCCATCGCCGTGATGTTCGCCCAGGACTCGCCCGCCGGATCCGGCGCTGCCTCGATCACGTTCAGGTGGATGCCGTTGGAGAAGAAGTCCCGCCCGCCGCCGAGAACCACGACCGAGGTCGGCCGGCCCAGCGCGAAGCGGTAGGCCGACAGCAGCCGCCGGCACTGCTCCGTGGACATCGCGCCGCCCGGGAAGGAGAACTGCAGGAAGCCGACCGGGCCCTCCTCGCGGTAGCGGACGTCCGCCCACTCCGGGCGCCCGTCCTCCGCCGGCATCAGCGCCGCCGAGAACTCCGGCACCCGGGGCAGCAACGGGCCCAGCGCCGTGACCGCCGGCAGCCGGAAGGTCTCCGGGCCGCCGGGGGCGCGGCGCCGGCGCAGCTCGGGGATCCACACCGCGCCGTCCGAGGTCGCCCGGCAGACCGCGCCGTCCCGGGTGGCCAGCACGTCACCCGGGCGGCCGCGCAGGCCCGGCTCGGAGTGCCCGCCGTGCAGGTACCACTCGCCGCCGCAGAACGCGTCCAGCACACCGGGCTGGGAGTCGGCCGCGTGCAGGCGGCGCAGCACCTCCTCGGTGGAGTGGCCGGCCCAGTCGATCCGCCGCTCCTCCTGGCGCAGGAACGGGCGGGTGCGCACCGCCACCCGCCAGTCCGGGCCGTGCTGCGGACGCGGCGCGTAGTCGCCGGAGGCGAGGCGCTCGACGGCGAGCAGGACCGCGCGCACGGCCGCGTCGGAGACCTCGTTGCGGTAGAGGTCGCCCTTGCCGAGACCGGGCACGAGGCGGCACGGGGCCCAGGCCCAGACCGGCCCGGCGTCCATCTCCTCCTCCGCCTGCAACACCGTCACGCCCCACTCGGTGACGCCCTCCTGGACGGCCCGGTCGAGCGAGGAGGGGCCGCGGTCGCCCGGCGGACCGGGATGGACCACCAGGCAGGGCACCGCCGACCAGACGTCCCGGGGGATCGCGCTGCGCAGCATCGGCGCCAGCACGCAGTCCGGCTCCAGACGGCGCACGTCCTCCCGCAGCGCGGCGTCGTCCCCGGCCAGCCGGACCTCCACGGTGTGCCGCAGGTCGCGCAGCTCGGCGTGAACCCGCTGGCTGAGGCTGTTGAACGCGCTGGCGAGGAGCAGGATCCGCATGCCGGCCTCCGGCGGTGTGGGCGTCCGGGAACCCGGCGATCATCACCCCGCCACCGGCGCCCCCCGGACCCACCCGCCCCGCCGCGCCGTCCGTTCACCCGGCCGGACGCCCGACTCACCGGCCGGCCCGGCGGAGCGGTGGCTACCCTCGAAGCGGAGGACCGAGCAGACGGGTGGTGCCGTGGCCGCGAGTTACCCGTTCGTGGGGCGCGAGGACGTGCTGGGGGAGCTCCGCGACGCGCTGACGCGGGCCGCGGCCGGCCGCGGCGGGCTGGTCGTCCTGACCGGGGCGGCCGGCGCCGGGAAGACCCGGACCGCCGAGGAGGCCACCGGGCACGCCGAGGGCTTCCGGGTGCTCTGGACGTGGTGCCCGCCCGACACCGCCGGTCGCGCCTTCCGGCCCTGGTCGCGGGTGGTGGGCGAGCTGGCCGCCGACGACGTGGGGTGCGGGCGCCTCACGGCCGCCTCGCCACCCCTGCGGGCCCTGCAGGCCGGCGCCGCACCGGAGGACCCGGCGGGGGCCCCGCCCGCCACCGATCCGGAGGCGGCCCGGCTGCGGCTCGCCGGGGACCTCGCCCGGCTGCTGGCGACGGCCGCCCGGAGCCGGCCACTGCTGCTGGTCCTCGACGACGTGCACGCGGCCGACGCCTCCTCGCTGCGCCTGCTGCTGGACGTGGCCGACGCGGCGCGCACCGCCCCGCTCCTGCTGCTCACCACCGCCCGTGACGACGACCCGGCCTGGCAGGACCGCGGCTGGGCGCGCGCCCAGCTGCTGCGCCGCGGACGCAGCCTGGCGCTGGGGCCGCTGCGCGAGGCGGACGTGGCCGGCCTGGTCGAGGCCGCCACGGGCCGCCCACCCGCCCCCGGGGCGCTGCGGGAGCTCGTCCGGCGCACCGGTGGTGAGGCCTTCTTCGTCACGGAGCTCGTGCGCGCCCGTGGCCCCGGAGCCGCCGGGGGCCCGGACGACCGGTCCGCCCCCGGGCCGCCCGTGGTCGGCGTGCGGATCGCCGTCGAGGCCCGGATCGCCGAGCTGTCGCCGCCCGCCGCCCGGCTGCTCCGGCTCGCCTCCGTGCTCGGCAGCCCGTTCCGGCTGGACGTGCTGGCCGAGGCCGCCGCGGTGCCGCTCGCGGCGGTGCGGGCCGCCCTCGACGAGGCCGCCGGGGCCGGTCTGCTGGCCGAGCTCACGGCCGACGGCGGCACCTTCCGGCACGACCTGCTGCGCGAGGCCGTGTACGGCACGCTGAGCCCCGGCGAGCGCACCACCCTGCACGCCGCGGTGGGCGCCGTCCTCGCCGGGCACTGCCGGCGGGGCAGGGACACCGGGCCGGCCGAGGCCGCGCACCACCTGCGGCTGGCCGGCCCCGGACACGCGGCCGAGGCGGCCCGGTACGCGCGGTCGGCCGCCGAGCAGGCCGAGGCCCTGGGCGCCTACGAGGAGGCGGCCCGCTGGTACCGGGCCGCCGCCGGGGCCGCGGACGGCGCGGAGCTCGTCGAGGTGCTGCTCGGGCTCGGCGGGGCCGAACTGGGCAGCGGGGAGCCGGCGGCCGCCCGCGCCGCACTGCTGCGGGCCGCCGCGCTCGCCGGCCCGGCCGGCCGCCCCGACCTGCTGGCCCGGGCGGCCCTCGGGCTCGGCACCGGCCCGGTCGGCTTCGAGGTCGACCTCGCCGACCAGGAGCAGCAGGAGCTGCTCGCCGAGGCCCGCACCGCCCTCGCGGCCCGTCCCGACCAGGAAGGCCTGCGCGCCTGCGTCACCGCCCGGCTCTCCCTCGCCACCGCCCTGGTCGAACCGGAGCAGCACCGGCTCGCCCTCGCCGAGGAGGCCGTCCGCACCGCCCGCCGGCTCGACGACCCCGCCGTCCTCGGGCCCGCGCTCGCCGCCCGCTGCGACGCCGCGCCCGGGCCCGACCGCTGCCGGGACCGGATCGACTGGTCCGCCGGGATCGTCGCCGCCGCCCGGGCCCGCCACGACCCGGTGCTGGAACTCCTCGGCCGCCGGCTGCGGCTGGTCGCCCTGATGGAGACCGGCGACTTCGCCGCGGCCGACACCGAGGCCGACCGGTTCGACTCCGTCGTGCGCCCGCTGCACCGCCCGCTGTACGCCTGGTACGTGCCGCTGTGGCGCGGCGCCCGGGCCCTGATGGAGGGCCGGTACGCGGACTGCGCCGCCGCCGTCGAGGAGGTGGCGGAGCTGGGGCGACGGGCCGGCAGCGGCAACGCCGCGCTGCTCGCCGCCACCCAGCGCTGGTGCCTGGCCGCCCAGGGCGGCGACCTCGACGCACTGCGTGGCAGCCGCGCGGACGCCACCGTGCTGGAGCAGCACTCCGGCGTCTGGCCCCGCGTCACCCTCGCCCTGATCGCCGCCCAGCTCGGCGACCCGGAGGAGGCCGGGCGCCGGCTGACGGCGGTCGCCCCCCGGATCGGCGGGGCGCCCCGGGACAGCGAGTGGCTGCCGATGCTGGGCCAGGCCGCCGAGACCGTCGGCCTCATCGGCGGGCACCCGGCGGCGGACACCCTGTACCGGCTGCTCGCCCCGTACGCCGAGCTGTTCGCGGTGGAGGGCATCGGCGCGGCCGTCCGCGGTCCCGTCCACCGCCACCTGGCGCTGCTCGCGGCGGCCGGCGGCGACGCCGCCCGGGCCCGCTCGCACCGGGAACGGGCGCTGCGGGCGGCCGGGGCGGCGGGCGCGGTGGCACTGGCGGAGCGGATCGCCGAGGAGACCGGGCGCGGGCCCGCCGCGCTCCCGCCCCCGGCCGGCCGGGACGGCGCGGTCTTCCGGCGCGAGGGCCCGCTCTGGCACCTGGCCTACGCCGGCCGTGACACCCGCCTGCCCGACAGCAAGGGCCTGCACGACCTCGCCGTCCTGCTCGCCCGGCCCGGTACGCCCGTGCCCGCCGTGGAACTGGCCGCCCCTCCCGCCGCCGCCCCCGGGCCGGCCGAGGGCCTGCACCCCGAGGGCGACACGGGCGAACTCCTCGACGCCACCGCCCGCTCCGCCTACCGGCGCCGCCTGCAGGAGCTGGCGGCCGAGGCCGAGGAGGCCGACGCCGCGGCCGACCCGGACCGCTCCGAGCGGATCGCCGTCGAGCGCGACGCGCTGGTCGCCCAGCTCTCGGCCGCCTACGGGCTCGGCGGCCGGGTCCGCCGGACCGGCTCGCCCGCCGAGCGCGCCCGCACCGCCGTCACCGCCCGGATCCGTGCCGCCGTCCGCCGGATCGCCGCCGACCACCCCGAACTGGGCCGGCACCTGGACACCGCCGTGCGCACCGGCACGCTCTGCGTCTACGCCCCGGAGGACCCGCCCGACTGGCGGCTGTGACCGCGCACCGGCCGGAGCGTGCCGGAACACCGGCGTGCACCACCGCCGTGCCGCCGTGGCGCACACCGTGCCGTCCGATCTCACGCCTGTCGGTCGAAGGCGCCGTACGACGGATGTACGGCCGTGAGACCGAGGCAGGACACCATGCCGCGCACCAGCAAGACCGAGGCCGAGCTCCGGGTCGACGAGCCGGTCATCGAGGGCCGCTACGCCGAGATCGGCCCGTACACCGTCGGCTACGAGACCGTGAAGCAGGACCTGGACCCGGCGCCGCTCTTCCGTGGCCTGCCCGACGACCGCTGCCAGTGCCCGCACTGGGGCCAGGTGCTCACCGGCCGGATCGTGTTCCGCTACGCGGACCACGACGAGGTCTTCCGCGCCGGGGACAGCTACTACGGCGCCCCCGGCCACCTCCCGCTGCTGTTCGCCGGCACCGAGACCGTCGAGTTCAGCCCCACCGCCGAGCTCGGCCGCACGATGGCCGTCATCGGCCGCAACCTGGAGGAGGCGGCGGCATGACCACCGACCAGGCCCGCGCCGAGGAACTGGCCGGCCTCTTCGTCCGGTTCCTGGAGACCAACACCGCGCCCGACGGCCTCTTCACCGACGACGTCCTCGTCGACCTCAGCCTGCCGCAGTGGCGGCTGCAGGCCTCCGGCCCGGACGCGCTGGTCGCCCTGCGCCGGCGCAGCCACCCCGCCCTCGGCCGCGTCCCGCGCCACCGCGTCGACGCGACCGGGACCGGGCTGGTGGTGGAGTTCGAGGAGCGCTGGACGGACGACCAGGGCCACTGGTACTGCCGGGAGATGATGCGCGCCGACGTCCGCGACGGCCGGATCGACGAGCTCTCCGTCTACTGCACCGGCGACTGGGCCCCGGACGTCCAGTCCGCGCACGCCCGCGAGGTGACCCTGCTGCGGCCGTGAACCGGAAACCGGGCCCACCGCCCCGCCCGGACGTGAGAGCATCGGCCGGTGCGAGCACTGACTGTCCTGGGGACGTGCGGGGCGTGGCCCGAGGCCGGCCGGGCCGCCAGCGGCCTCCTGCTGGAGTACGACGGGTTCCGGCTGGTCCTCGACCTCGGCTACGCGACCTTCCCCCGGCTGCTGGAGTGCTGCCCCGACGGCCGGGTGGACGCCGTCGTCGTCACCCACGAGCACCCCGACCACTGCGCCGATCTCAGCGCGCTGTGCCGGGCCCGCTACTTCGCGCCGCAGCGCGGTCCACGGGTGCCGCTGTACTGCCCGCCCGGGGTCGTGGCACGCGTCCAGGCGATGGAGCCGACCGAGGACCTGCACGAGGTGTTCGACGTGCACCCCCTTCCGGCCGCCCACCGGGTGGGGCCGCTGCGGCTGGACGCCGAGCCGCTGCCGCACCACGTCCCGCACGCGGGCGTCCGGCTGACGGCTCCGGGCCTGACCCTCGCCTACAGCGGCGACGCCGGACCGGGCCCGGCGCTGGAGCGGCTGGCGGCCGGAGCGGACCTGTTCGTCGCCGGCGCGACCCTGCAGGGCGGGCCGGCCGCGGACCCGTACCTGATGAGCGCCGCGGACGCCGGGTCCTGGGCCGGGCGGTGCGGCGTCGACCGCCTGCTGCTCACCCACTTCTGGCCCGGGGCCGACCGGGCACGGTCGATCGCCGAGGCGCGTGAAGCCTTCCCGGGCGAGGTGACCGCGGCCGAGGAGGGCATGACCATCCCGCTGTGACGCCGGACCGGGCCGCGTGCCCGGTCCCGGCGCCGGGGGCCGGCCGGGGGACAATCGTTCCCAGTCCAGTCCACACGTCGACGGGTGACCTCAGATGACCGGAGCAGGCACCGAGCCCCCCGCCGCGGGCGGCGCCCCCGTCCCCAAGCTGCTCTGCGACACCAGGGCGCTCGCGGCGCTCGATCCGGCACCGGCGGGGGCGCTGTGGCGGCTGGCCGAGCCCGGTCGGCAGCTGGACGCCAACCTCGTCCACGTCCCGCCGGGCGGCCGCATCGACACCCACACCGAACCGGACCTCGACGTCCTCGTCCTGGTCGTCGCCGGTGACGCCACCCTGCACGTGGGCCCGGAGCGGCAGCCGCTCACCGAGGGCGGCCTGTTCTGGCTGCCGCACGGCTCCACCCGCAGCCTCACCGCGGGCGACCGGGGCGTCTCCTACCTCACGGTGCACCGCCGCCGCCCGGGCCTGCAGATCCGGCACCAGGACCGCTGACCCGGGCCGCGGTGCCCCGATCCGTCACTCGTTGTGCAGCACCTCGGCGATCGGCAGACGGGCCGCCGCGCGGGCCGGGACGAGCGCGCCGAGGACGGCGATCGCGACGCCCGCGAGGGCGAGACCGGCGAGCAGCGGAGTGCTCCACACGTCGATCATCCCCTCCGTGAAGTCGATGATCCGCACGTTCTCGACGATCAGCCGGTGCGCCGCCACCCCCACCGGGATGCCGATGACCCCGCTGAGCGCACCCTGCCAGGCCACCGAGGTGACCGTCATGGCGACGACCTGCCGGGGCGTCATCCCGATCGACTTCAGCATGCCGAGATCGCGGCGGCGCTCACGGACGGTCAGCAGCAGCGTGTTGAAGACGCCGAGCGCGGCGACCACCGACAGCAGGACGGTGAAGACTGTGGTGAACGTCCGGATCGCGACGGTCGCCCCGTCCTCGTGGGCCCTGACGACGGAGGGCGTGAGGCTCGGGTCGGCCGCCGTCACGGCCCTCCGGTAGGCCTCGGCGTCGGCGCCGTCGGCGAGCCGCACGTCGTACTCGACCGCGTGCGGGTCCGCGGTGAGCGCCGCCCGGACGGTGTCGTTGGAGGTGATCGCGTTCGGATTGCCCTCGAGCAGCTCCCCGACGATGGTGACGGTCAGCTGCCGCCCCTCCAGGTCCAGGGTGATCCGGTCGCCGAGTCGGAGCCCCCGCTGGTCGAGGAAGGCCGGCCCGACCTGGATCTCGGCCGGCCCGGTCGCCGGGTGCCCCTTGACCGTCCGGAGCCAGCGGGCATCGGCGATGGAGTCGCCGCCGTAGAAGTCGGCGAAGACGGGCCGGGTGTAGCCGACCAGGCCCAGCTGGACGAGCCCCCGGGTGACGACCCGTTCGGCGCCGGGGGCGGCACGCAGCATCGCCTCGGTCCGGGCCGGGTCCAGCCGCGGCTCGGTCGTGCTGCCGGTGAAGTGGGCGGTCTGCACATTGACGTGGATCCGGCCGTCGGGCGGGGCCAGGGACCGCGACAGGGTGCCGTTCACCCCGGTGGTCACCGTCACGGTGACCACGCCGAGCACGATCGCCGACATGGTCAGCGCGGTGCGGGCCGGCCGGGCGAAGGGCTGGCCGAGGCCCAGGCTGACGGCGCGCGGCAGCCGGGTGGAGCCCAGCCACCGCTGGACCTTCAGCCCGCGCCCGGTGCGCGGCGCGCTGCCGGCCGAGATCGCCTGCGCGGCGGAGAGCCGGTGGGCCCGTGAGGCCGGGACCAGTGCGGCCGCGGCGACCAGCAGCGGGACTCCGAGCAGGGTGGCGGCGGGAAGCCAGCCGGCCGGCTCGATCACGGCGGTGCCGGTCACGATCCCGCTGAAGGCCGCCTGCAGGAGCGGGGGCGACGCCGCCCAGCCGGCCGCGGTGCCGAGGACCGCCCCGGCGATCGCGGGCACCGAGACCATGGTCAGGTAGACGGTGACCACCTGCCGCGGGGTGAAGCCGATCGACTTCAGCACGCCGATGTGCCGGTAGCCGGAGACGACGGCGCCGCTGACCACGTTGCCGACGATCAGGGTGGCGACCACCAGGCCGAGCACCCCGAACACCGTCATCAGCGGAAGGTAGGCGTCGGCGCCCGCCGAGAAGGCCTGCTTGAGCGTCAGGTACGACTGCGTGCTGACCACCGCGCTCTCCGGCAGGCCCGCGGTGGCCGTGCCGAGGGAGGCCGTCACCCGCTCCTGGGTGCCCGCGTCGGTGAAGCGGTAGAGCATCTGCCGGCCGGTGGGGTGCAGGGCCGCCGCCTGTCCGGGGGTCACCCAGCCGCCGGCGGTCTGGCTCATGCTGGTGGCGAAGCCGACGACGGTGAGCCGCAGTCCGGTGGCGGTGGTGAGCGGCCGGCCGAGGAAGGCCACAGCGGCGCCGCCGAACGGCTCCTGGATCACCACCTCGCCGGGCGCGGTGGCCCAGCGGCCGGCGAGCAGCTCCACCCGGTCGACCGGGCCGCCCGGGTCGGGGCGGCCCACCAGGGTGAGCGGGCCGGGCGGGCGGCCGATCCAGTCGGTCGGGATCTCGACCACGGCCTGGTCGAACGGCCCGGCGGCGGCCTGGACGCCCGGCCGGTGGGCGGTGGCGGCCAGCTGCTCGGCGGAGGCCGCGGCCGGGTCGAAGGCCGCCACGAGGTGGGCTCCGTGCTGGGCGCCGAAGGCCTCGTCGAAGGGGGCCCGGGCGGCGCTGATCACCGCCAGGGCCAGCAGGAGGGTCGCGGTGGAGCAGAAGACGACCAGGCCGATCACCACGGTCTGCAGCCGGCGGCGCCTGACCGCCGCGCGGGACGCCCGCCACACGGCGCCGTTCACGACGAGGCCTCCAGCATCCGCTCGCACGCCACCCGGCCGTCCGCGACCTCGACCAGGCGGCTGGCGCAGCGGGTGGCCAGACCGGCGTCGTGGGTGACGATGAGCAGGGTCTGTCCGATCTGGTTGAGGTCGATCAGCAGGTCCATCACCTGTTCGCCGGAGCGGCTGTCGAGCGCGCCGGTCGGCTCGTCCGCGAGCAGCAGGGCCGGACGGTTCATCAGGGCCCGGGCCACCGCGACCCGCTGGCGCTCGCCTCCGCTGAGCGCGGCCGGGTAGACGTCCCGCCGGTGGGCGACGCCGAGTTCGTCCAGCAGTTCCAGGGCCCGGCGGCGCGCCTGGCGGGCGGGGGCCCCGGTCAGCTGCGCGGCCAGGGCGACGTTGTCGAGGGCGGGGAGGTCGTCGATGAGGTTGAAGAACTGGAAGATCATGCCGATGTGCCGGCGGCGGAACAGGGCCAGCCCGGTCTCGTTCAGCTGCCCGAGGTCTTGTCCCTGCACCCGGACCGTGCCGGCGGTGGGCCGGTCCACCCCGGCCACCATGTTCAGCAGGGTGGACTTGCCGCACCCGGAGGGGCCCATCACGGCCACCGCCTCGCCCGCCCGGATCCGCAGGTCGACGCCGTCGAGCGCCTTGGCGTCGCCGAACTCCTTGTGGACCCCGGACAGCTCGACGACGACCTGGGCGTCGTCCGGCCGGGAGGTCCCGTCGTGGTCATTGCTCATGGTGCACGACGGTAGGCACCGACACCCGGGTGCCACGTCCCACCCCGGGTGTAACCGCGGGCCGCCGTAGTACCGGAGATGTACGGGTGCGGCACCCCCGGATGATGTGGATCATGCTGTGACCTGCGAAGCTGACGTCGTGTGGGGAATCGGGTGGGAGTGGGCCGCCGTCGCGGTGGCCGGGGCGGCGTGCGCGTGCGCGGGTTGGCTGGCCGTCGCGCTCGGCCGGGCGCGCAGGTCGCACCGGGCGGCCATCGGCGAGCGCGGCTGGCTGCTGGAGCGGGAGCGCGAGAGCGCCGCCCGCACCGCGGTGGACGCCGAACGGGCGCGGATCGCCGCCGAACTGCACGACATCGTCAGCCACAACGTGAGCCTGATGGTGGTTCAGGCCGGGGCGGCCCGCGAGGTGGTGACGACCATGCCCGAGGAGGCCGCGGCGGCGATGGGCGCCGTCGAGGCCGCCGGGCGGGACGCCATGACCGAACTGCGGCACCTGCTCGGCCTGCTCGCCCCCGCCGCGGACGGCGGTGAGGAGCCGCACGGGGACGGCTTCGCGCCGCAGCCGAGCCTGAGCCGGCTCAGCCCGCTGATCGACCGGTTCGCCTTCGCCGGGCTGCCGGTGGAGGTGCGGATCTCCGGCGAGCCGCGGCCGCTGCCCGGCGGCATCGACGTGACGGCGTACCGGATCGTCCAGGAGGCGCTGACCAACGCGCTCAAGCACGGGGACGGGGTGACGGCGGAGGTGACGGTGCGGTACGCGGACCACTACCTGCGCGTCGAGGTGCTCAACAGCGGGCCGAGCGTGCTCGCCGGCGGACCGGCCGCGTCCTCCGGCGCACCCGCCGCGGTGCCGGCGAAGCGGCCCGACGGGGCCGGGCGCGGGCTGCTCGGCCTGCGCGAACGGGTCGCGGTGTACGGCGGGGACCTGGACGCCCGGCGCCGGCTCGGCGGCGGCTTCCGGGTCCGCGCCCGGATCCCGCTGGACCGGCCGTGACGGCGGGCACCGAGGTCGGCGGAGGGCCGGGAGAGGCGGGGGAACAGGACCGGGGGAGAGACGTGAGGGAGCAGGCCCGGCGGGCGGACGCGCGGGAGCACGGTCCGGACCGGGACCGCCGCCCCCGGGTGGTGATCGCCGACGACCAGGAGCTGGTCCGCACCGGCTTCCGGATGATCCTCACCGCGCGCGGCATCGACGTGGTCGCGGAGGCCGGGGACGGCGCGGAGGCGGTGGCCGCCGCCGTCCTGCACCGGCCCGACGTCGCCCTGCTCGACATCCGGATGCCCGGCACGGACGGCCTGGAGGCCGCCCGCCGCATCCTCGCCGAGGTGCCCGGTTGCCGGGTGATCATGCTGACCACCTTCGACCTCGACCACTACGTCTACGCCGCCCTCTCCGCCGGGGCCAGCGGCTTCCTGCTCAAGGACGTCACCTCCGCGCACCTCGCCGCCGCCGTCCGGCTGGTGGACACCGGGGACGCCCTGCTCGCCCCCTCGATCACCCGGCGGCTGGTCGAGCGGTTCGCGGCCGGTGCGCCGCGCCCGGCCCCCGGCGCGGACGGCCCGCCGCTGCACCGCGACCTCGCCCCGCTCACCCCGCGCGAGGCGGAGGTGCTCGCCCTGCTCGGGCGAGGGCTGTCCAACACCGAGCTGGCCCGCGAACTGACCCTCAGCGAGTCGACGGTGAAGACCCACGTGGCCCGGATCTTCGCCAAGCTGAACCTGCGCGACCGGGCCCAGGCCGTGGTCCTCGCGTACGAGACCGGGCTCGTCGCGCCGGGGGCGGGGTGAACCGGGCCGGCGCTCCCGGGCTCACCGCTGGCGACGGCGGGGCCGCCCGTCCGCTGGTGGGGCCCGGGGTGGTGCGGGCGGACCGCCGTCGCGCAGCTCGCTGATCACGGCCCAGGCCACCGAGACCACGGGCACCGCCACGACCGCGCCCAGCACCCCGGCCAGGACGGCGCCGCCGGTGACGGACAGGGCCACCGCCACGGGGTGGATCCGGACCGACCAGCCCAGTACCAGGGGGTGCAGCAGGTGGCCCTCGATCTGGCCGATCACCACGATCAGCCCGAGCACCAGCAGGGCGACCACCGGCCCGCGCACGGCCAGGGCGACCAGCGAGGCGATGGCGAGCGCGATCGGCGATCCGATCAGGGGGACGAGCGCGGCGACGAACTCCAGCACCGTCAACGGCAGCACCAGCGGGACGCCGAGCACCGACAGGGCGATGCCGACGAGCACGGCGTTGGTCGACGCGACGATCAGCACGCCCCGGGTGTACCCGGCGAAGGTCTGCCAGCCGACCCGCCCCGCCCGGCTCCACACCGACCGGGCCCCGGCGGGTAGTTGGCGCTCCGCCCAGCCCCACATCCGGTCGCCGGAGTGCAGGAAGAACACCGAGCAGAACAGGCCGAGGGCGGCCGTGGTGACCAGTTCGACGACCCGGCCGGCACTGCTGATCGCGGTGCTGATCAGCGTGGACCGGTGCTCGGAGAGGAACTCGCCGAGCTTGGACCGGAAGTCGGTGACGGTGCCCGGACGGACGTGGAACGGCGCACCGCTCAAGGAGTGGTCGAGCCGGGCCAGGCCACCGTGCAGCTCCTCGCCCAGCCGGCTCCACTCGCCCGCCACCGTGGTGCCGACCAGCGTGAGCACCCCCAGGACCAGCGCGATCGCGGTGAGGAAGGACACCAGCACGGCGAGCGCGCGCGGCATCCGCCGGGCCAGCAGGTCGACCAGCGGCCGCAGCACGGAGGTGATCACCAGCGCCAGGAACAGGGCGACGACCGGGAGTTGGAGCTCGCCCAGGACCTGCACCACGAGGTAGCCGGTGATGCCGAACAGGAGCAGCCGCCAGGTGTAGGCGGCCGCCGTCCGCAGCCCGGGCGGGACGGTGGCGTGGGGCGGGGCCGGCCGTGGCCGGGGCGCGGGCACGCGGGGCCGCCGCCCGGCAGCCGGCCGGGGCGGTCGGTGGCCGGTGTCGCGCACGGGCCGCCTCCCAGGGGTCGTGGTCTCGGTCGTGTGGCGGGGCCGCCCGGTCGGGCGGCCGTGCCCCCGGCGGCCCACCGCCGGGAGCCCCGGGGGGAGGAGGGCGCCGTGGGCACGGGCCGGCACCGCATCGACGGTCCGACCGTGCTGCCGCTCCCGCCCCCGCCGCTCCCGGGCGGCCGGCCCGCCGGTGCGGCGGGCGGCCCCCAGGTCTACCGCCCGGCGCGCGGCCGCGTCCCGGAGGCGACGCCGCCGCGCGCCGGATCACCGTGCCGGACCACCCGTTCGCCGGAGTGCGCCGGACGGTGCTGTGATCATCTGTCCGGAGGCCCCGGGCGGCCGGACCGGCCGTGCGGTCGCGGCTCCTCCACCGGGTCGGTCACCTCGTACTCAGGGCCGTCCTCCGGCCCCTTGCGCTTCTCCTGCTCGGGTGGAAGCCTGCCACCCTCCCCGGTCATCCGGGACTCGGGCGTCTCCGCCCGCACCGGTGGGTCCTGCGAGCTGTCGTCCACGTCTCTCGCCTCCTCGGGCCGCGCAGGCCGCCGCGGGGCGGCCGCCCGGCGCCTGGTCAGTGCCGGCCGGCGTCCTTGATCTTCTCGGCGGCCTGCTTGAGGTCGCTCTTCGCCTGCTCGGCGCGGCCCTTCGCCTCGATCGAGCGGTCCCCGGTGGCCCGCCCGGTGACCTCCTTGACCTTGCCCTTGGCCTTGTCGGCGGCATTGCGCAGCTTGTCGTCGGTACCCACGACGGGGCTCCTCTCGTCTCGCGGTCAGGGCGGTGCCCGCCCTGGGCCGCGTGTGCCCGGACTCCGGTGTTCCATGCACGGCTGTTCCATGCACGGCGCACCCCTCGGCGCGGGCGCCGGACGGGTGGACGCCGTCCGTCCGCGCATCCCGGGGCCGTGCGCGGCATGATGGTCGGGACGGCACACCGCCGCCGCAACCCGACCAGGAGCCCGCCATGCCACGGTCAGCCGAACCGCCCGGTGCGGGCGCGGAGGAGCAGGGCCCCGGTGGGCTGCGGGTCACGGCGCGGCGGGAGGGCCCGGTCCGGGTGGTCTCCGTCGAGGGCGAGCTGGACCGCGACACGGCGGACACCCTGCGCGCGGCGCTCGCCGGGCCCGGGGAGGAGGACGAGCGGCGGATCGTCGTCGACCTCGCCGGTCTGCGGTTCTGCGACTCGACCGGGCTGAACCTGCTGCTCCGCGCGCGTCAGGACACCGGGGCGGACGGGGTGCGCCTGGAGCTGGCCGGTGCGCGCGGGGTGGTGGCCAGGCTGTTCGAGATCACCGGGGCCGACACCGTCCTGCGCATCCACCCGGACCTCGACGCCGCGCTGGGCACGGCCGGCCCGGCGTCCGAGTCCGTCGCCGACCCGACGTGAGGAGGCCGGTGTGACACGTGCCGCGGACGGGCTCCCGCACGACCCCGGACGGACGCCGGGTGCCGAGCGGATCAGGCGGCTTGTCCTGGACGGGGCCGACGGGGCGGTGGCGCGCTGCCGCGAGTTCAGCCTCTCGGCCCTGGTCACGTGGCACTGGCTGTCGGCGCTCGACGACGAGCGGCAGGCCGTGACGGAGGACGTCCTGCTGATGGTCTCGGAACTGGTCACCAACGCGTGCCTGCACGCCGGGGGGCCGCGGGAGCTGCGGCTGCGCTGGGACGGCGAGCGGCTGCGGGTGGAGGTCGTCGACGCCAGCCCGGTGCCGCCGAGGCTGCAGCCGCTCATCGACCCGGGCCGGCCCGGCGGCCACGGGCTGCGGGTGGTGGACCGCCTGGCCCGGTCCTGGGGATCGCTGCCCGAGGGCGGGGGGAAGGCGGTCTGGCTGGAGGTGCCGTCGCCGCTGGGCCGCCCGGCCGACGGGGCCCACCGGGCCTGAGACCCCCGCGGCGTTTCCGGTTCCCCGCAGCGGATACCCGTGGGGCGGGGAGCCGTCGCCGTGGACGGCCCGGGAAAGGAAGGGAGCCGCCGCCATGACGCGCCGACCCAGGGCCGCGCAGCCCGTACCGGAGACGCTCGGGTTCACCGCGGTCGCCCGCCCGTGGGAACGCGGCACCGTCCTCACCCTCGTGGGCGAGCTCGACCTCGACACGGCCGGCGCCCTGACCGTGGCCCTGGACGCCGTCCTGGCCGTCCCCGGCACCGTGGTCGTGCTCGACTGCGCGGGCCTGGAGTTCTGCGACTCCAGCGGTCTCAACGTGATGCTCCGCGCCCACAAGCGGGCGGTGGCCGGGGGTGGCCGGGTCGAGCTCGCCCGCCCCCGTCCGATGGTGCTCAGGATGCTCGAACTGACCGGTGCCACCCACGCGCTCCCGGTCCGCGACTCCGTGCCGGAGTGAGCGGCCCGCCGCCACGGCCCGGGCCCGCACCACGGTCCGGACCAGGGGGGGAGGCACCCCGCCCGCCCGCCCGCCCGCCCGCCGCCCGCCGGTGGCAGAGTGGGAGCAGGGCGGCGCCCGCCGCCCCCACGAGCCGCAGCCCGCCCGTCGGCGCTGGGGCCGTGCGTCCGTGCGGGACGGTGACAGGATGGACGAGCAGCCGGCACCCGGTGCGCGGCCCGCCGACCCGGCCGGACAGGCCCTGCGGCAGCTGCTGGCCGGGCTGACCGCCGTGCGCGACGGCGACTTCGGGACGAGGCTCACGCCCGACCAGCCCGGGGTGCTGGGGGAGATCGCCACGGTCTTCAACGGCATGGCGGACCAGCTGTCCCGGTTGACCTCGGAGGTGACCAGGGTGGCCCGGGAGGTCGGCACCGACGGGCGCCTCGGCGGCCAGGCGCAGGTGCCGGGCGCGGCCGGCACCTGGGCGGACCTCACCGACTCGGTCAACGCGATGGCCGGCAACCTCACCTGGCAGGTCCGCAACATCGCCCAGGTGACCACGGCGGTCGCCGAGGGCGACCTGACCCAGAAGATCGAGGTCGACGCCCGGGGCGAGATCCTGGAGCTGAAGAACACCGTCAACACGATGGTCGACCAGCTGTCCTCGTTCTCCGGCGAGGTGACCAGGGTGGCGCGGGAGGTGGGCACCGAGGGCATCCTCGGCGGCCAGGCCGACGTCAAGGGCGTCTCGGGGACGTGGCGCGACCTGACCGACTCGGTGAACTTCATGGCCGGCAACCTGACCGGCCAGGTCCGGGCGATCGCCCAGGTCGCCACCGCCGTCGCCGAGGGGGACCTGACCCAGAAGATCACCGTGACGGCCCGGGGCGAGATCCTGGAGCTGAAGACCACCATCAACACCATGGTCGACCAGCTGTCCTCCTTCGCCGGTGAGGTGACCAGGGTGGCCCGGGAGGTCGGCACGGAGGGCCGGCTCGGCGGCCAGGCCGACGTCCGGGACGTCTCCGGCACCTGGCGCGACCTCACCGAGTCCGTGAACGTGATGGCCGACAACCTCACCGCCCAGGTGCGCGCGATCGCCGAGGTGACCACCGCCGTCGCCGAGGGCGACCTGAGCCAGAAGATCCGGGTGGACGCCCGGGGCGAGATCCTCGAGCTGAAGGAGACCATCAACACGATGGTCGACCAGCTGTCCGCGTTCGCCGACGAGGTGACCAGGGTCGCCCGCGAGGTGGGCACGGCCGGCAACCTCGGCGGCCAGGCCACCGTCCGGGGCGTCTCCGGCACCTGGAAGGACCTCACCGACAACGTCAACGTGATGGCGTCCAACCTCACCGGCCAGGTCAGGTCGATGTCCGACGTGGCGACGGCCGTCGCGCGCGGAGACCTCTCCCGGAAGATCACCGTGGAGTCCCAGGGCGAGGTCGCCGCCCTGGCGGACGCGATCAACACCATGGTGGACACGCTGTCGGTGTTCGCCGACGAGGTGACCAGGGTCGCCCGCGAGGTCGGCACCGAGGGCATCCTCGGCGGCCAGGCCCGCGTTCCCAACGTCGCGGGGACGTGGAAGGACCTCACCGACAACGTCAACTTCATGGCGCACAACCTGACCAGCCAGGTCCGCAACATCGCCCAGGTCACCACCGCGGTCGCCAACGGCGACCTCACCCGCAAGATCGACGTCGACGCTCGCGGCGAGATCCTGGAACTCAAGACCACCATGAACACCATGGTCGACCAGCTGTCCGCCTTCGCTGCCGAGGTCACCCGGGTGGCCCGGGAGGTCGGCACCGAGGGCCGGCTCGGCGGGCAGGCCGAGGTCGAGGGGGTATCCGGCACCTGGAAGCGGCTCACCGAGAACGTCAACGAGCTGGCCGGCAACCTCACCCGACAGGTCCGCGCGATCGCCGAGGTCACCAGCGCCGTCGCCGCCGGCGACCTCACCCGATCGATCACCGTGGACGCCTCCGGCGAGGTCGCCGACCTCAAGGACAACATCAACGCCATGGTCGGCTCCCTGCGCGAGACCACCCTGGCCAACCAGGAACAGGACTGGTTGAAGACCAACCTCGCCCGCTTCGCGGCCGCCCTCCAGGGGCGCCGGGACGTCCGCTCCGTGGCCGAGATGATCACCGACGAACTCACTCCGCTGGTGGGCGCCCAGTACGGGGCCTTCTTCCTCGCCGAGGAGGGCGCGGACGGCCCCGAACTCGCCCTGATCAGCGCCTACGGCCGGTCGGCGGAAGGACTGCCCGACGAGCGGTTGCGGCTCGGCGAGACCCTGGTCGGCCAGGCCGCCCGCACCCGGCGCACCGTGGCCGTGGACGACCTGCCACCCGGCTACGCGACCATCTCCTCCGGTGCCGGGTCGGCCGACGTCCGGGCCGTCCTGATCCTGCCGATCGCCCTGGAGGAGTGGCTGCTCGGCGTGCTGGAGTTCGCCTCCGTCCACCCGTTCACCGAAGTCCACCGGGACTTCCTGGAGCAGTTCGCCGAGGCGTGCGGCGTCAACATCGGCACCCTGCTCGCCAACGCCCGCACCGACGAACTGCTCGGTGAGTCCCAGCGGCTCACCGCCGAACTGCAGGCCCGCTCGGAGGAGTTGCAGGAGGGGCAGGAGGAGCTGCGGCGCTCCAACGCGGAACTGGAGGAGAAGGCGGCGCTGCTCGCGGAACGCAACCGCGACATCGAGGCCAAGAACCTGGAGATCGAACAGGCCCGGCAGGAACTCGAGGAGCGCGCCCGCCAGTTGAGCCTCACCTCGATGTACAAGTCGGAGTTCCTGGCCAACATGAGCCACGAGCTGCGCACCCCGCTGAACAGCCTGCTCATCCTCGCCCAGCTGCTCGCCCAGAACGCCGCCGGCAACCTCACCCCCAAGCAGGTGGAGTACGCGGGTGTCATCCACTCGGCCGGCGCCGACCTGCTCCAGCTCATCAACGACATCCTCGACCTGTCCAAGGTCGAGGCCGGCAAGATGGAGCTGAGCCCCGAACCCTTCGCCGTGCACGAGCTGCTTGACTACGTGGAGTCCACCTTCCGGCCGCTCGCCGACCAGAAGGGCCTCGGCTTCGAGGTCACCGTCGACGAGGCCGTGCCGGAACGACTCGTCACCGACCAGGCCCGGCTGCGCCAGGTGTTGCGCAACCTGCTCTCCAACGCCGTCAAGTTCACCGACACCGGCCGGGTCGAGCTGAGGCTCGAACCCGTCCGCGCCCCCGACCTCCCGGCCGAGCTCGGCCACCTGGCCGCGGCCGTCGCCTTCCACGTCGAGGACACCGGCATCGGCATCGCCCCGGGCCACCTGGACGCCATCTTCGGTGCCTTCCAGCAGGCCGACGGCACCACCAGCCGGCGCTACGGGGGCACCGGCCTGGGCCTGTCCATCAGCCGGGAGCTGGCCCGGCTGCTCGGCGGCACCATCGTCGTCCGGTCCAGAGCCGGAGAGGGCAGCCGCTTCACCCTCTACCTCGCGACCGGGGAGCCGGCCGAACCCCACGCCGACCGGCGGCACGTCCTCGTCGTCGAACCCGAACCGCCCGGTCTGCTCACCATGGTCGCCCGGGCCGCCGTCCGGTCCGCGGGGCCCTCGGCGGGGCCGGTCGAGGTCCGCGCCGCAGGGGACGAGGCCGCCCTGCGCTCCGCCCTGGTCCAGGGCCACTACCGCTGCGCCGTCCTCGACCTCGACCACTTCGGGGACCTCGCTCCGGTACTGCTTCCGGCCCTGGACGGCGACACCCCGGTGCTCGGCCACCAGGGTGACGCCGCGGCCCGCTCCGGCACGGCGACCGCCGGCGGCCTCGAACTCCCCGGTGGCCTGGACGCGTTGCGCGGGCGGCTGGTCGAGCTGATCGGCGGCGCCCCGCAATCCGTCGAGGCCGCAGTGCCCGCGCCCGAGCCATCGCGAGGGCCCCTGACGGGCCGGACCGTCCTGATCGTCGACGACGACGTGCGCAACGTGTTCGCGCTCACCGCCGCCCTCGAACAGCGCGGCCTGGACGTCCTGCACGCCGCCGACGGCGGCGGCGCGCTCGACCTGCTGCACGCCCACCCCGACACCGCCCTGGTCCTGATGGACGTGATGATGCCCGGCATGGACGGCTACGCCGCGATCGGTGCCATCCGGGCCGACGACCGCTTCGCCCGGCTGCCGGTCATCGTCGTCACCGCCAAGGCGATGCCGGGCGACCGGGACCGCAGCCTCGCCGCCGGCGCGGACGACCACGTCACCAAGCCCGTGGACATCGGCATCCTCCTCGACCGGATGCGGCACGTGCTGGACCTGCCGTGAGCCCGGGACCGGACCCAGAGGACGGCACCGCCCGGGCGCTTGCCGGGACTGTCCGCCGACTTCAGCGCACCGTCGAGCGGATGCGGGCGGAGGACCGCTCTCGGGCGGTCGTCGACCTGGCGACCGGCATCCTGTCCGAACGGCTCGGCCTGTCGCTCGGCGAGGCGGCCGCCCATCTCGGCCGCCTCGCCCGGGAATCCGGCGTCCCCGTCGCGGCGCTGGCCGCCGACGTCGCGGGCCTGCCCGCGCCGGAGTACCCGGGCGAGGCCGACGGCGAGCCCGTGGCCGCTCCGGGCCCGGCCGCGTTCGCAGGCGGGGAGCGTTCCGAGCTGCAGCACGCCGTCGAAGCCGTCCTCGACCAGACCGGCGGGCCGCTCGGCGTGCGCGCCGTGGCCGTCTGGCAGTGCCTCGCCGACGGTGCCCTCGCCCTCGCCGCCCAGGCCGGACTGCCCACCGCGGAGGCGGCCGCCTGGGCCCGCGTCCCACCGGGCGTCCCCACCCCGGCGCAGCGGGCCGTCGGCTTGGGGCGGGACCTGTGGCCCGGCACCCCGGAGACGGCGGGCCCCTCAGTCGGTCCCGGATCCGTCCGGGCCGTCCTTCCGCTGCTGGAGCGGGGCCGCCGCCGGGGAGCCCTGGAAGTGCTCTGGCCGCCCCCGGCGCCCGGCCTCGGCAGTGCCGAGCGCCGCCAGTTGCGGGCCCTGGCCGACCTGTGCGCCACCCTCCTCGAGGGCCCCGCGGAGCCGCCCGCCGACGACGACCTGGGCGCGGTGCCGGACGGCCTGCTCACCCCCGCCCTGCTGCTGGCACCGGTCCTGCGGGGCGGCCGGGTCGCGGACTTCGCGATCCTGCGCGTCAACGACCTCTTCCACGATCCGCTCGGCCGCCCGCGTGCGGAGGTGGAGGGCTCCTCCTTGCTGGAGGCCTACCCCGTCGCCGCCGCCACCGGACTCTTCGCGCACCTGCTGCGCTGCCACGAGAGCGGCGCCGCGCAGCCCGCGGCGCTGCTGGAGCTGGAGTTCCAGCGCGGCGCGAACCCCCTGCCGAGCACCGTCCGGCTCGCCGTGGCCCCGCTCGGGGACCGGCTGCTGCTCAGCTGGCAGCCGGGCCCGGCGCGGGCCGGTGCGCCGCAGCAGGCCGACCTGCTGCGCCAGGCCCAACGGCTGGCCCGGGTAGCCGGGTTCGAGGAACCGGCCGGTACGGGCCGGATCGGCTGGAGCGAGGGCCTGCACGAGCTGTTCGGGCTGCCGCCGGAAGCGGCGCCGGTACCGCTCGCCCACCTCGGCCGGCACGCCCACCCCGACGACGAACCGGCCATCCGCCGGCTGGTGGACACCGTCCGGCACCGCCACCGCAGCGCCTCCGCCGTCTTCCGGCTGGTCCGTCCCGACGGCGCGCAGCGCTACACCAGGGTCATCGCCGAGCCCGTGCTGGACGCGGACGGCCGCCTCGCCGCCGTCCGCGGCGCCTACCACGACGTGTCCGCGCAGCACTGGACGGAGGTCGCGCTCGGCGCGACCCGGGAGCGGCTCGCCGACTCCGAGCAGGAGTCCGCCGAGCGCGCCGAACTGGCCCTGCGGCTCCAGCAGGCCATCCTGCCGACCGTCCCGCCGGCGCTGGGCCCGGGCGGCCTGCGGGCGGCCGTGCGCTACCGCCCGGCCGCCAAGAAGGACCGGGTCGGTGGCGACTGGTACGACGTCATGCCGCTGCCCGACGGACGGGTGCTGCTCGCGGTCGGGGACGTCGCCGGCCACGGCGTGGGGGCGGCCACCGGCATGGTCGCCCTGCGGCACGCGCTGCGCGCCCTGGCCGTCACCGGGGCCGGGCCGGGCCGGATGCTGGAGTGGGCCAACACCGTCGCGCTGGGCGAGCCCGGGCAGGTCACCGCGACCGCCGTCTGCGTCCTGCTCGACCCGGCGGGCGGTGGCCTGCACTGGGCCCGGGCAGGGCACCTGCCCCCGATCCGGCTGGGCGCCGCGGGCGCCGAGGTCCTGCCGCTGCCGCACGGCGTGCTGCTCGGGGCCCTGGAGGACGCGGCCTACGAGGAGCACACCGCCCGGCTCGACCCGGGGGACGTCCTGCTGCTCTACACCGACGGCCTGGTCGAGCGCCGGGACCGGCCGGTCGAGGAGTCCGTCGACCAACTGATCCGGGCGGCCGGAGCGCCCGGGCCGGACCTGGAGGGCTTCCTCGACCGGTTGCTGGAGCTCAGCCCTTCCGACACCGACGACGACACCTGCCTGGTCGCCGTCCGGAGGGACTGAGACCGGCCGGACGCGCCGGCCCCCGGACCGGACGGGGCGTCGGTGCAGGGCGTCCGAGCTGGCCGTATGCTGTCCGCCACCACTGAAGAGGGGGAGGACACCATGGGTTGGCTGTGGGCGGTGATCCCGGCCGTCATGATCGGCGGCGGCTGGGTCGTCGAGAACGTGCGGGGTGCGCTGAAGACGCGTCACGAGCGCACGATGGAAAGGCTGCAGGCGGAGGACAAGCGCAGGCTCGCGCTGGAGGCCGCGCACCGGCCGCCGGAGCCGGTCTGCGGCTGTACGCACCACCTGGCCAAGCACGACAAGCAGGGGCGGTGCCACGAGGTCGTCGAGGCGCCGACCGCCTGGGACGCCGAGCGGCGTCCGCTGCAGTTCGAGGCGCGCGACTGCAACTGCCAGCAGTACGTGGGGCCGGAGCCGCTGGGCACGGTGTTCGCGCCGGAGATCGTCGCTCCCGAGTGAGGCCGCCCCCGGGAGGGGCGAGCCCTGGTCCCGGCCCCGCCGGGGGCGGGACCAGGCGGCGGTACGAATGATGATCTTGTGCGGATATGCTGGGAAACCGTCAGGTCCTCGTCGGGGGCGTGGATACGAGGGCGGGAGCCAGATCATGATGGGACCGGCGCATTCACTGTCAGGGGCGGCGGCGTGGCTCGGAGCCGGGGCGGTCGCCGCGGGGCTGGGAGAGCCGATGCCCTGGCCGGTGCTGCTGGTCGGTGCGCTGATCTGCGCGGGCGCCGCGCTCGCGCCGGACCTCGACCACAAGGCCGCCACGATATCCCGGGCCTTCGGTCCGGTCTCGCGCTCGCTGTGCGAGGTGATCGACAAGCTCTCGTACGCGGCCTACAAGGCCACCCGCAAGAAGGGTGATCCGCGCCGCTCGGGCGGGCACCGCACGCTGACCCACACCTGGCTGTGGGCGGCGCTCTGCGGGGCCGGCGCGTCCGCGGTGGCCGTGTTCGGCGGCCGGTGGGGCGTGCTCGCGGTGCTCTTCGTGCACATGGTGCTGGCGATCGAGGGGCTGCTCTGGCGCCACGCCAGGGTCTCCAGCGACGTGCTGGTCTGGCTGCTCGGCGCGACCAGCGCCTGGATGCTCGCCGACGTGCTCGACGAGCCCGGCAACGGTGCCGGGTGGCTGTTCGACCAGCCCGGGCAGCAGTACCTGTGGATCGGTCTGCCGGTCGCGCTCGGCGCCCTGGTGCACTGCCTGGGTGACGCGCTGACCGTCTCGGGCTGCCCGGTGTTCTGGCCCATCCCGATCGGGCGCAAGCGCTGGTACCCGGTCGGCCCGCCCAAGGGCATGCGGTTCCGGGCCGGCAGCTGGGTCGAGATCAAGGTCCTCACCCCGGTCTTCATGGGCGCCGGCGGGGTCTGCGCCCTGGGTGCGCTCGGCTTCTTCGGCTGAGCTGGCGGACGGGGCCCGCCCGCGCGCCCGCCGGACGCGCCCCGTCCGAGGGGGCGTCAGTGCGGCGGGCTCCCGACCGACCTCCGGTCAAAGCTCGGTAAAGTCCGGTCAGCCCCCTAGCTGTACCATTGCACATATCACATCATGCTTCCCATGAGAAAAGCCATCGCCCTGCTCGCGGCAGCCGCGGCCGTCGCCGCCTTCGGCGGAGTGTCCGCCTCCGCCGCCGAACCCGGTACCGCCGAACTCGTCGACAGCGGGCAGGGGAAGCTCGCCTGGAGCTCCTGCAACGACGCCACCACGCCCGCACTGCAGTGCGCGATGCTCGACGTGCCGGTGGACTACGCCGACCCGCACGGCCGGAAGATCAGGATCAAGCTCAACCGGCTGCCGGCCACCGCGCCCAAGGAGAAGCAGCAGGGCCCGATCCTGCTCAACCCCGGCGGCCCCGGGGACTCCGGACTCTGGATGCCGGCCTACATCTCCGGGAAGGTCCCGCAGGACGTCGCCTCGACCTACGACTGGATCGGCTTCGACCCGCGCGGCACCAACGGCAGCGACCCCCACGTGGTCTGCGACGCCCACTACTTCGACGGCGAGCGGCCCGACTACCAGGCGAGCCAGGGCACGGCGAAGGCCTGGCTGAAGAGGGCCGCCGGCTACGCGGCCGACTGCGCCGCCGACTGGTCCTGGCTGCTGCCGCACATGACCACCGTGGACAACGCGCGCGACATGGACAGCATCCGGCGGGCCCTCGGCGTGCCGAAGATCAACTTCTACGGCGGATCCTGGGGCACCTCGCTCGGCTCCACCTACGGCCAGCTCTTCCCCTCGCACGTGCGACGCATGGTGCTCGACAGCATCGTCGGCCCGACCATCACCTGGTACGACCACAACATCCTGCAGGACAAGGAACACCAGCGCCGGTTCGAGGCCTTCGCGGCCTGGACCGCCAAGGCCGACTCCGTCTACCACCTGGGCACCGACGCCGCCGCCGTCGAGAAGGCCTACGCCCAGGTCGAGGCCGCGCTGCGCACCGACCCGGTCGACGCCGCCCCGGCCCCGGGGAAGATCGGCCCGGCCGAGTTCGAGGACACCTTCTACGGCGGCGGCTACAACTTCCTGCGCTGGCCGAGGATGGCCACCGTCCTCTCCGCCTACGTCACCCAGCACGACACCCGGCCGCTGAACATCGCCTACAACCGCTACGCGGCCCCCGGCGCCGACGACGGCACCTTCCCCGCCTACAACGCCGCCCAGTGCACCGAGAACGCGTGGCCGCGGGACTGGGAGGTCTGGAAGAAGGACCAGGCCCAGGTCGACGCCGTCGCGCCCTTCTACACCTATAACAACATGTGGTACAACGCTGCCTGCATGTTCTGGCCCCACCAGGGCAACCCGGCCGGCCGCACGAAGATCACCGGCAAGGGCCTGCCCCCGGTCCTGCTGTTCCAGGCCACCGAGGACGCCGCCACCCCGTACGAGGGCGGCCTCGCCATGCACGACGCGCTGCCCGGCTCCAAGCTGGTCGTCCAGACCGGGGGCAGCTTCCACGAGATCCTCTTCCACGACAACCCGTGCCTGGACGACACCTTCACCGCCTACCTGCGCGACGGCAGCCTGCCCGAGGGCAAGGGGCGGATCGCCAGGACCTGTGCCCCCGAAGCCGACCCGGCCCCGGTCTACGTGACCCCGCCGCCGGCCACCACCAGCAAGACCGCCACCGCCGCCGCCGGCGGGGACGCCGCGACCGGCGGAGCCGCCCCGCTCGCGCCCACCGACCCGGAGGCCGTCCGCGGCGTGCTGCGCTGACCCGCCGCCCGCGCGGCCGCCGCCCCCCTCCCCGGGGCACGCGGCCGCGCGGCCGGCTCAGGCGGGCTGACCCGGCTCGACGTCCGCGACGTCGCGGTAGCACAGCAGCGGCGCGGCCCCGGGCGGCACGTGGACGGCGACGGGGGCGAGCAGCAGCCCGGTGTGGTCGCCCCACTCGGCCAGATCCAGGACCCGGCCGACGAACCAGGCCGGCGCCGCGGCGAGGATCGGCGCGCCGAACGGGCCGTGGTACCACTCGACCAGCGGGAACTTGCCCGTGCCGCTCAGACCGCCGAACACCTCGGCCAGCCGGTGGTCGCGGGGCAGCAGGTGGACGGCGAGGGCGTCCGCCCGCAGCGCCGCCTCGTGGGTGTGGTTCGCCCGCGAGATCCACACCACGAACCGCGAGGGCCGGATCGAGCACTGGCCGGCGAAACCGACCAGGCAGCCGGCCGGCTCGCGCCCGGCGGCCGTCACCACGTAGACCGGGTAGTCCAGCAGGGCCGCGAAGGCGTCGAAGTCGCTCATGCGCCCGCCACCTCCTCGGCCTCCGCCGGTTCCACGGCGCCTCCCCGGCCGACGCTCCGTCGCCCGTGGGCCGCCTCCGGGCGTCGGGCCGAGGACTTCGCGGGATCGGTCATCGGGTGTGCCTCCTCGTCGCCAGTCGGGTCGCGACGCCTCGCGTCTGCCCGCTGCCCGCGTGGCCACACCCGGGCCCGGAGCGGCACCTGCGGTGAGCGACCGGCTGTCGGGTCACCTGCCCCGGGCGTGTCGGACCGGCCGGACGGAGCGGTCGCGGGCCGCCCTGCACCATTCGTGTACATCCGGCCCGGTGGGG
This sequence comes from Kitasatospora sp. NPDC051702, assembly GCF_040681575.1. NCBI lineage: Bacteria > Bacillati > Actinomycetota > Actinomycetes > Kitasatosporales > Streptomycetaceae > Kitasatospora > Kitasatospora sp. NPDC051702. Next base: position 143,790 of record NZ_JBFAZB010000014.1, read on the forward strand.
AGGACAATCGGCAGCACAGGGCGGGAAGACGAACGAGGAGGCCGATCATGCGGAGCCTCACGCACCGCTACGCGGTGACCCTGCCCGGTCCGGTCGGCGGGCACGCCCCGCCCACCGTCGTCGTGGTGCACTCCACCGGCGTGGTGGGGCCCGGTGGGCGTCCGGTCTGGGAGAACGCGGACGGTGACCTACGGGTGGAGATCGCCGGCGAGGTGGCCACCGTCCTCGCCGCGCCCACCGGCACCGGCCGGCACAGCTGCCTCCTGGCGGTGCCGCTGCGCTGAGTGCCCGCCGCGGGTGCCGGCGTCAGTGGGCGTCGGCCGCCATCGCCTCGCGGACGGTGACCAGGCACGGGTCGCAGTAGCGGTCCGGCGTCAGGGGCTCGGCGCTGTCCGCCGGAGGTGCCACGCGCTGGGCGGGTTCCAGGAACCGGCCGCACAGCGAGGTCGTCGCGTCGTCCTTCGTGACGACGTGCCACACCACGGTCGGGGGGAAGATCGCCGGGTCGTGCTCGGCCCACATCTCGTACACGGCTGCCTCCGGGATTCGCTGGGGCTCGTCACCCCATGCAACCCCCGCTGCGGCGGCTCGGCCACCGGGCGGCGCCCGGTGGGATGGCACGGCGGGCGGGCCCGTCGTCCCCACCGCCCGGAGCCCGTGGGGAAATCCGCCCGCGCGCCGATCGGACGGTCGGTAGATTGCTGCGGTCGTCCGCCCGGGCTCCGGGCGGACGTCCGCCCGGCCTCGCCACCGCCGGGCCCGTCGACCCAGCGAAGGAGCGCACGTGACCCAGCCGCGGATGGTGCCCGAGCCCTACGACGAGGGCATGCTCGACGTCGGCGACGGCAACCAGGTCTACTGGCAGGTCCGCGGGACCCCCGGCGGTAAGCCCGCCGTCGTGGTGCACGGCGGCCCCGGCGGGGGCTTCCACCGCGGTGGCTACGGGCGGTTCGACCGGGCCGGCTACCGGCTGGTGCTGTTCGACCAGCGCGGCTGCGGCCGCAGCACCCCGAACGCCGCCGACCCGGCCACCGACATGCGGCACAACACCACCCACCACCTGATCGCCGACATGGAACGGCTCCGGGAGCACCTGGGCATCGAGCGCTGGCTGCTGTACGGCTACTCCTGGGGCTCCGCCCTCAGCCTGGCCTACGCCCAGCAGTACCCCGAGCGGGTGTCCGAGATCATCCTGGCGGCCGTCTTCGGCGGTCGGCGCAGCGACATCGACTGGCTGTACCGGGGAGCCGGGCGGTTCTACCCCGAGGCCTGGGAGCGGTTCCTCGCCGGGGTGCCGGGCACCCCGCGCGACGGCGACCTGCTCGGCGCCTACGCCCGGCGCCTGGAGGACCCGGACCCGGAGGTGCGGGAGCGGGCGGCCCTGGACTGGTCCGCCTGGGAGGACGCACTGCTCTCCCACGAACTGCCCGGGCGGCGCGGCCCGTTCACCGGTCTGCCGCGGGCCGAGCGGATGGCCCTCGTGCGGACCTGCGCGCACTACTTCTCCCACGGCCTGTTCCTGGAGGACGACGCGCTGGTGCGCGGCGCCCACCGGCTGGCCGGCATCCCCGGCGTGCTGGTGCACGGCCGGATGGACATGAACGGACCGCTCCAGGCCGTCTGGGAGCTGGTCAGGGCCTGGCCGGACGCCGAACTGCTGGTCGCCGAGGACGCCGGGCACCTCGACAGCGAGACCAAGGTCCGTCACGTCTTCGAGGCCATCGAACGCTTCGCGGCCCGCTGACGGTCGGTCGACGGCCCGCTGACGGCCTCTTGACGGCCTGCCCGGTCCGGCCCGCTCCGGGCGCGGCTCCCGGTCGCGGCGGAGGGGCCGCCCCCGCACGCGGGTGGCGTGCGGGGGCGGCCCCTCCGGTGCGGGCCGTCCGACGGGTGCTCAGGCCTGGCAGCGGCCGGTGGCCCAGTCGACGGTGGCGGTGGCCTGGGAGTAGCGCCACTCGGGGGTCAGCAGGTCGCGGTCGAGCTGCGCGGCCGCCGTGCCGTCCTCGACGACGTAGCCGAAGTCCTGCAGCCAGGCCGGGTAGAGGTTCTTGGAGCCGATGTAGAAGGCGGATCCGTCGACCGCCACCAGCTTGTGGTGCAGCGCGTACGGGTGGCCGTCGGCCCAGGTGGCGGAGGGGGCGGCGCGGAAGGTGGCGAGCTGGAGGTTGCTGCAGAGCGCGGCGCCGGCCTTGGTCCGGTCCCCGGTGAGGGCGGTCAGCCGGGCCTTGAGGACGTCGCTGATCTCGTTGAGGGACTTGATCTGCGAGTAGCCGCCGCTGCCGACGGTGCCGCGGTTCGCGGGGTCGCTCACCACGATGCGGACCTTGACCCCGGCGGCGAGCTTGGCGGCCAGCGTCTCGTAGAGCCGGGAGTCGTAGCGGGGGAGCGGCGGGCAGGTGCCGTTCATGTCCTGCTGGGAGATCTCGATGTGGCTGGTGGCCCCGGCCACGAGGGCGCGAAGCGCGTTCTCCTCGGGGTTGACCGTCTCGTAGTCGCGGTCGGCGTTGGTGTTGTCGTGCAGGGTGAGCGGGCTGCACTTGGCGTCGGACGCGCCGGTGACCGGGCCCGGGCGGTAGTCGGAGGAGGGGTCGGCGGCGCGGATGCCGACGCCGAGGCCGCCGACGGCGAGGACGGGGACGTTGCCGGTGGCGGGTGCGTCCGGGTTGAGCTCCCGCTCCATCGACGGCCGGCAGGCGGCGCCGTCGGTGGAGGCGAACCAGGCGTTGTCGAGGACGCCGGTGCGTCCGCAGGTCCACTGCCAGAGGGTGTCCAGGTAGCGGGCCGCGGAGCCGGCGGCGGGGCCGGTGAGGGCGAGGTCGACGTCCGAGACGGGGTGCGCGGTGTCGAGGTAGTCGTCCTTCCAGCCGTTGATGCCGCCGGCGATCACGCTGCGGCCGTCGACGACCAGGAGCTTGGAGTGGTTCCAGGAGAAGGCGGTGCGCGAGGTGGTCATCGAGGCGACGGTGAGGGTCACCGACCGGGCCGCCGGGCCGAGCTTGGCGACCAGTTCAGACGGCCGGACCGGCGGGACCAGGGGAGGTGCACGTGTGGTTCCTTGCAGGAGGTGACGGGTGTTCACCCGTGGGACGACCTGAGATTATCCAGAAGTAACCTGATCCTTAAATCTGAGCATGACAATGAGTCACCAGGCCGGAATCACACCCGCCGCCCGGCCCCCGCCGTCGGACCCCCGCCCTTCGGCCCCCGCCGACCGCCGGGGTCCGACGGCGCGTCAGCCACCCCCGCCGCCGCCCCGCACCGTAGCGTCGGCCCATGCTCATCGGACTGCTGTCCGCCCTCCTGGCCGCACTGCTCACCGGCACGGCCACCGTGCTGCAGGCGGTCGGCGCCCGCAGGGCGGCCACCTCCCCGCAGACGGGCGAGACCGCCGCCCTCGCCGGTGCGCTCCGGCAGTGGCCCTTCCTGGTCGGGGTCGGGATGGACATGCTCGGCTTCGCCGCCGAACTCGTCGCCCTGGGGCGGCTGCCGCTCTACGTCGTCGAGGCCGCGCTGGCCTCGGCGCTCGCGGTGACCGCCGTCGGCGCCTCCCGGGTGCTGGGCGTACGCCTGCGGCGCAGCGAGTGGCTGGGCGTGGCCGCCGTCTGCGCCGGGCTCTGCGTGCTCGCGCTCACCGCGGGGCGGGACGGCCAGGGCAAGGGCGACGAGGCGCTGCGGCTGGGCGTGCTGCTCGTCGCGGTCCTGCTGCTCGGGGCCGGCCGGCTGGTGGTCCGCTTCGGCGGAGCCCGCCGCACCCCGCTGCTCGGCCTGGTCGCGGGCCTGCAGTTCGGGGTGGTCGGCGTCGCCGCACGGGTGCTGCCCGACCCGAGGCTCCCGGACCTGCTGACCGAGCCCTCGGCGTACGCCATCGCGGTCGCCGGCCTCGGCGGCTTCGCCGCGCTGACCTGGGCGATGCAGCACGGCTCGGTGACGGCGGCGACGGCCGCGATGGTGCTCGGCGAGACGCTGGGCCCCGCCGCGGTCGGGGTGCTCGTGCTGGGCGACCACACCCGGCACGACCTGGCCCCGTTGGCCGTCCTCGGCTTCGCGGCCGCGGTGATCGGCGCGCTGACCCTGGCCCGCTTCGGCGATGCCGAACAGCCCGCCGCCGCGGGCTGACCGGGCGGCCGCCCGCGGGTGGCGGAGGATCCGTCACACCGTCAGGAGCGGGAAGGCGCTCCCGGTGGAGGGCGCGATCCGGCGCAGGTCGGCCGGGCCGAGGGCGAGGTCCTCGACGGCCCGGCGGCGGGTGGCCAGGGTGACGCCCTCGCGGCGCAGGACGGCCCGCCAGTCGGCGAGGCGGGCGGGCAGGTCGGCACCGTCGGGGGAGACGGTAACGGCGGGCGGCGGCGGTCCGGCGGCCGCCCGGGCGCGCTCGCGGGCGACCTCGGAGAACCCGCACACCTCCAGGCTCGCCTGCTCGGCGTCGTCCAGACCGGCGCTGTCCGCGAGGCGGCGCGCCAGCGGGTTCAGGGCGACCGCGCGGGTGAGGGAGAGCCGGTGCACGCCGGCACTGCGGTCGTCCAGGCGCAGCGGCTCGGGGACGTCGCGGATGCCGCAGCGGCCGCGCACGCCCCGGGCGGCGGAGGCCAGCATGGCGCTGGCCTCTGAAGGGTGCCAGCCGAAGACCCGGCGGACCGGTTCGACGTGCGCGGCGCCGAGGGCGAAGTCGGCCGGCGGCAGCCGAGCGAAGAGCTCCCGCGCCGGGACCTCCCGGTCCAGGGCGGGGCCGGCGATCCAGACCCGGGTCGGCAGCCGGGTGCGGACGCAGGCGGCGAGGACGAGGGCGTCGCCGAGCGGGCTGCGCAGCGTCGGCTCGGTGCCGTCGGACAGGATGTCGCCGCCGACGTCGACCACGTCGACGTGCGTCGCGCCGCAGTGCCGGGCCGCCGCCGCGACGGTGCGGGCCAGCCCGGCCGCGCCGCCGTACGGGTCCAGCAGGCCGAGCGGCAGCGGAAGTTCGGCGGCCAGCCGGGGCAGCGACGAGCCGGCCGGGGGGATCGGCGCCGTCCGGGCCGTGACCAGGTCGAGGTGGGGCGCCGGGCTGTCCAGGCCGGTGAAGTCCGCGCGGCCGCGCGGGCCGGGCAACGGATCGACGACCAGGCGCTCCCAGGAGTACGTCAGGACGAGCGCGGGCGCGGCCGGGCCGTACAGCGCCGCGTGCAGCATGACGGCGGCGATGACGTCCCCGCCCCCGCCCGCGGCGATCAGAAGTCTCTTCATGCCGACCAGGGTTACCAACCTCCCGGCACAAGCACCAGACCTCCACAAGCAATTGACCGGTCGACATATTTCTCCAGCGTGCGAACCTCTCAACTCCCCGGCCGCGCCGCTTTCGTCACTCGGAGAATCCGACCCGTGACCGCGGGATTCCGGTCCGCCTAGCGTCATGTCCCGGGCTTGACCGGACCTTGACCTGGCCGAACGGAGTCACCACCCCGATGAGCACCTCCCCCCTGCTCCACCTCACCCCGCGTCCCCCCGCCGACACCCCCGCCGAGGCCCTCGGCACCCCCTACCGGCAGTACGTCTACGCCTACCCGCACCAGAAGTCCTACCGCGCCCTGGCCGACGGGCCGGCGCTCACCGACATCTGGGCCGGAGAGCGGCTGGACGCCCTCTCGCTCTACGTCCACGTGCCGTTCTGCGAGATGCGCTGCGGCTTCTGCAACCTGTTCACCCGCACCGGCGCCCCCGAACAGATCACCACCGCCTGGCTGGACACCCTCGAACGGCAGGCCCGGGCCACCCGCGAGGCCCTCGAGGCCCAGGGCCGCGACATCCGGTTCACCCTCGCCGCGTTCGGCGGCGGCACGCCCACCTACCTCACGGCCGCCGAACTGACCCGCCTCGCCGACCTCTGCGAGAACGTCATGGGCGCCGACCTCCGGGCCGTCCCCTGGTCGGTGGAGACCTCCCCGGCCACCGCCACGCCGGACCGGATCGCCGTCCTCGCCGAACGCGGCGCCACCCGGGTCAGCATCGGCGTGCAGACCTTCCTCGAGGAGGAGGCCCGCGCGGCCGTCCGGCCGCAGAAGCGCTCGGAGGTCGACGCCGCCCTCACCCGGCTGAAGGCCGCCGCCTTCCCGATCCTCAACATCGACCTCATCTACGGGATCCAGGGCCAGACCGAGGAGACCTTCCGGACCTCCCTGGACGCGGCGCTGAGCTGGGAACCCGAGGAGGTCTACCTCTACCCGCTGTACGTCCGCCCGCTCACCGGGCTCGACGGCCGGCACGAGGACACCGGCGAGAGCTGGGACGAACAGCGGCTGCGGCTCTACCGGTTCGGCCGCGACCACCTGCTCGCCGCCGGCTACCGGCAGACCTCGATGCGGGTCTTCCAACGGGCCGGCACCGCCGCCGTCGACCAGGCCGACGACGCGGGCATCAGCGAGTACAACCAGCAGGCCGGGATGGTCGGCCTGGGCGTCGGCGCCCGCTCGTTCACCACCGGACTGCACTACACCACGGACTACGCGGTCGCCGTCCCCGAGGTCCGCCGGATCATCGACGACTACATCGCCACCCCCACCGAGGACTTCCGGCGCGCCCAGTGGGCGTTCACCATGGACGACGACGAGCGCCGCCGGATGTACCTGCTGCAGACCCTGCTGGAGAGCGGCGGCACCGTCGTCGAGCAGTACCGCGGCCGGTTCGGCGACACGCCCGCCGCGCACTTCCCGGCGCAGTTCGCGACCCTCGCCGAGCGCGGCTGGCTGACCGGCGGCGACACCCTGCGGCTGACCCCCGAGGGCATGGCCTGGGCGGACGCCGTCGGCCCGCTGTTCTTCTCCCCGCGGGTCGACGCCGCCATGGCGGCCTACCGGGACCGCTAGACGAGTGGTTCCGAAGTCGGTCAGTGGCCGAGTCGGGCGCCGACACCTTCGATGGTCCGGCCGCCATGCTGTGCGAGGCCGAGCCGGCTCTTGAGAACCGGAAAACCCAGCCGACTTCGCAACCACTCGTCCGGGCCGCCCCCACCGGCCAGCCCTACCAGGCGGTTCAGCCCACACCGACCCCGTTGGTCTGGGAGAGCGGGAAGCAACCGGGAGTCTCCTTGGTCAGCGAGATCTCCAGACTCCCGACGGCGTCCGGGTGGAGCCCGTCCTTGGGGGCGGTGTCGAGCAGCAGCAGGCTCTCCCCCGGCGGGATGGCGGCGGGGTGCAGGATCGAGATGCGGCCGTTCGAGGGGTCCAGAGACATCACCGACTCCAGTCGGCTGCTGTCGGTGGCCACCGGGGTGTGGCAGGAGGCGGAGGGCGTCATCACCACGGCGGGCACGCCCACCGAGCGCAGGGCGTCCTGGAGCCCGGACCACTCGGCGCCGATCAGCTGGAAGGAGACGGTGCCGTCCTGGTGGGGAGTCACCGTGTAGGAGGCGGTGGTGAGCTGCACCGCGGTCGAGCTGCCACCGGTCGAGCGCGGAGCGGCGGAACCGGCCTGCGGCGTCGGCGCCGCACCGGTGGCGCCGTCGTGCGGCATCAGGACGACCGCAGTGGTCGCGGCGGCCAGCCCGAGGCCGGTCGCCACCAGCCTACGGGTGTAGCGGGGCCGGACCCTGGCGGCGGTGGCCGCGACGGGCATGTTCTCGGCACGGACGGCGAGTTCGGCGCCGAGCTTCTGCTGAAAGTGCAGGGGCGTGGTCACGAGGCGGCCTCCAGGAGAACGTTCACGGACGTGCTGGTGGTGTTGCTCTGCGGGACGACCTTCTGCAGCGCCTTGCGAGCCCGGTGCAACCGCACCCGGGCGGTGGCCGCGCTGATGCCCAGCGCCTTGGCCGCCTCACGGACGGCCAGCCCGTCGACGGCGACCAGGTCCAGCACCGCACGCAGCGGCTCGGACAGCGCGGTGTGCCGAGCGGCCAGCCCACGGGCCTCGCGCTCGGCGTCGATGCGCCCCTCGATCGCGGACACGTCCTGGTCGTCCAGCAACCGCTGACCGGCGATCCTGGCCACCGCGTTGCGTTCCCGGGCACTGCCGCGGAAGTGCGAGGCCAGGACGTTGCGGGAGATGCCGAACAGCCAGGCGCCGGGCGCGCCGCGCCGGGCGTCGTAGCTGTCGGCCTGCTCCAGCGCCGTCAGGAAGATGTCGGCCGTCAGATCGGCCGCCAGGTGGGCACTGTCCGTGCGCCGCGTGACGAAGCCGAGCACGGTGTCGAACTGCTGACGGTAGAACACGGCGAACGCCGCCGGGTCACGCGAGGGTGGTGCTATCGGATGCTCCGCTGACACGGATGACTCCTTGGGACGACGAGCACTGCCTTACGTCTCTTCTTGGCTCCACCGGTCCGAGGCGTTACACGCGATCCTTCCGGCTTCCCTGGATGGCTCCGCTGACGACCGCGGCCTCGGCCGCAGGCCGGACGGGCCGTCCCACGGATCCCAGCCCTACGCCGACGCGGGCCGCAGTAGGGACGGAGGCGTCGAACGGACCCTGGCCAGGGCTGGGCCCCCGGGCGCCCGGGTCACCGCGACCCCCGCCGCGGCGGCCCGGGCGGTGGCGTGCCCTCCCGGCTCCCGGCCGACCGTCGCTCAGACGGCCCCGGCGGCCACCCGCGCCCGGCTCCGCACCGGGACCGACACCACCACCAGACCGCCCAGCAGCAGCGCCGTCCCGAGCGCCGCCCAGCCGCCGAGCCGCTCACCCAGCAGCAGCACCCCAAGCAGCGCCGCCAACAGCGGCTCCGCCAGGCTCAGCGTCCCGGTGGTCGCCGCGCTGATCCGCTGCGCACCCCGGGTGAACAGCAGGTACCCGACGGCCGTCGTCGCCAGCGCCAGCCAGCCGATCAGCACCAGCGCGCGCACCGAGCCCAGACCGGCCGGGGCCACCGCGATCCACGGTGCCACCAGCAGGCCCGCCCCCAGCACGCTCACCGGCGCGGCGGCGCCCGCGTCCGCGCCCGCCGCCGCGAGGCGCTTGCCCGCCACGATGTACACCCCGAACGAGGCCCCCGCCACCGCGGCCAGCAGCACGCCCACCAGGTCCGTCCGGCCGGAGCTGCCGGGCAGCAGCAGGAGGCCGATCCCGGCGACGGCGAAGCCCGTGCCGGCCCACCACGGCCCGCCCAGCCGATCGCCCTGCACCAACCGGGCGCACAGCCCCGCCACCGCCGGAACGCTGCCGAAGGCCACCGCGGTGGCGACCGCGGCCCCCGTCCGGTCCACCGCGGGCAGGAAGGCGGCCTGGAACACGGCCGTGACCGCGACGCTCAACAGCACCCAGGCACGCGCGCCCCGGCGCCACAGCGTCCGCAGCCCGGCCGGGCGCACCGCCACCGCGCACAGCACCGCACCCCCCAGCAGCATCCGGCAGGCCCCCAGCGCCACCGGATCCACCCCGGCCTCCGCCAGCAGCTGCGCCGGACCGACCGTGCCCCACAGACACGCCGCGGCCAGCACCGGCACCACCCCGCCCCGCACCGCTCCTCCGGCAGCCACCCGCGCTCTCCCCTCGCCCGCCCCCGCCGACGGCGGCGCCGGCTCCGACGACCCTAGGGGCGCCCCGCAGGCCGGCCAATTGGGGGAACCGCTCGACCCCGGACACCCCGGCGGCCCCCGCCACGGACCTTCCGCCAACCGCAACGCCCCGGGGCTGGCCTCCCGGGCCGCAGCCGGGCCACAGCCGGGCCGTCAGCCGCGCAGGCGGGTGTTGAGCCGGGCGGCCTGACGCGTCAGGTGGTCGCGCTCGGCCAGGTCGGGCGCGCGGTGGGCCGCCTCGGCGTACAGCCGCGCGGCCGTGGCGAGGTCGCCGTCGCGCTCGTGCAGGTACGCCGCCACCGCGGTGTGGCGGGGCAGCGAGTCGTCCAGTCCGGCGAGCGCCGCCAGCCCGGCGCGCGGCCCGTCCGCCTCCCCGACCGCGACCGCGCGGTTGAGCCGCACCACCGGACTGCCGTTCAGACGGACCAACTCGTCGTACCACTCGACGATCTGCACCCAGTCGGTCTCCCCGGCGCTCCGGGCGTCGGCGTGCAGGGCCGCGATGGCGGCCTGGGCCTGGAACTCGCCCAGCCGGTCGCGGGCCAGGGCCGCCTGGAGGATCCCGACGCCCTCGGCGATCGCCCGGGTGTCCCAGCGGGAGCGGTCCTGCTCCGCCAGCGGCACCAGGCTGCCGTCCGGCGCGGTCCGGGCCGCCCGCCGGGCGTGGTGGAGCAGCATCAGCGCGAGCAGGCCCGCCACCTCGGGGTGGTCGATCACGGCGGCGAGCTGCCTGGTCAGCCGGATCGCCTCGGCGGCGAGGTCCACGTCGCCGCCGTAGCCCTCGTTGAAGACCAGGTAGAGCACCCGCAGCACGGTCGCGACGTCCCCGTTGCGGTCGAGCCGCACGCCGGAGACGGTGCGCTTGGCCCGGCTGATCCGCTGCGCCATCGTCGCCTCGGGCACCAGGTAGGCCCGGGCGATCTGGCGGGTGGTCAGGCCGCCCACCGCGCGCAGGGTGAGCGCGACGGCGGAGGCCGGGGTCAGCGAGGGGTGGGCGCACAGGAAGTAGAGGCGCAGCGTGTCGCCCACGGCCGGGGCGGGCCCGGGCGGCGGCTCCTCGACGAGGCGGTCCTCGCGCCGGCGGCGGGCGGAGTCCGCGCGGGCGGCGTCGAGGAACTTCCGCCACGCCACGGTGACCAGCCAGCCCTTCGGGTCGCGCGGCTGGTCGGCCGGCCAGACCCGCACCGCCTCGACCAGCGCCTCCTGGACGGCGTCCTCGGCCGCCGCGAAGTCTGCTCCGCGGCGGACGAGGACACCGAGCACGCCCGGCGTGAGGCTCCTCAGCAGGGCTTCGTCCACGGGGTGGGTCACTCCGAGATGGTGGGCGGGGCGGCCAGGAAGGGGCGCAGCTCCAGCCACTCGTGGATCGGCCGACCGCCCGCGCCGGGGGCGGCCGACAGCTCGCCGGCCAGCTCGACGGCGCGCTCGTGGCTGTCGACGTCGATCACCATCCAGCCGGCGATGAGGTCCTTGGTCTCGGCGAACGGGCCGTCGGTCACCGGCGGGCGCCCCTCACCGTCGTACCGGACCCAGGAGCCCTCGGGCGCGAGCGCCTGGCCGTCGACGAACTCGCCGCTCTTCTCGAGCCGGGTCGCGAAGTCGTTCATGTACTGGATGTGGGCCGAGATCTCCTCCGGCGTCCACTGGTCCATCGGCACGTTGTTCACGGGGGCCGGGGCGCCGCGGTAGTGCTTCAGCAGCAGGTACTTGGCCATCGTCTTCTCCTCGGAGCGGGTGCGACCATTCTCGTCGCGTTCGGCCCTGGGACGGAGCCGGGCACGGGTTCTCGACACGGGCGACGGAGATTTCTCCGAAGAGTTTTCCCGGGGCCCGGCCCCGCCCTGGCGCCCCGCGCCCCGCGGCGCGCGTCCGCGGGGTGAGGGGGCGCTCCCCGGCCCGGACGGTGCGCCCGGTGCCACGGCGGTGCCGGGGTGGTGCGCGGGCGCCGGGTTCGGCCGGATCGCGTCGGGACGGTCCGTGGGCACCCTGTCCGCCCGGCGGCGGGCGGGCGAGAATGTCCCGGCTGCGTACGGGGGGCGGGCCGGAACGGCCCGTTCCCGTGCGCAGCCGTGTCGTTCCGATGCCAGCATGGAGGTGTGCCGACCGTGTGCAGGAACCTTCCGCGAACCGTGTTGTCGGGTGTGCTGACCGCCGCAGTCGTGGGGGGGGGGGGGGGGGCGGGGCGGCCCCCCCCCCCCCCACCCCCCCGGCCACCGTGTGTGGGGGGTGCCCCCCCCCCCGCCGCGGGGGGGGGCGCGGGGCGGGGGCCCCCCCCCCCCACGATCCCGGCCGCGGGTGTCACCGCCGGGTGCGGGGCCGCGCCGGGGCCGGGCCGGGCGGGCAGTCCGGTCGCGGACAGCCTGGTGGAGGCGCGTCGGGCGGACGGCCGGACCGAGCAGTTCCAGCAGTTCTACGACGACTCCGCGGCGCCCGGCCCGCGCTTCGTCTGGCACCGGTCCCAGGAGGAGCCGGGCGGCGAGTACGGCGCGTGGGAGCGGGTCAGCGCGACCCCGGTCGGGCCGAAGCTGTACCAGGTCAGCGCGGTGGAGAACGGCCGCGGCGGGCTGGAGGTGTTCATCGCCTCCTACGGCAGCATCTGCCGCACCGTGCTGGCCACCCCGGACGGGCGCTGGAGCGCGGCCGAGGGCTTCGAGCTGGCGCCGCCGCCGTACCACGGGGGGATCACCCTGTTCAAGGAGCGCGACGGGCGGCTGCACGCCTTCGCCGCGGGCAACGGGTCCTCCGGGGCGATGGAGGTGCGCAGCCAGCGGGACGGCAGCGGGGACGCCTGGGGGCCGGTCCGGCCGCTGCCCGGACTGCCGGAGCCCGGCCGGGGGCTGAGCGCGCCGAGTTCGGTGGTGCAGCTGGCCGACGGCCGGCTGCAGGTCACGGCCCGGGAGTGGAACGCGGACCGGTACTGGCGGACCAGCGAGGCGGACCGGTTCGGGTCCTGGGTGCCGTGGCGGCTCTGCGCGGACGGCACCTGCGGCTGAGCCGGCCTCGGGGCTCGCCGTGGTGGCGGATCGGTTGCCCGGCCGGGCGGCGCTCCGGCCCGGGTGGCGCTCGGGCTCAGCCGCCGTGGGCCACCTCGTGGCGCGGCTGGTAGAGGCCGACCACGCCCCCGCCCGGCAGTCGTAGCGCCGTCCGCAGGCCCCACCCGGCGGAGCTCACCGGCTCGGTGAACTCGACGCCGAGCGCGGTGAGTTCGCGGACCGTCGCGTGGACGTCGTCGCACATCAGGTAGAGCTCCCGGTCGGAAGCCTCGGCGGGGTGGACCGCGAGCTCCGCGGGCGGCAGCCGGAAGACCAGCCAGCCGCCGCCCGCGTCCACGTGCGGGAAGCGCAGGACGTCGCGGAGGAACGCGCGGTCGGCCTCCGCGTCCCGGCTGTACAGGATGACGTGGGCGCCGTTGATCATGCCCTCACGGTAGCCGCGGGCCGCCGCCCCCGCAGGTCGGCCCGGCGGCCGCCGGCTCCTCGGGCGGGCTCGCCCGCGATCGTCGGGAACACCACCGGGACCGCGGCCGAGCGCAAGCAGCGACCGGGCCGTGAACGAGGCCTTCCCATGGATCGGCAGCAGCCGCGAGACTACCGGTGCGGTGTCCGGGCGGGCGGGCCGCACCGCTTCCGCTGCGCCGCCCACGGCCGGTCGGCCACGGCCCGGCGGGAATTCACGGCCGGATCCGCGGAGGGTCCCTGAATTGCGGGCAAGGCCTTTCCGGGGAATTCGGCGACGGTCAAGGCCAGGTCAAGGGCGGGTAGAGGGATCTGTGCGGCCGGGGCGGGATGTGTTGTGGTGGGTTCCGGTGGGGCCCCGGCCGCGGACGGCGCGGACGGGCCGTGACCGGGCGGACGTCGCTGGTGGGCGGCGTAGACGCTCGCACATGGACCTGAGTGCGGCGGCTATGGTTCGCGGGCTCGGGGCGGACTTGAATGGTGCCAGGACGAGGGGCCGCAGGGCTCAGGGCTCGGACGAGCCCCGCGGATCCGCGTCGGACCGGCCGGACGCCCGGTGCCTCCGGCGGTCGGTTCCGTTCGTTCTCCTTCTTTTCTCCGAATGAGGTGGTCGTGATGACGTACGACGGTGCTCTTGATCTTCCGGTCGATGCCGGTGTGGTGCTGGTGGTGGGTGGTACGGGTAAGACGGGTCGGCGGGTGGCGGAGCGGTTGTCGGCGCTGGGGTACGGGGT
>NZ_JBFAZB010000015.1:0-107349 GCF_040681575.1 Kitasatospora sp. NPDC051702
CCGATGCTCCGCATGGACTCCCTCCTCGGCGCCGCCGATGCACGCACCCCAACGACGCCCGCTGATCCGACGTGATCCGAAAGACACGCCCTAGGCCGTGCTCGGGGCCCGGCACCGCCGGCCGCGGCTCAGACCTCGACCCACCCGCGCCGGTAGGCGGCCCAGTGCTCGGGGGTGGCGGCGAAGTCCACGTACAGCGCGACGCCGAAGTTCCGCCGCTCCGGGTCCTCGCGGCTCAGCCCCAGCCGCACCCCGCGGACGGCGGCGGAGACGGTCTCGGCGTCACCCCAGTGGCCCCACTTGTCGTCCCAGAAGAACGGCAGGCCCATCAGCAGGTCGACGTCCGGCGGGGTGGCCTCCAGCGCCAGCTCGGTCTGCAGCGCGGCGTAGCCCCCGAACAGCGGCTCGGTCGGCATCGAGGAGTCGTACGTCATCACGGCGATCTGGTCGACCCGGCGGGCCGTCTCGGCGAAGTACGCGCGGTCCCACCACTTGCCGTGGCCGCTGAGCAGGATGCCCGCGGTGTGCAGCCCCGGCACCGGGTCGATCTGCGGCGCGGCCACGGACAGCCGGGCGCCGCGGGCGGCCGTCACCGGGTGGACCTGGTCGAGCAGCGTCAGCCAGCCGGCCGTACCGGGCCGGATCGGTTCCATGTCGAAGTGCACGCCGTCGAAGCCGAGGTCTAGCACCTGCCGGGCGGACGCGGTGACGCGGTCCCGGGTGGGGGCGTCGTCCAGGTCCAGGGCGTCCTTCTCCGGCTTCACCTCGTCGCCCAGCCAGCCCTGCAGCCGGATCTCCGGCAGCGCGGTGTGCACCGCCCCGGTGAACCAGCGGGCCGCGGGGTGGGCGGACGGCGGCAGCGAGCCGTCGTGCTCCAGCGGGCCGGTGTGGACGTACAGGTCGTGCACGCCGGTGCCGGCCAGCCGCCGGACCAGTGCGGCGACGTCCGCGTCGGTCTTGCGGCCGTCCACCCAGGCGTGCCCGAGCCAGACGGCGTCCCGCCCCCGGGTGCGCGCTTCGGGTGCCGGTTCACCCGTGTAGTGCAACCGGATCGCGACGAACAACGAGCCCAGTGCGGCGACCGGTACGGCCGCGGCCAGGGCCAGCACCAGCAGGGCCCGGCGCCACCGGGACCAGGCTCGCCAGCGGTCGCGCAGCGCTCGCCAGGGGGCCGCCAGGGCCCCGCCGACCTGCCGCGCGCGGGTCCGGAATCGGGCCACGCGGTTGCTCCCCCCTTGCGGTCGAACGCTCAGGATACGGAATGCCACCGCAGGCCGGGGCGAGAGGCGGATACCCTGGCCAGGTGCGTGCCCGAGTCAGCGGGACGCAAAGCCGACAGCCGTCGCACCAGGGAGAAGCCCCATGGCCACTGCAGCCGACCCGTCCATCACTCAGCAGAGCCGCGCGAACGCGTTGCGTGAGGCGCTCGCCACCCGCGTGGTGGTCGCCGACGGTGCGATGGGCACCATGCTCCAGGCGCAGGACCCGACGCTGGAGGACTTCCAGAACCTGGAGGGCTGCAACGAGGTCCTCAACCTCACCCGGCCCGACATCGTCCGCTCCGTCCACGAGGCCTACTTCGCGGTGGGCGTGGACTGCGTCGAGACCAACACCTTCGGCGCCAACTTCTCCGCGCTGGGCGAGTACGACATCCCGGAGCGCATCTTCGAGCTGTCCGAGGCCGGTGCCCGGATCGCCCGCGAGGTGGCCGACGCCCACTCCGCCGTCGACGGCCGCACCCGCTGGGTGCTCGGCTCGATCGGCCCCGGCACCAAGCTGCCGACCCTCGGCCACGCCCCGTACGGGACGCTGCGCGACGGCTTCCAGCAGAACGCGGCCGGCCTGATCGCCGGCGGCGCCGACGCGCTGCTGGTCGAGACCAGCCAGGACCTGCTGCAGACCAAGGCCGCCATCCTCGGCTCCAAGCGCGCCCTCGCCGAGGCCGGGCTGGACCTGCCGGTGCTGGTCCAGGTGACGGTGGAGACCACCGGCACCATGCTGCTCGGCTCCGAGATCGGCGCCGCGCTGACGGCCCTGGAGCCGCTCGGCGTCGACTACATCGGCCTCAACTGCGCCACCGGCCCGGCCGAGATGAGCGAGCACCTGCGCTACCTGGCCAAGAACGCCCGGATCGGCCTGTCCTGCATGCCGAACGCGGGCCTGCCGGTGCTCGGCAAGGACGGCGCCCACTACCCGCTCTCCCCGGCCGAACTGGCCGACGCGCACGACGTGTTCACCCGGGAGTACGGCCTCTCGCTGGTCGGCGGCTGCTGCGGCACCACGCCCGAGCACCTGCGCCAGGTGGTCGAGCGGGTGCAGGGCCGCCCGATCTCGCCGCGCACCCCGCAGCCGGAGCCCTCGGCGGCCTCGCTGTACCAGGCGGTGCCGTTCCGCCAGGACACCTCGTACCTGGCGATCGGCGAGCGCACCAACGCCAACGGCTCGAAGAAGTTCCGCGAGTCGATGCTGGCCGGCGACTGGCAGGCCTGCGTGGAGATCGCCCGCGAGCAGATCCGGGACGGCTCCCACCTGCTGGACCTGTGCGTCGACTACGTCGGCCGCGACGGCGTCGCCGACATGCGGGAGATCGCCGGCCGGCTGGCCACCGCCTCCACCCTGCCGATCGTGCTGGACTCCACCGAGCCGGACGTGCTGCGGGCCGGTCTGGAGGCGCTCGGCGGCCGCGCGGTGCTCAACTCGGTCAACTACGAGGACGGAAACGCCCCGGACTCCCGCTTCGGCCGGATCGCCTCGCTGGCCCGCGAGCACGGCGCCGGCCTGATCGCGCTGACCATCGACGAGGAGGGCCAGGCCCGCACCGCCGGCACCAAGGTCGAGATCGCCGAGCGGCTGATCGCCGAGCTGACCGCCGACTACGGCGTGGACGAGGGCTCGATCCTGGTCGACTGCCTGACCTTCACCCTGGCCACCGGCCAGGAGGAGTCCCGCCGGGACGGCATCGAGACCATCGAGGCGATCCGCGAGCTCAAGCGCCGCCACCCGGCCGTGCAGACCACCCTGGGCCTGTCCAACATCTCCTTCGGCCTCAACCCGGCCGCGCGCGTGGTGCTGAACTCGGTCTTCCTGCACGAGTGCGTGGAGGCCGGTCTGGACTCGGCGATCGTGCACGCCTCCAAGATCCTGCCGATCTCCCGGATCCCCGAGGACCAGCGCGAGGCCGCCCTCGACCTGGTCTACGACCGCCGCCGGGACGGCTACGACCCGCTGCAGCGGCTGCTGGAGCTGTTCGAGGGGGTCTCCTCGGCCTCGGTCAAGGCCTCCAAGGCGGAGGAGCTGGCCGCGCTGCCGCTGGACGAGCGGCTGCAGCGCCGGATCATCGACGGCGAGCGCAACGGCCTGGAGGCCGACCTGGACGAGGCGCTGGCCGGGCGCCCCGCGCTGGAGATCATCAACGAGACCCTGCTGGCCGGCATGAAGGTGGTCGGCGAGCTCTTCGGCTCCGGCCAGATGCAGCTGCCGTTCGTGCTCCAGTCCGCCGAGGTGATGAAGACCGCGGTGGCCCACCTGGAGCCGCACATGGAGAAGTCCGACAGCGAGGGCAAGGGCACCATCGTGCTGGCCACCGTCAAGGGCGACGTCCACGACATCGGCAAGAACCTGGTCGACATCATCCTGTCCAACAACGGCTACAACGTGGTCAACCTGGGCATCAAGCAGCCGGTCTCGGCGATCCTGGACGCCGCGCAGGAGCACAAGGCGGACGTCATCGGGATGTCCGGCCTGCTGGTGAAGTCCACCGTGATCATGAAGGAGAACCTGGAGGAGCTCAACCAGCGCAAGCTGGCCGCGAGCTACCCGGTGATCCTGGGCGGTGCCGCCCTGACCCGCGCCTACGTCGAGCAGGACCTGCACGAGATCTACGAGGGCGAGGTCCGCTACGCCCGGGACGCCTTCGAGGGCCTGCGGCTGATGGACGCGCTGATCGCGGTCAAGCGCGGGGTGCCGGGCGCGACCCTGCCGGAGCTCAAGCAGCGCCGGCACGCCCGGGTCGAGGTGGAGGAGGAGCCGGAGGTCAACCTCGGCCAGGTCCGCTCGGACGTCACCGTCGACAACACCGTGCCCGTCCCGCCGTTCTGGGGCGACCGGATCGTCAAGGGCGTGCCGTTCGCCGACTACGCCTCCTGGCTGGACGAGGACGCGCTGTTCAAGGGCCAGTGGGGCCTGAAGGCGGCCCGCAGCGGCGACGGCCCCTCCTACGAGGAGCTGGTGGAGACCGAGGGCCGGCCGCGGCTGCGGATGTGGCTGGACCGGCTGCAGACCGAGGGCTGGCTGGAGGCGGCCGTGGTCTACGGCTACTACCCGGCGAACTCCAAGGGCGACGACCTGATCGTCTTCCACGAGGACGGCACCGAGCGGACCCGCTTCACCTTCCCCCGCCAGCGGCGCGGGCGCAGGCTCTGCCTGGCGGACTTCTTCCGCCCGGAGGAGTCCGGGGCGCGGGACGTGGTCGGCCTGCAGGTGGTCACCATGGGCAACCGGATCTCGGAGGCGGCCAACGAGCTGTTCGCCGAGAACTCCTACCGCGACTACCTGGAGCTGCACGGCCTCTCCGTGCAGCTGGCCGAGGCGCTGGCCGAGTTCTGGCACGCCCGGGTCCGCTACGAGCTGGGCTTCTCCGGCGAGGACCCGCAGGACGTCAAGGACATGTTCGCCCTCAAGTACCGGGGCGCCCGCTTCTCGCTCGGCTACGGGGCCTGCCCCGAGCTGGAGGACCGCGCCAAGATCGCCGAGCTGCTCAAGCCCGAGCGGATCGGCGTGGTGCTCTCCGAGGAGTTCCAGCTGCACCCGGAGCAGTCCACCGACGCGATCGTGATCCACCACCCGGAGGCGAAGTACTTCAACGCCCGGTAACCCGAACGCCCCGCCGCGTTCGCTCCCTCCGGGCGGACCGGGCGTATCCTTGATGATCCTGAACGGGCCGGTCCGCTCACCAGCGGGCCGGCCCGTGCCATCCCCAGGGGCCGCCCGGCGGCCCCGGGGGACCGACGGAAGGACTCCCACCATGACCACCATCTCCACCGCCGCCCGGGTCCTCGACCACGGGGACGGCCGCGGCCTGCAGGCGGTGCTGCTGGACATGGACGGGACGCTGGTGGACACCGAGGACTTCTGGTGGCAGGCCGAGGTCACGCTCTTCGCCGAGCTGGGCCACGCGCTGACCGAGCAGGACCGGGCCCAGGTGGTCGGCGGGCCGATGACCCGGGTGATCGACTACCTGGTCGGCACCACCGGGGTGGACCTCGCGCCGGCCGACCTCACCGTACTGATCAACCAGCGCTTCGTCGACCTGCTGGCCGGCGGCGTGCCACTCATGCCGGGCGCCGAGCGGCTCCTCAACACCCTTGCCGCGCACGGGATCCCGGCGGTGCTGGTGACCGCCTCGCACCGGCACGTGGTCGACATCGTGCTGCGCTCGCTCGGGGAGCGGCACTTCGCCTTCACGGTCGCCGGGGACGAGGTGCCGCGCACCAAGCCGCACCCGGACCCGTACCTGGAGGCGGCCCGCCGGCTGGGCGCGGAGCCGGCCCGCTGCGTGGTGGTCGAGGACGCGCCGACCGGGGTGCGGGCGGCCGAGGCGGCCGGCTGCCCGGTGATCGCGGTGCCCTCGGTGGCGCCGATCGAGCCGGCTCCCGGCCGGCTGGTGCTGCCCTCGCTGGAGCGGGTCGATCTTGAACTGCTCCGCTCGCTGGTGGCCTCGCGAGTGTGATTGTCATCTCATTGCAGGGTGGGGCTACTCGCGGGTAAGCACTCCCGCCCGGCTGTCGGCGGCGGTGGCCCGGGGAGAAATCGGGCATTGCCTGACAACTCGTCGGGTGCAACGCGCTGCCCTCAACCGCCGTGTCCCAAACGTCATCTGCACGGGTATCGGTCGTGCGTGTTCGATATGGCACGCTACTCGGGTTCGTTCCCCTCCCCACGCGCCCTGCCGCCGCCGACGACGGGCAACCCCGTCCTGCGCGCGGTCGTCCGGGCGCCCGGTCCGCGCACGCGCCCCCGCACCCTGGGGCGTCCTCGGCGCGGGCCACCGGCCCCCGCCGGACCGCACCCAGAAGGACGCGCCCCGTGAGAACTTCAGCTGAACGCCTGGCAGCACTCGGCTGCGCCGGTCTGGTCGCCGTGACGGTGGCCGGCTGCGGATCGGTCACCGACGCCGTCAAGGGGGACAGCGGCAAGTCGGTCACCATGGGCACCAGCCAGCTCACCAGCTCGCTGGACCCGGCCATCGCCTACGACTCCGGCTCCTGGCTGGTGCTGCGCAACACCTTCCAGTCGCTGCTCGCCTTCCCGGCCGCCTCCAGCGCGCCCTCGCCGGACGCCGCCCAGTCCTGCGAGTTCACCAGCGGCGACGCCGCCCAGTACCACTGCACGCTGCGGCCCGGCCTGAAGTTCTCCAACGGCCACCCGCTGACCGCCGCCGACGTGGTGTTCTCGATCGAGCGCACCAAGAAGATCAGCGACGAGAACGGCCCGTCCGACCTGCTCACCTCGATCAAGAGCGTCGAGGCCAAGGGCGACAACGAGGTGATCTTCCACCTCACCGCCCCGGACGCCACCCTGCCGGCCAAGCTGGCCAGCCCGGCCGGCGCCATCGTCGACCACCAGGTGTTCCCCGCCGACAAGGCGCTCTCCAACGACAAGGTGGTCGGCTCCGGCCCGTACCGCGTCGACTCGCTCGCGGCCCTGGGCAGCGGCGACGCCGGCAAGCAGCTGGGCAAGGTCGTCCTGGTGCCCAACGACAAGTACAACGGCGACGCCAAGCTGCGGAACAGCAAGTTCACCGTGCGGTACTACGACAAGGCCGCGGACCTGAAGACCGCGCTCGACAAGGGCGACGTCGACCTCACCGACAACAGCCTCGAGCCGAACACCGCCGCCCAGATCCACGCCGACCAGCAGGGCGGCAAGACCGACCTGCAGGTCGTCGAGGGCGACAGCAACGACACCCGCTCGATGGTCTTCAACACCAAGGACCCGGTCACCGGCAACGTCGCCGTCCGTCAGGCCGCCGCGCAGCTGCTCGACCGCAAGGCGCTCGCCCGCGACGTCTTCGCCCGCACCGTCCAGCCGCTGTACGCGCTGGTCCCGGCCGGCGTGGTCGGCCACACCACCGCCTACTTCGACCGCTACGGCGACCAGGACGTGGCCAAGGCCAAGAAGATCCTCACCGACGCCAAGGTCCAGACCCCGGTCAAGATCAGCCTCACCTGGTCGCGCTCGCGGGCCGAGAGCGCCGAGCCCGAGATGCTCAAGAAGCAGCTGGAGGCCGGCGGCCTCTTCCAGGTGACGGTCCAGCAGGAGGCCGACTGGGACGCCTTCAAGAAGGGCTGGGCGGACGGCAAGTACCAGGCGTACATCGTCGGCTGGTTCGCCGACTACCCGGACGCCGACAACTACATCGCCCCGCTGCTCGTCCAGGGCGGCGCGTACCACACCGGCTGGGACGACCCGCGGATCAGCCAGCGCCTGGTGCCGGACGGCGTGAAGCAGGCCGACCGCAGCGCCGCGGCCTCCGGCTACGCCCAGATCCAGCAGATAGCCGCCGAGAACGTGCCGCTCATCCCGCTGTTCCAGAACAAGGCCTTCTACGCGGCCCGCTCGTACATCACCGGTGTCGAGTCGACCGTCGACACCACCGGCGTGTTCCGCTTCTGGGACATCGGCCGGGTCGGCGGCAAGTAGCCGACGGGGGCGGCACCGGGCGACCGGGACCCCCTCCGCACGACGGTGGCCCGTCCACCTCCTCCCGGACCCGGGGGAGGCGGACGGGCCACCGTCGTACCGGCCTCAGAGGGCGCCCGGACGCACCAGCCCGCTCTCGTAGGCGTACACCGCCGCCTGCACCCGGTCGCGCAGCTGGAGCTTGGTCAGCACGTGGCCCACATGCGTCTTCACCGTGGTCTCGCTGACGAACAGCTCGGCCGCGATCTCCGCGTTCGACAGCCCGCGGGCCACCAGCTTCAGCACCTCGAGCTCGCGCTCGGTCAGCGCGCTCAGCGCCTGCGGCGGCGCCTCCTCGCCGGAGGGCAGCTTGGTGGCGTACATGTCCAGCAGCCGCCGGGTGATGCTCGGCGCCAGCATCGCCGCGCCGTCCGCCACCACCCGGATCGCCTGGACCAGCTCCTCCGCCGGGACGTCCTTCAGCAGGAACCCGCTGGCGCCCGCGCGCAGCGCCTCCACCACGTACTCGTCCAGGTCGAAGGTGGTCAGCACCAGGACCTTGGCCGGGCCGTCCCGGCCCGGGCCGGCGATCCGGCGGGTGGCCTCCACGCCGTCCATCCTGGGCATCCGGATGTCCATCAGCACCACGTCGGGCTGCAGCGCGCGGACCTGGTCCAGCGCCTGCTGACCGTCGCCGGCCTCACCGACCACCACCAGGTCGGACTCGGCCTCCAGGATCATCCGGAAACCGGTGCGAAGCAGCGGCTGGTCGTCGACCAGCAACACTCGGATCGTCACCTAGGACTCCTTGCTCATCGGATCCCCCGTGGGATCGTCTTCGTCAGACGTACGGGCCAGCGGCAGCGGGTACGGCGGGGGAGTGCCGCCGAACTCCGGACAGCTGGCCTGGTGGTCGCACCAGTCGCAGAGGCGGTTGCGGGTCGCGGGGAAGTCCCCGGTCGCCACCGCGAGGGTGATCCGCTCCCAGAGCGCCAGCAGCTTGCGCTCCACCGCGAGCAGGTCGGCCTCGTCCGGGTCGTAGCTGACCACGTCCCCGCCGCCGCCCAGGTAGACCAGCTGGAGGCGCCTGGGGATCACGCCCTTCCAGCGCCACACCACCAGCGCGTAGAACTTCATCTGGAACATCGCCTTGCCCTCGAAGTCCCGCGAGGGCGCCCGGCCGGTCTTGTAGTCCACCAGGCGGACCTCGCCGGTCGGGGCGACGTCCACCCGGTCGATGTAGCCGCGCAGCAGCAGCCCCGACTCCAGTGCCGTCTCCACGTACAGCTCGCGCTCCACCGGGTGCAGCCGGGTCGGGTCCTCCAGCCGGAACCACTGCCCGACCAGCTTCTCGGCGTCCGCCAGCCAGCGGGTGAGCGCCGCGCCGTCCGGATCCCCCGGGAAGAGCGAGGCCAGCTCCGGGCGCTCGCCGAGCAGCCGCTCCCACTGCGGGCGCAGCAGGCCCAGGGCCCGCTCCGGGGTCCGCTCGCCCGCCGGGCTGTCGAACAGCCGCTCCAGCACCGCGTGCACCAGGGTGCCCCGGGTCGCCGCCGCGCTGGGCGGCTCGGGCAGCCGGTCGATCACCCGCAGCCGGTACAGCAGGGGACAGGTGAGGAAGTCCCCCGCACGGGACGGGGACAGGCCGGTCGGGGGCGCCGCCGGGCGCGCCGGTGCCCCGGCGGCGCTGGTGGTGTCGGTCTGCTGCATGCCCCCGACCCTATTGCCCTTCGCTGTCATCCCGCTGCCACCGGGCTGCCACACCGCCCGGCGCAGTGGGTATGAACACCGACAGAGGGGCGCACGGCTCCGGGCGGCCGAGATCACGTAGCGTGGGCGCACCGGGGCACGACGGGGCAGACGACCGAAGGGATCACGGTGAGCGACAGCAGGGGGCAGCAGACCTCCGACCAGCCACCGCACGGCGACGACGACGGCCGCGGGGCCGGGCGCCCGCCCCAGCCGCCCGAGCGCGGCGGCGGCATCCTGATGGGCCGCCCCTTCGGCGTGCCCGTCTACGTCACGCCCTCCTGGTTCGTCATCGCCGCCCTGATCACCTGGGTGTTCGGCGGCCAGCTCGGGGACGTCCTGCCGGACCTCGGCGGCGCGCCCCGATACCTGCTCGCCTTCACCTTCGCGGTGGCGTTCTACGCCTCCGTCCTGGTGCACGAGCTCGCCCACACGCTGGTCGCACTGCGCTACCGCCTCGGTGTGCGCCGGATCCAGCTGCAGTTCTTCGGCGGGGTGTCGGAGATCGAGAACGAGGCCGAGAGCCCCTGGCGGGAGTTCTGGCTGGCCTTCGTCGGGCCGCTGCTCTCCCTGGCGCTCGGCGGCGTCTTCTACCTCGCGCTGCGGGCCGTGGACGCCTCCACCGTGCCGGGGGTGCTGCTCGCCGGCCTGATGGTCTCCAACCTGGTCGTCGCGGCCTTCAACCTGCTGCCGGGCCTGCCGCTGGACGGCGGCCGGATGCTGCGGGCCGTCGTCTGGGCGGTCAGCGGCCGGGCGATGACCGGCACGGTCGCGGCCGCCTGGGTCGGCCGGGGGCTGGCCGTCGCCGTGCTGATCGGGCTGCCGCTGGTCAGCTCCGCCCGCGGGATCGAGCGCAGCACCACCGACACCCTGGTGGACGCGGTGCTGGCCGCCGTCCTCGCCGCGATCATCTGGAACGGCGCCACCGCCAGTCTGCGCAACGCCCGGCTCAAGGAGGTGCTGCCGGGGCTGCGGCTGCGCGACCTCGCCCGCCGCGTCGTCGAGGTCACCGCCGACACCCCGCTCGGCGAGGCGCTGCGCCGCGCCCGGGAGGCCCAGGCCGGTGCGGTGGTCGTGGTGGACGGGCGGGGCGAGCCGATCGCCGTCGTCCGGGAGTCCGCCGTCCGCGCGGTGCCCGAGCACCGCCGCCCGTGGGTCGCCGTCGGCCCGCTCGCCCGCGACCTCGAACCCGGGCTGCGGCTGGACGCCGACCTCGGCGGCGAGGACCTGCTGCGCGCCGTCCAGGCCACCCCGTCCGGCGAGTACCTGGTGGTCGAGGCGGATGGCCGGGTCTACGGGGTCGTCGCGCTCACCGACATCGAGCAGCGCCTGACCGCGGCCGTCACGGGGCGCTGACGGCGCCCGGCGCCACGCCCCGGAGGCCGCCGGTGATCACCCCGGTCGGGCGGGGCCGTCCGCTTCCCTTAGGATTGTCGGCATGTCCGAACCGACCGGTGCCACCCGCCGACGCGGGCCCTTCCAGGTCGGGGACCAGGTCCAGCTGACCGACCCCAAGGGCCGCCACTACACGTTCACGCTCCAGGCCGGGAACCAGTTCCACACCCACAAGGGTGCGTTCCCGCACGACGAGCTGATCGGCGCCCCCGAGGGCACGGTCGTGCGCACCACGGGGAACGTCCCGTACCTCGCGCTGCGCCCCCTGCTCCCCGACTACGTCCTGTCCATGCCCCGCGGCGCCGCCGTGATCTACCCCAAGGACGCGGGGCAGATCCTGGCGATGGCCGACATCTTCGCCGGCGCCCGCGTCGTCGAGGCCGGCGTCGGCTCCGGAGCGCTCTCCAGCTACCTGCTGCGCGCCGTCGGCGACACCGGCATGCTGGCCTCGTACGAGCGCCGCCAGGACTTCGCCGACATCGCCAAGGGCAACGTCGAGCGCTACTTCGGCGGGCCGCACCCGGCGTGGAAGCTCACCGTCGGCGACCTCCAGGACAACCTGGTCGAGACCGACGTCGACCGCGTCATCCTCGACATGCTCGCCCCCTGGGAGTGCCTGGACGTCGCGTCCAAGGCGCTCGTCCCCGGCGGCCTCATCTGCTGCTACGTGGCCACCACCACGCAGATGTCCAAGACCGTCGAGGCGCTGCGCGAGCACGGCACCTTCACCGAGCCGCAGGCCTGGGAGACCATGGTCCGCACCTGGCACCTGGAGGGCCTGGCCGTCCGCCCGGACCACCGGATGATCGGCCACACCGGCTTCCTGCTCACCGCCCGCCGGCTCGCCGACGGCGTCGAGCCGCCGCTGCGCCGCCGCCGCCCGGCCAAGGGCGCGTACGGCGAGGACTACGACAACGGCTCCCCCGAGCCGACCCTCCAGGAGCGCGCCGCGGCCCGTGCCGCCGCCCGCGCCGAGGCCGGGCAGCCCGACCTCGGCTGAACCGACGACCGACCCGCGAAGGGGTGGTGCGCGAAACGCGTACCACCCCTTCGCCGTCTCCGTACACCCGAGCCCTCCGCCGGCCCGCCCCGTGTGGGACGATGCTCGCTCACACAGACCACTGGAGGGGACGCCTGGTGGAGACCGCGGTCGGGACGACGGCTGGAGAGCAGACGACACCGCGGGGCGGCAGCCGGCCCGGGCACGCGCGAACCGCCCCCTGGCACTGGGCGCTGGCCCTGGCCGGCTGCGGCGCGGTGGTGGCCGCCGGGCTCGCGGCCGGGCCGGCCTCGGGCAGCCCGGTGCCCCTCCACGGCGCCCCCAGGGCACTCGGCGCGAGCGCCGCCCCCGACCCGGCCGCGGCCCAACTGCCGCTCGACTGCGGCCCCTTCCCGGTGAAGGCGGTGCTCAGCATGCCCGCCGTGCTCGGTGACGGCCGCCCCGGCACCGTCGTCGCCGCGCACTGCGACGCGGCCAACGGCACCCCGCCGGACGCCGTCTACCTGCTCGGCTTCGGCCCGGGCGACCGCCCGGTGGTGGTGAGCACCCTGCTCTCCGAGCGCGAGAACCTCACCGTCGGCCGGCTGGCGTTGCGGTCCGACGGCGCCATCACCGGCCACGCGCAGGGGTATTCGAGCGAGGACGTGCCGCGCTTCCGCCCCGACATCTCACTCGACCTCACCTGGACGCGCAAGGGCGGCGGCTGGGAACGCTCCCAGACCGCCGCCCCGGTGAGTCTGACCTGATGCGGGCGCGCGCCCGCCCCGGGCGCTACTCCGCGTCCGGCCCGTACACCTCGACCAGGTCGGACGCCCGGCGCACGTGGATGCAGTCGCCGGGGCAGTCCTTCGCCGAGTCCACCACGTCCTGAAGGAGCGTCAGCGGCACCGGGGCGCTGTCCCCGGGCTGCTGGCGGAGCTCGTCGTCCGGCCCCTTCACGTACGCCAGGCCGTCGATGTCGAGCTCGAAGACCTCCGGCGCGTACTGCACGCAGATGCCGTCGCCGGTGCACAGGTCCTGGTCGATCCACACCTCCAGCTGCTCGGCCGCCGCCGTCTGCTCGGTCTCCGACATGGTTCCCTGCCGTTTCTGTCCCGGGTCGCCCTATTTCCGGGCAATCCCGCCATTCGTACAACGATCGGACCCGGTGCCGCGGTCGCGATCGGATATCACTTCGCTCGACGATACATCTGGCCCGCTTTGGGTGGTGCGCGGTGGGTATCTCCTTAGCAGAGGGGAAGCACGCTGGGGCGAAGATCGGACACGCCCGTTCCATCTTTCTTGATCTAGGGGTTTACGGACCCCTGGTCCCAGGTAGGGTCTGGAAGCGTCCAGCTCCCCGGAGGAGGTGAGGACCGTGGCAGCCCACGATGACGACTACAACCGCAGCACCGGCAGGCCCGCTCGTGGTTCCGACGAGACCGCTCAGCTCTCGTACCTCGAGCAGGAAATCGCCGTGTTGCGCCGCAAGCTCGCCGACTCGCCGCGCAATTCGAGGATCCTCGAAGAGCGGATCGTCGAGCTCCAGACCAACCTGGCCGGCGTGACCGCCCAGAACGAACGGCTCGCCTCCACCCTGCGCGAGGCCCGCGACCAGATCGTGGCCCTCAAGGAGGAAGTGGACCGGCTGGCACAGCCCCCGGCCGGGTTCGGCACCTTCCTCGAGGCCAACGAGGACGGCACCGCCGACATCTTCACCGGCGGGCGCAAGCTCCGCGTGAACGTCAGCCCGAACGTCGCCCTCGACGAACTGCGGCGCGGCCAGGAGGTGATGCTCAACGAGGCCCTCAACATCGTGGACGCGATGGCCTTCGAGCGCATCGGCGAGATCGTCACCCTCAAGGAGATCCTCGAGGACGGCGAGCGCGCCCTGGTCATCGGCCACACCGACGAGGAGCGGGTGGTGCGGCTCGCCGAGCCGCTGCGCGAGACCACCATCAGGGCGGGGGACGCCCTCCTGCTGGAGCCCCGCTCCGGCTACGTGTACGAGGTCGTGCCGAAGGCCGAGGTCGAGGAGCTGGTCCTCGAGGAGGTCCCGGACATCGACTACCGCCAGATCGGCGGCCTGAGCAACCAGATCGAGCTGATCCGCGACGCGGTCGAGCTGCCGTACCTGCACGCCGACCTCTTCAAGGAGTACGAGCTGCGCCCGCCCAAGGGCGTGCTGCTCTACGGCCCGCCCGGCTGCGGCAAGACGCTGATCGCCAAGGCGGTGGCCAACTCGCTGGCCAAGAAGGTCGCCGAGGTCACCGGGCGCCCCCAGGGGAAGAGCTACTTCCTCAACATCAAGGGCCCCGAGCTGCTCAACAAGTACGTGGGCGAGACCGAGCGGCAGATCCGCCTGGTCTTCCAGCGGGCCCGGGAGAAGGCGAGTGAGGGCACGCCCGTCATCGTCTTCTTCGACGAGATGGAGTCGCTGTTCCGCACCCGCGGTTCCGGCGTCAGCTCGGACGTGGAGAACACCATCGTCCCGCAGCTGCTCGCCGAGATCGACGGCGTGGAGGGGCTCGAGAACGTCATCGTCATCGGCGCCTCGAACCGCGAGGACATGATCGACCCGGCGATCCTGCGGCCCGGCCGCCTGGACGTCAAGATCAAGATCGAGCGCCCGGACGCCGAGGCCGCCAAGGACATCTTCTCCAAGTACCTCAAGGAGTCGCTGCCGTTCCACCCGGACGACGTCAAGGAGCACGACGGCTCCCTGGGGGCGACGGTGGCCGCGATGATCCAGTCGGTCGTGGAGCGGATGTACTCCGAGACCGAGGAGAACCGGTTCCTGGAGGTCACCTACGCCAACGGTGACAAGGAGGTCCTGTACTTCAAGGACTTCAACTCCGGCGCGATGATCCAGAACATCGTCGACCGCGCGAAGAAGATGGCCATCAAGGACTTCCTCGACCACGGTCAGCGCGGTCTGCGCGTCTCCCACCTGCTCGCCGCCTGCGTGGACGAGTTCAAGGAGAACGAGGACCTGCCGAACACCACCAACCCGGACGACTGGGCCCGCATCTCCGGCAAGAAGGGCGAGCGGATCGTCTTCATCCGCACGCTGGTCACCGGGAAGCAGGGCGCCGAGTCCGGCCGCTCGATCGACACCGTCGCCAACACGGGCCAGTACCTGTAGGCGCGCGGTGACCGGGCCGCCCCGGCGGTCCCCGGTACAGCACGCACCCGTCCGGCTGTGGCGCCTCGCGGCCCCGCAGCCGGACGGCGCGTCTCGGGGCCCGCCCGTCGGTGCCGGGTTCTAGGCTCGACCCACCGTTCGCGGGCAGAACGCCGGCGCCGGTGTTGTTTCAGCGGTACGTCGGCGTGCGCCGCCCGTGGGGGGCGGGGCACCGGGCAAGGAGGGCCGCATGACCGTACGGCGCGTGATGGGCATCGAGACCGAGTACGGGATCTCCGTGCCCGGGCACCCCAACGCCAACGCCATGCTCACCTCGTCCCAGATCGTCAACGCGTACGCGGCGGCGATGCACCGGGCGCGGCGGGCCCGCTGGGACTTCGAGGAGGAGAACCCGCTGCGCGACGCCCGGGGCTTCGACCTCGCGCGCGAGGTGGCGGACGCCAGCCAGCTGACCGACGAGGACATCGGTCTCGCCAACGTCATCCTCACCAACGGGGCCCGGTTCTACGTGGACCACGCGCACCCCGAGTACAGCTCGCCCGAGGTCACCAACCCGCGCGACGCCGTGCTCTGGGACAAGGCGGGCGAGCGGATCATGGCCGCCGCCGCGCAGCGCGCGCTGGAGCTGCCCAACGGGCAGAACATCCACCTGTACAAGAACAACACCGACAACAAGGGCGCCTCCTACGGCACCCACGAGAACTACCTGATGAAGCGGGCGACGCCGTTCGCCGACATCGTCCGCCACCTCACCCCGTTCTTCGTCTCCCGCCAGGTGGTCACCGGCGCCGGCCGGGTGGGCCTCCACCAGGACGGCTCGGCGCACGGCTTCCAGATCAGCCAGCGGGCCGACTACTTCGAGGTCGAGGTCGGGCTGGAGACCACCCTCAAGCGCCCGATCATCAACACCCGCGACGAGCCGCACGCCGACGCCGAGAAGTACCGCCGGCTGCACGTGATCATCGGGGACGCCAACCTCTCGGAGATCTCCACCTACCTCAAGCTGGGCACCACCTCACTGGTCCTCTCGATGATCGAGGACTCCTTCATCGCCTCCGACCTCGCCGTCGACCAGCCGGTGCGCACCCTGCACCGGGTCTCCCACGACCCGACGCTCAAGCACCTGATCACCCTGCGCAACGGGCGCAAACTCACCGCCGTCCAGCTCCAGCTCGAGTACTTCGAGCTGGCCCGCAAGTACGTCGAGGACCGCTTCGGCACCGATGCCGACGAGCAGACCGTGGACGTGCTGGCCCGCTGGGAGGACGTCCTGGGCCGGCTGGAGCGCGACCCGATGTCGCTGTCCAGGCAGCTGGACTGGATCGCCAAGCGGGAGATCCTGGAGGGCTACCGCAGCCGCGACGCCCTGGAGTGGGACAACCCGCGGCTGCACCTGGTCGACCTCCAGTACAGCGACGTGCGGGCCGAGAAGGGCCTCTACAACCGTCTGGTGGCCCGCGGCCGGTTCGAGCGGCTGCTCACCGAGGACGAGGTCGAGCGGGCCGTCTCCAAGCCCCCGGAGGACACCAGGGCGTACTTCCGCGGCCGCTGCCTCGAGCAGTACGCGGACCACGTCGCGGCCGCCTCCTGGGACTCGGTGATCTTCGACCTGCCCGGCCGGGACTCGCTGCAGCGGGTGCCCACCCTGGAGCCGCTGCGGGGTACCCGCAACCACGTCAAGGAACTGCTCGACCGCTGCCGGACCGCGGAGGACCTGCTCCGCGTCCTGGCCGGCGGGTAACTTTTCGATCACCACGGGTGAACGCCCGCCGAATGGGAATCATCCGGGGTGACAGCGGGTGTCGGACAGGAAGCGCCACCGGCAAACCGGGAGCGGTTGTCGCACCTTGTGTATAGGGTCGGTGCAGCAAGCACCGACCGAACCGTGCCAGACGAATCGAGCGGGGTGAGGGAAATGGCGACCAAGGACACCGGCGGCGGCCAGCAGCGGGCGAACCGCTCTTCCGAGGAGGTCGAGGAGCAGGCCGCGGAAACCCAGAATTCCGACGACCTCAAGGAGCGCCAGGAAAAGCTGAGCGACGACGTCGACGCGGTGCTGGACGAAATCGACGAGGTCCTCGAATCCAATGCCGAGGATTTCGTCCGGGGATTCGTTCAGAAGGGCGGGCAATAGCCCGTCCCCCCGGTCATCGGGAATTCACGGTCGCGACCGTCGAGGGCGGCCGGGCGGCGATGTCCGCCCGGCCGCCCGGCACCGGCCCCCGGCCCGCCTGGACAGTGATCGTCGGGCGGGTAGGGTGCGGGCAGCGCGCGCTTCAACCCACCTGGAAGGAATCGTGTGGAAGCCAACACTCGTGGCACCGGGCGTCTACCGGCTGCCTTCCTGACCCCGGGGTCGTCGTCGTTCCTCGACTTCCTCTCCGAGCACCGGCCGGAGCTGCTCCCCGGCCACCGGGGGCTCCCCGAGGGCTCCGTCGTCGAGGCCCCGCACGGGACGACGATCGTGGCCGCGATCTTCGACGGCGGCGTGGTGATCGCCGGTGACCGCCGCGCCACCATGGGCAACGTGATCGCCCAGCGCGACATCGAGAAGGTGTTCCCCGCCGACGAGTACAGCGCGGTCGGCATCGCCGGCACCGCCGGCCTCGCGGTCGAGATGGTCCGGCTGTTCCAGCTGGAGCTGGAGCACTACGAGAAGATCGAGGGCGCCACGCTCTCCCTGGAGGGCAAGGCCAACCGGCTGACCACCATGATCCGGGGCAACCTGGGCATGGCGATGCAGGGCCTCGCCGTCGTCCCGATGTTCGCCGGCTACGACCTGGACCTCCGCCGCGGCCGGATCTTCGGGTACGACGTCACCGGCGGGCGCTCCGAGGAGCGCGGCTTCGCGGCCACCGGCTCCGGCTCGGTGTTCGCCCGGGGCGCGATGAAGAAGCTCTACCGGGAGGGCCTGACGGCCGAGCAGGCCTCGACGCTGGTCGTCCAGGCGCTCTACGACGCGGCCGACGACGACTCCGCCACCGGCGGCCCCGACCTCGCCCGCAAGATCTTCCCGATCGTCTCGCTGATCACCGAGGACGGCTTCCGCCGCCTCACCGAGCCGGAGGTCTCCGCGATCGCCGTCTCGATCACCGACCAGCGCCTCTCGCACCCCAACGGCCCGCAGGCCCCGCTGCTCTAGCCACCTCTCAGGAAAGGGACGACCGCCGGTGTCGACACCGTTCTACGTCTCGCCCCAGCAGGCCATGGCGGACCGCGCGGAGTACGCCCGCAAGGGCATCGCGCGCGGCCGCAGCGTGGTCGTGCTCACCTACGCCGACGGCATCGTCTTCGTCGCCGAGAACACCTCCAGGGCGCTCCACAAGGTCTCCGAGATCTACGACAAGATCGCCTTCGCGGCGGTCGGCCGCTACAACGAGTTCGAGAACCTGCGCATCGGCGGCGTCCGCTACGCCGACCTGCGCGGCTACTCCTACGACCGGGCCGACGTCACCGCCCGGGGCCTGGCCAACGTCTACGCCCAGACCCTCGGCACCATCTTCTCCTCGGTCGGCGAGAAGCCGTACGAGGTCGAACTGGTCGTGGCCGAGGTCGGCCGGACCCCGGACGAGGACCAGATCTACCGCCTCACCCCGGACGGCTCGATCGTCGACGAGAAGAACTACGTCGTGGTCGGCGGCAACGCCGACTCGATCGGCAACTACCTGGGCCAGCGCCACCGCGCCGGGATGAGCCTCACCGAGGTGGTCCGGGCGGCCGTGGACTCGCTCGCCCGCGACCCCAACGGCGGCAGCCCGCGCACCCTGACCCCGGAACAGCTGGAGGTCGCGGTCCTCGACCGCCAGCGGTTCCAGCAGCGCAAGTTCAAGCGCATCCTGGGCGGCCAGCTCGGCCGGCTGCTCGACGGGGACCAGTCCGCGGAGTCGGACGACGAGGACGACCCGGCGGACACCGCGCCGGAGTAGCAGTGCCTGCGGAGTCCCGTACGGCGGCCGGACGGAGGCCGTACGGGGCTCCGGTGCCCCTGCGGCGGCCCGGCCGCCGTGGAGGCGGTTTCGGACAGCTCCGACACAGAATGGAGTGCTCATGGACCGCCGGATCTTCGGGCTGGAGAACGAGTACGGCGTGACCTGCACGTTCCGCGGGCAGCGACGGCTGTCGCCGGACGAGGTGGCGAGGTACCTGTTCCGCCGGGTCGTCTCCTGGGGGCGCAGCAGCAACGTCTTCCTGCGCAACGGCGCCCGGCTGTACCTGGACGTCGGTTCCCACCCCGAGTACGCCACCCCCGAGTGCGACGACGTGACCGAGCTGGTGACGCACGACAAGGCGGGCGAGCGGATCCTCGAGGGCCTGCTCGTCGACGCCGAGCGCCGGCTGCACGAGGAGGGCATCGCGGGGGACGTCTACCTCTTCAAGAACAACACCGACTCGGCCGGCAACTCCTACGGCTGCCACGAGAACTACCTGGTGGCCCGGCACGGCGAGTTCTCCCGGCTGGCCGACGTGCTCATCCCGTTCCTGGTGACCCGCCAGCTGATCTGCGGCGCGGGCAAGGTGCTGCAGACCCCGCGCGGCGCGGTCTACTGCGTCAGCCAGCGGGCCGAGCACATCTGGGAGGGGGTCAGCTCCGCCACCACCCGCTCCCGCCCCATCATCAACACCCGCGACGAGCCGCACGCGGACGCCGAGCGCTACCGCCGGCTGCACGTGATCGTCGGCGACTCCAACATGTCCGAGACCACGACGCTGCTCAAGGTCGGCGCCACCGACCTGGTGCTCCGGCTGATCGAGGCGGGCGTGGTGATGCGCGACCTCACCCTGGA
Organism: Kitasatospora sp. NPDC051702; assembly: GCF_040681575.1. Lineage (NCBI taxonomy): Bacteria > Bacillati > Actinomycetota > Actinomycetes > Kitasatosporales > Streptomycetaceae > Kitasatospora > Kitasatospora sp. NPDC051702. Next base: position 19,730 of record NZ_JBFAZB010000015.1, read on the forward strand.
GAACCCGATCCGGGCGATCCGCGAGGTCAGCCACGACCTCACCGGCACCCACCAGGTGCGGCTCGCCAACGGCCGGGAGGCCAGCGCGCTGGACATCCAGGAGGAGTACTACAGCAAGGCGCTGGAGTTCGCCGACCGCAAGGGCATCAACACCGGCACCATCGCGCGCGTCCTCGACCTGTGGGGCCGCACCCTGGAGGCCGTTCGGACGGAGAACCTGGACGGGGTGGCCACCGAGATCGACTGGATCATGAAGTACAAGCTCATCGAGCGCTACCGCGAGAAGCACCAGATGAGCATGTCCAACCCGCGGGTGGCCCAGATCGACCTCGCCTACCACGACATCCACCGCCGTCGCGGCCTCTTCTACCTGCTCCAGGGCAAGGGCCAGGCGCAGCGGGTGACCACCGACCTCAAGACCTTCGAGGCCAAGTCGATCCCGCCGCAGACCACCCGGGCCCGGCTGCGCGGGGACTTCATCCGCCGGGCGCAGGAGCAGCGCCGGGACTTCACGGTGGACTGGGTGCACCTGAAGCTGAACGACCAGGCGCAGCGCACGGTGCTCTGCAAGGACCCGTTCCGCTCGGTGGACGAGCGCGTCGAGAAGCTGATCGCCGGGATGTAGCCCCCGGGTCGTGATCAGGGCGGTGTCCGGCCCCGGTGGTGGTGTCTACCGGGGCCGGACACCGTCCGGGCATACGCTGTCCGTCGAGTCAGGGCCGACCTCGATCGACAGTAAGGACCACCGTGCGCCGCACCGCCGGTTTGCTTCTCACCCTGCCGCTGCTGCTGGCCGTCGCCTGCAGCAGCTCGCCCAAGGCGGCCGGCCCGGCGTCGCCGTCCGCGGCCAGTGCGCCGCCCACCGTGCCGGCGCCGGTGACCGAGGCCTCCCCGATGCCCACCCTGTCCGGCGGCGGGTTCGGCAGCAAGGCCACCATCACCATCCCCGAGGGGCAGCAGCCCAGCGGCCAGTTCGTGGTGAACACGGTCAGCGAGGGCGAGCGGTCGACGGTCAACAAGGGCGACTGGGTGACGGTCAACTACACGGCCAAGGACTGGACGACCGGCAAGGACCTGCCCAGTTCCTACGACCCGGGCGGCAAGCCGCAGCTGTACCAGGCGGGCAGCGGGCAGCTGGTGCCGGCGTTCGACCAGAGCGTGATCGGCAAGAAGGTCGGCAGCAGGCTGCTGGTGGTGGCCCCGCCGGCGGCGGCCTTCGGCGACCAGGGCAGCACCCAGCTCGGCGTCGACAAGAACGACACCGTGGTGTTCGTGCTGGACATCATGGAGAGCCTGCCGCAGGACTCCACGCTGTCCGGCGCCATGACCCAGCCGCCGGCGACCCTCCCGCAGGTCAAGGACAACGGCAAGGCCCCGGTGACGATCACCGTCCCGGCCGGGCAGGCGCCGCCCACCGACCTGCAGCAGGCGGTGCTGATCAAGGGTGAGGGCAAGCAGGTCAAGAGCGGGCAGACGCTGGTGGTGCAGTACACCGGGGTGCTCTGGAGCAACGGCCAGCAGTTCGACTCCTCCTGGACCCACGGCGGCGCCCAGGCCGTGCAGATCGGTACCGGCAGCGTCATCGAGGGCTGGGACAAGGGGCTGGTCGGCCAGACCGTCGGCAGCCGGGTCGAACTCGTGGTGCCGCCCGCGCTCGGCTACAAGGACCAGGCGCAGGGCTCGGTGCCGGCGAACTCCACGCTGGTCTTCGTGATCGACATCCTGGAAGCGGTTTAGGGCGTGTCTGAACCATTCGCGTCGCACGCCCGGCGGGAATTGTCAGAGACGCGCTAGGAAGTCCCCCGCAGGATTCCGTACGCTTGGGCGGACGCTCGTACACCGAAGCGTCCGCCCTCATCCTGAGCTGTCATACTGCCCTCGCACTGTGGCAGGTGCCGCCCGGCGCCGAGGTCCGGGGCGGACGGTGCGGCGGCACACCGGCGCTCACGACGCCGGGAGCAGACCTGGAAGACCTCGTGGCGAGATGGATGGGGAGTCATGACTGAGAAGACGCCGAGCCCGGGCGGGGCCGGCACCGCGGCGAACGACAGCTCTGCGGGTGACCCGGCCGCCTCGCGCCCCGGCGGCCCGCTTCCGGGGGACGGCGAGTCGATCGTCGTCCCGCCGTCGATCCTGAAGCAGCAGGCCGGCTGGGCGCAGCCCGGCGACAGGCCGCGCGCCACGGGCGGGACGAAGACCGACGACACCCCGCAGATCTTCGCCTCCACGGTGCGCCGGGGTGACACCTCGGAGGCCGGGTACGACGAGAACCCGCCCGGCGTGGGCCGCCTGGGCGTGATCCTCGGCACCGTGCTGGCCGTGCTGCTGGCCGGCAGCGCCGTGACGCTCTACATGGTGAACAAGGACGGCGGCTCCAAGTCGGACACCGCGGCCAAGCCGGACGCGGCCCAGAGCGCGCCTCCCACGCCGACCGCCGACCCGGTGCCGCCGATCAAGGACAGCGCCAAGGTGCTGCCGACGATCACCGGTGACTTCGGCAAGAAGGCCGACATCCAGGTGCCCGGCGAGGCCTCCGACGGCTCCTTCGTGGTCAAGGTGCTGTCCGAGGGCACCGGCGCCAAGGTGGACAAGAACTCCTGGACCTCGGTGGACTACACCGCCAAGGACTGGAACACGGGCAAGGACATCCCGAGCTCGTACGACAACAACGGCAAGCAGCAGATCTTCCAGGCCGGCACCGACGCGCTGATCCCGGCGCTGGACCAGGCCGTGCTCGGGAAGAAGGCCGGCAGCCGGATCCTCGTGGTGGCCCCGCCGGCCGCCGCGTTCGGCTCCCAGGGCAAGTCCGACATGTCGATCGGGCCCAAGGACGACCTGATCTTCGTGATCGACATCCGCAACGCCAACGCGCCGGACGCCGTGGTGAGCGGCACCGTGACGCCGCCGCCGGCGGACTTCCCGCAGGTCAAGGACAACGGCAAGAAGCCTGCGGACATCACTCCGGTGGCCGGCGCGGCCGACCCGACCGAGCTGAAGACGCACGTGCTGATCAAGGGCACCGGGCCGAAGGTGGAGAAGGGCGAGAAGGTCGTCGTCCAGTACACCGGCGCGCTGTTCAAGGACGGCAAGATGTTCGACTCCTCGCTCAGCAAGGGCCAGGCGTTCTCCTTCCCGGTCGGCGGCGGACAGGTCATCCAGGGCTGGGACCAGGGCCTGGTCGGCCAGACCGTCGGCAGCCGGGTCGAGCTGGTGATCCCGGCCGCGCTGGCCTACGGCGACAAGGGCCAGGGCGACATCCCGGCCAACGCGCCGCTGGTCTTCGTGGTCGACATCCTCGACGCGGGTCAGGGCTGATCCACTTTCGGGTGACAATGGTGTGCGTGTGACCTTCGGGTCCGGCCGCGTGGCCGGACCCGGACGGGCGGCGGGCGCCCGTACCGTGGTCCGGGAACGGACCGGGTGCGGGCGCCCGCCGCTTGGTCGTGACTGCAAGCGAATACGAGAAGAGGGACTGTGAGCCTCAACGAGAAGCCCGAGATCGACTTCCCGGTCGGCGACGCCCCGACCGAGCTGACGATCCGCGACATCGTCGTCGGTGACGGCGAGGAGGCCAAGCCGGGCCAGGTCGTCAAGGTCCACTACGTGGGCGTGACCTTCGCGACCGGCGAGGAGTTCGACGCCAGCTGGAACCGTGGCAGCGCCTTCCAGTTCCCGCTGGGCGGCGGCCGCGTCATCAAGGGCTGGGACCAGGGCGTCGTCGGCATGAAGGTCGGCGGCCGCCGCGAGCTGGTCATCCCGCCGCACCTGGCGTACGGCAACCAGTCGCCGACCCCGGCCATCCCGGCCGGCTCGACCCTGATCTTCGTGGTCGACCTGCTGGGCGTCTGACCCGGGCACGACCGTGGGCCGGACCCCTCCGGGGGCCCGGCCCGCGGGCGTTTCCGGAGGCGGCTTTTGCAGTGCGTACCGCGACCGGTACGGTCGGTCCCGCCGGGTGACGACCACCCGGCGGGCACACCCCGCGCGCGGCGCGGCACACCGGAAGGGTCAGCGATGGCGATCGCCAAGGCAGAGCGGCTGATGAATCTCGCCCTGTGCCTGATGAACACCAGACGTCCGCTCTCCAAGAAGGAGCTGCGGGAATCCATCGAGGCGTACCGCGAGGCCTGGCAGAACAGCAGCGAGGACGCCTTCAACCGGATGTTCGAGCGGGACAAGGACGACCTGCGCGAACTCGGCCTGGTGATCGACGTCGACGAGAACGCCCTGGACGGCGAGCTCGGCTACCTGGCCCGCGCCGACCGCAACCGGCTGCCCGAGATCGCGCTGGACGCCGAGGAGGCGGCCGCGCTGACCCTGGCCGCCCGGGTCTGGCAGCAGGCCAAGATGTCCGGTGCGGCCAGCGGCGCGCTGCAGAAGCTGCGCGCGGCCGGCGTACCGTTCGCCGAGCCCGAGGGCCGCACCGCCCTGGAGCCGCGGATCCCGGCCCGGGAGGCCGCGTTCGAGCCGCTGCTCACCGCCGCCCGCGACCGACGCGCGGTCAGCTTCGAGTACCGCAAGGCCGGTGCCGCCGCCGTCGAGCTGCGCAGCGTCGAGCCGTGGGCGCTGGAGTGCTGGCGCGGGCACTGGTACCTGGCGGGCTGGGACCGCGACCGCGGCGACGCCCGGGTGTTCCGGCTGAGCCGGATCACCGGCAAGGTCCGGGCCAGGACCGGGGCCTTCCTCGGCACCGTGCCCGAGCACGTGGACGTCCGCGCCACCGTCGCCAAGTTCGCCGGTGAGGGCGCCACCGCCACCGCGACCGTCCGGGTCCGCCGGGGGGCCGGCTTCCCGCTGCGCACCAAGGCGCTCGCCAGCACGCGGGTCGACGACCGCTGGGACGAGCTGGAGATCCCGTACGGCAACGGGCTCGGCGCGGACCTCGCCGAGTTCGGCCCGGACGTGCTGGTGCTCGGCCCCGAGGAGCTGCGGGCCGACGTGATCGACCGGCTGCGGGCCGTGGCCGGGCTGGACGCTGTGACCGAAGGGGTCCACGCATGAGCAACGCGATCGACCAGACCAGGCGGATGCTGTCGCTGGTCACCTACCTGCGCGAGCGGCCCGGCGCCGAGGTGGCCGAGGTGGCCCGGGCGTTCGGGATCTCCGAGCGCGAGCTGATCGGCGACCTCAACGTGCTGCCGATGTGCGGCACCAGCTTCCGCGGCGGCGACCTGCTCGACATCGACACCGACGGCGAGCGGATCTGGTGGCACAACGTCGACGACGTGGCCCAGCCGCTGCGGCTGGCCGCCGACGAGGCGACCGCGCTGCTGGTGGCCGCCCGTGCGGTGGCCGGCCTGCCCGGCCTGCGGGCCGGTGACCGGGAGGCGCTCACCCGGGCCGTCGTCAAGATCGAGAACGCGGCCGGGGAGAGCGCGGCCGGCAGCGCCAGGGTCGGCGTGACCTTCGAGGCCGAGGGCCACGTGTTCGCCGACATCGACCGCGCGCTCAGCGAGGGGCGCCGGCTCTGGCTGCGCTACTACTCGCACGGGCGCGGCGGGATGACCGAGCGCGAGGTCGACCCGATCCGGCTGCTCACCGAGGGCCACACCTACCTCGAGGCCTGGTGCCGGACCTCCGAGGACCACCGGATGTTCCGGCTGGACCGGGTCGCCGAGATCCGGGTGCTGGACGTGCCGGCCGACCCGCCCCGGCGCGAGCCGCGCGACCTCAGCGGCGGGCTGGTCAACCCCTCCGCGGACGACCCCGAGGTGGTCGTCGAGGTCTCCTCGGGCGGGCGCTGGGTGGCCGAGTACTACACCCACGACCGGGCCGAGGAGCTGCCGGACGGCGGGCTGCGGATCACCCTGCGCAGCGCCGACCCCTCGCAGCTGCGCCCGCTGGCGCTGCGGCTGGGCCGGGACGGCCGGATCGTCTCGCCGCCGGAGCTGGCCGGGCAGGCGCGCTCGGCGGCGCTGGCCGCGCTGGCCGCCTACGAGGGGACGGCGGCCGAGGGGGAGGGGCGGGCCTGATCGGTGGAACCCGGGACCAGATTCAAGGTGTACTGCTCCGAGTGCCGGGAGAAGGTGGAGCTGCCGGCCGAGGAGTTCCGGCTGACCTTCGGCCGCACCCCGGCCCAGGCGCACTACAGCTTCGGCTGCCCGCTCTGCGGGGCGTCGGTGCGCAAGGCCGCCGGGGAGAAGATCGTCGCGGCGCTCACCGGGGCCGGCGTCCGCACGATGCGGCTCGTCCCGGCCGAGGGGTAGCACACCGATAGGGTGGGGCCATGTCCTGGATGCTCGTCGCCGCCGTCCTGCTCGCCACCGCGGGCCTGTTGGTCCTCGGGGTCCTCGCGATCCGGCTCTGGCTGGCCGTGCGGGCGCTGGCCGAGGGAGTGGACGCGGCCTCCCGGGCGCTGGCCGACGCGGCGGGCGAGCTGGCCGCCGCGGTACCGGGCCGGTAGCGCGCTCCGGCGGGGGCGGGAAGCGTCGGCGGTACGGGGGCTGCTGCGTGCGGGGGCGCGCGGGTTACGCTCTCAGGAGGCTCCTGCACCTGCGAAGGGGGCCGCTGTCCTGTTCGGGCGGCCGTCGTCGTGGCGTCATCCGCAGCGGTTAGCATCCGCGGCGGACGGCCCGTCGGGCCGCCATGACTGAAGGTGGTCGCACATGCGCATCTCGATGACCGCGATCGTGGTGGTCGCGGTATTCGCCGTCCTGCTCTTCGGTGCCAAGCGACTGCCCGATCTGGCGCGTTCGCTCGGTCAGTCGATGCGGATCCTGAAGAGCGAGGCCAAGGCGATGCGCTCGGACGGCGAGTCCGCGGACACCCCGGCGCCCGCGCCCCAGCAGGTCGACGGCGCCGCGGCGCGGACCATCCAGTCCGCCCCCGGGGCGTCGGCGACGGCCCGTCCGGTGAATGAGCCGGCCGCGGGGGCCACCGCGCCCGACGGCGACCGCCCGCACTGAGCGCGGCGCACGTGACGCACGCGACCACGGAGGCCCGCCGACCGGCGGGCCTCGACGCACGAGTTGAGGACCGGGGTTGAGCAAGCTCTCCAAGGCGTCGAACGCGCCCAAGGATCCTGAGGGGCGGATGGCCCTCGCCGACCACCTGCGGGAACTGCGGAACCGCGTGGTCAAGTCGGTCCTGGCGATCGTGGTCATCACGATCATCGCCGCGGTCTACCACAAGCAGCTCGAGGACTTCCTGCTGAAGCCGCTGCCGCGGTGCACCGCGGAGACGGCTGGCCAGTACCACGGGAAGTGCGCCCAGGTCTCCAACATCGGTCTGACCGCCGGTTTCACCTGGATGCTCAAGGTCTCGCTGACGGCCGGCGTGGTCGCGACCGTGCCGATCTGGCTCTACCAGGTGTGGGCCTTCGTGGCGCCCGGTCTGCACAAGCACGAGAAGAAGTACTCGATCATCTTCATGGCGGCCGGGGCACCGCTGTTCCTGGCCGGCGTGGGCTGCGCGATCCTGGTCCTCCCGACCACGGTCGACGTGCTGATCTCGTTCACCCCGAACAACACCACGCCGATCCTGCCGCCCGAGGACTACCTCGACATCGCCACCCGGATGGTGCTGGTCTTCGGCCTGGCCTTCGAGTTCCCGCTGCTGCTGGTGATGCTGAACGTCGTCGGGATGGTCACCGGGAAGCGGCTGCTCGGCTGGTGGCGCGGGATGGTCATGGCCATCACGGTCTTCGCGGCCTTCGCGACGCCGAGCGCCGACCCGGTCAGCATGCTCACCCTGGCCGCGCCGATCTGGGCGCTGTACTTCATCGCCGTGGCGATCGCGCTGTTCAACGACCGGCGCAAGGCCCGCCGCAACCCCGACGCCGGGCTGAGCGACGAGGAGGCCTCGGAGCTGGACCTCTCGGTGCAGCCGGTGGCCGGAGTGGAGACCGTCCGGGCGTCGAGCGCGCCGACGGCGAGCGCCCCGGTGCCCGCCGCACGCGGCGAGCAGATCGACGACATCACCTGATCCGGGGCCGCAGGACCCGGTAGTGCACCGTGAGGCCCCGGCCCGCCGCCCGACGCGGCGGGCCGGGGCCTTCGCGCTGGTCCGGAGCGGTTCCGGCCCGGCTCCGGTGCGGATCCGGCAGGTCCCGGGGCCGGCCGGCGGGCCGGTCGCGGACTCCGGCGGGGCGGTCTTGGCAGGGTGGATGGCATGTGACATATTACTGACGTGCTCAAGACCCAGAGACCTCCACTGGATGTCGTCGTGGTCGGCGCCGGTGTCGTCGGCGCCGCCTGCGCCTACTACGCCGCCCGCGCCGGGCTCGCCGTCGCCGTCGTCGACCGCGGGCCGGTGGCCGGCGGCACCACCGGCGCCGGCGAGGGCAACCTGCTGGTCTCCGACAAGGAGCCCGGGCCCGAACTCGACCTCGCCCTGCTCAGCACCCGGCTCTGGCGCGACCTCGCCGAACACCTCGGCCCGGCCGTGGAGTACGAACCCAAGGGCGGCGTGGTCGTCTCGGCCACCCCGGCCGGACAGGACGCCCTGCGGGCCTTCGCCGCCGGGCAGACCGCCGCCGGCGTCACCGCCGAGGAGGTCCCCGCCGAGCGGCTGCGCGAGCTGGAGCCCCACCTCGCCCGCGGCCTGGCCGGCGGCTTCCACTACCCGCAGGACGCCCAGGTCCAGCCCGCCCTCGCCGCCGCCCACCTGCTGCGCGAGGCCCGCCGCCTGGGCGCCGAGCTGCTCACCGGCGAGACCGTGACCGCCGTCGACCGCGGGCCGGACGGCGCCGTGCGCGGCGTGCGCACCGACCGGCGCCGGCTCACCGCCCCCGCCGTGGTCAACGCGGCCGGCACCTGGGGCGGCGAGCTCGCCGGGCTCGCCGGAGTGCACCTGCCGGTGATGCCCCGGCGCGGCTTCGTGCTGGTCACCGAGCCACTGCCGCGGATCGTCCGGCACAAGGTCTACGCCGCCGACTACGTCGCCGACGTCGCCAGCGGCTCGGCCGCCCTGCAGACCTCCGCCGTGGTGGAGGGCACCCCCGGCGGGCCGGTGCTGATCGGCGCCAGCCGGGAGCGGGTCGGCTTCGACCGGACGCTCTCCCAGGAGGTGCTGCGGCGGCTCGCCGGGCAGGCCGCCGCACTCTTCCCGGTGCTGGAGGACGTCACCGTGCTGCGCACCTACCGCGGCTTCCGGCCGTACCTGCCGGACCACCTGCCGGCCGTCGGGGCGGACCCCCGGGTGCCCGGGCTGTACCACGCCTGCGGCCACGAGGGCGCCGGCATCGGGCTGGCCCCGGCCACCGGGCTGCTGATCAGCGAACAGCTGACCGGCAAGCAGCCGGAGCTGGACCTCACGCCCTTCCGGCCGGACCGCTTCCCGGCGGAGTCCGCGGCCGGGGCCTGAGCGCCGCGCCCGGCCCGCGCGGCCCGGCCCGTACGGCCGGGCCCGCGTGAGCGGCCGCGCCGGGCCCGACGCCCGCCCCCCCTTCCCCGACCACCCGAACGCCACCGAAACGGAGGAGCCGCCGATGCGCCGCCGCACCCCCGCCGAACTGGTCGGGGCCGAGCCCGGCCCCGCCCACCACATCGAGTTCGACGGCCGGCCCGTCCCCGCCCTGCCGGGGCAGTCGATCGCCGCCGCGCTCTGGGCCGACGGCGTGCTCGCCTGGCGCACCACCCGGATCGGTGGCCGCCCCCGCGGGGCGTTCTGCGGCATCGGCGCCTGCTTCGACTGCCTGGCCACCGTCGACGGCCGCCCCAACCAGCGCACCTGCCTGCTCCCCGCCGAGCCCGGCACCACCGTCACCACCCAGGAGGGCAACGGCCGTGCCGACCTCGCCGTCTGACCGGTCCACCGCTGCCGGGGAGCCCCCGCGCTACGACCTCGTGGTCGTCGGCGCCGGGCCGGCCGGCCTCGCCGCCGCCGTCACCGCCGCGGACCTCGGGCTGCACTGCGCCCTGCTGGACGGCGGGCACGACACCGGCGGCCAGTACTACCGGCACCCTGCGCCCGGGCTCGGCGCCGCCCGCCCGGACCGCCTCCACCACGGCTGGTCGGTCTACACCGGCCTGGCCGGCCGGCTCGCCGCCCACCAGGAGGCCGGCCGCGTGCGGCTGCGCACCGGCCACCAGGTGTGGGCGCTGGAGCGCACCGGGGACGGCTTCGCCGTGCACGTCACGTGCGGGCCGGAGTCGGCCGACCGGACCACCGTCCGGGCCACCGCCGTGCTGCTGGCCACCGGCGCGTACGAGCGGCAGCTGCCCTTCCCGGGCTGGACCCTGCCCGGGGTGGTCACCGCGGGCGGCGCCCAGGCCATGCTCAAGTCCGGGCTGGTGCTGCCCGGGCGGCGGATCGTGGTGGCCGGCAGCGGCCCGCTGCTGCTCGCGGCGGCGTCCTCGCTGGTCACCGCCGGGGCCGAGGTGCCCGCGGTGGTCGAGGCCACCGCCTACCTCGGCTACGCCCGGCGCCCCGGCGTGCTGGCGGCCGTCCCCGCCAAGCTCGTCGAGGGCGCCGGGCACGGGAGCGCGCTGCTGCGCCACGGCGTGCGGCTGCGGCCGCGCAGCGCCGTCGTCGAGGCGCACGGGACCGACCGGGTCACCGCCGTCACGGTGGCGCGGCTGGACGCCGACTGGCGTCCGGTGCCCGGCACCGGGCGCCGGATCGACTGCGACGCCGTCGCCGTGGGCCACGGCCTGTTGCCGCAGATCGACCTGGCGACCGAGCTGGGCGCGGCCACCCGCACCGCCCCCGACGGCGCGGTCGCGCTGCGGGTCGACGCCCGGCTGCGCACCACCGTGCCCGGGCTGTGGTCGGCGGGCGAGACCAACGGCGTCGGCGGCGCGGACCTCGCGATCGTCGAGGGCGAACTCGCCGCGCACGCCGTGGCCGACCGGGCTCCGGCGCCGGCCCTGCTGCGCCGCCGGTCCCGGCTGCGGGACTTCGCCGAGCTGATGGCCGCGGCGCACCGCCCCGGCCCCGGCTGGACCGGCTGGCTGACGCCGGAGACCGAGGTCTGCCGGTGCGAGGAGGTCCCGGTGGCGCGGGTCCGGGAGGCCGTGGACGAGCTGGGCGCGGGCGATCCGCGCACCGTCAAGCTGCTCACCCGGGCCGGGATGGGGTGGTGCCAGGGCCGGATGTGCGGTCCGGCCGTGGCCTGCCTCTCCGGCTCGGGTGAGCCCGGGGCCGACCGCCGCCCGCTGGCCTGCCCGGTGCCGCTGGCACAGCTGGCCGCGGGGCCCGGCGGGGATCCGGGAGAGGCCGGCCCGGCCGGCGCGTAGCCCGTCGTCGAACGCGCGGGCCGGGGACCCTTGTCTCCGGCCCGTCCCGTCTAATAAAATGTCACACCTCACCAAGGAGCTCACCGTGTCCATCACCCCGAACGACACCACCCGCCCCTGGCGCGGCGTCATGGTCGCCACCACGATCCCGCTGCGCCCGGACCTCTCCGTCGACTACGACGCCTACGCCGAGCACGTCCGCTGGCTCATCGAGTCCGGCTGCGACGGCGTCGTCCCCAACGGCTCGCTGGGCGAGTACCAGACGCTCACCGCCGAGGAGCGCGCCCGCGTCGTCGAGGTGGCCGTCGAGGCGGCCGGCGACGGCTCCCGGGTCATGCCCGGCGTGGCCGCGTACGGCAGCGCCGAGTCCCGCCGCTGGGCCGAGCAGGCCGCCGAGGCCGGCGCCGGATCCGTCCTGCTGCTGCCGCCGAACGCCTACCGGGCCGACCACGCCTCCGTGCGCGCGCACTACGCCGAGGTCGCCAGGGCCGGCCTGCCGATCGTCGCCTACAACAACCCGATCGACACCAAGGTCGACCTCGTCCCGGCACTGCTCGCGCAGCTGCACGGCGAGGGCTCGATCGTCGCGGTCAAGGAGTTCAGCGGCGACGTCCGCCGGGCCTACGAGATCGCCGAACTGGCCCCCGGGCTGGACCTGCTGATCGGCGCCGACGACGTGCTGCTGGAGCTGGCCCTGGCCGGCGCGGTCGGCTGGATCGCCGGCTACCCGAACGCGCTGCCCGAGGCCAGCGTCGCGCTCTACAAGGCCGCCGTCGCGCACGACCTGGACACCGCGCTCCCGCTGTACAAGTCGCTGCACTCGCTGCTGCGCTGGGACTCCAAGACCGAGTTCGTCCAGGCCATCAAGCTGTCGATGGACATCGCCGGACGCCCCGGCGGCCCGGTGCGCGCCCCGCGCCAGCCGCTCACCCCGGAGATCGAGGCGGCCGTCCGCGCGGCCACCGAGAAGGCGCTGGCCGAGGGCCTCGCGTAGCAGGACGCAGTCACCAGGCCGGCTGCGGGGGCAGCCGGCCCGACCCCCCACCCACCAAGCCGTACGGTCGTGCCGTCCGCGCCGTCCGTACGTCCCACCCCGACGGGAGTCGTAAGCCATGCGCAGCCGTCACGTGTTCCACGCCGTCGACTCGCACACCGAGGGCATGCCGACCCGGGTCGTCACCGGGGGCTTCGGCGTCATCCCCGGCGCCACCATGGCCGAGCGCCGGGTGCACTTCCAGCAGCACCTGGACCACTTCCGCACCCTGCTGATGTACGAGCCCCGCGGCCACGCCGCGATGAGCGGCGCGATCCTGCAGCCGCCGACCCGGCCGGACGCCGACTTCGGGGTGCTCTACATCGAGGTCTCCGGGCTGCTGCCGATGTGCGGGCACGGCACCATCGGCGTCGCCACCGTGCTCGTCGAGACCGGCATGGTGCCCGTCGTCGAACCGGTCACCACCGTGCGGCTGGACACGCCCGCCGGACTGGTGATCGCCGAGGTGCACGTCGAGGACGGCGCCGCCAAGGCGGTGACGATCCGCAACGTGCCGTCCTACTCGGTCGCCCTGGACCGCAAGATCGACGTCCCCGGGTACGGCACCGTCGGCTACGACCTCGCGTACGGCGGCAACTTCTACGCCATCCTGCCGCTCGCCGAGTTCGGGTTGCCGTTCGAGCGCGAGCGCAAGCAGGACATCCTGGACGCCGGGCTGGCCCTGATGGACGCCATCAACGCGAGCCCCGACCGGCCGCAGCACCCGGAGGACCCCTCCATCCACAGCTGCCACCACGTCCAGCTGCTCGCCCCCGGCTCCACCGCCGAGCACTCCCGGCACGCGATGGCCATCCACCCCGGCTGGTTCGACCGCTCGCCCTGCGGCACCGGCACCTCGGCGCGGATGGCGCAGCTGCACGCGCGCGGGGAACTTCCGCTGGGGCGCGACTTCCGCAACGACTCCTTCATCGGGACGACCTTCGTCGGGCGCCTGGTCGAGGAGACCGAGGTGGCCGGGCGGCCCGCCGTGGTGCCCACCGTCACCGGGCGGGCCTGGGTCACCGGCACCGCCCAGTACTTCCTCGACCCGAGCGACCCGTTCCCCGCGGGCTTCCTGCTCTGACCCCGCCCGCCGCTGCCCGCCGCCGCCCTCGACGCGGCGGCCCCGGCGCCGGCCGAACCACCTCCGAAGGGCTGCCAGTCGTGACCATCACCTCGTACAACCCCGCCGATCCGGCGGACCTCGTCGTCGCCGTCGAGGAGCCCGGGGCCCAGGCCGTCCGGGACGCCGTCGGGCGGGCCGGGGCCGCGCAGCCCGGCTGGCTCGCGGCCGGCGCCGGCGCGCGATCGGCGGCGCTGGGCCGGATCGCCGACGCGGTCGAGGCGCACGCGGACGAGCTGGCCGCACTGATCGTGCGCGAGGTCGGCAAGCCGCTCGCCGAGGCGCGCGGCGAGGTCGCCCGCACCGCGGCGATCTGGCGCTACTACGCGCAGGCGCCGTTCACGCCGTCCGGGGCGGTCCACGAGACCGCCGCCGGGCCCGGGCTGCTGCTCACCCGGCGCCGCCCGTACGGCGTGGCCGGACTGATCGCGCCGTGGAACTTCCCGCTGGCGATCCCCACCTGGAAGGCCGCACCGGCACTCGCCGTCGGCAACACCGCGGTGCTCAAGCCGGCCCCCGAGGCGACCGCCTGCGCGCTGCGGCTGGCCGAGCTGGTCGCGGCGGCCGGGCTCCCCGCGGACGTGTTCACCGTGCTGCCGGGCGGCGCCGAGGAGGGCGCGGCCCTGGTCGACGCGGCGGACGTGGTCTCCTTCACCGGCTCGACCGGAGTCGGCCGGGCCGTGGTGCGGGCCGCCACCGAACGCGGCGTGCCGGTGCAGGCCGAACTCGGCGGGCTGAACGCCGCGCTGGTGCTGCCGGACGCCGACATCGCCCTGGCCGCGAACCACATCGCCGCGGCCGTCGCCGGCTACGCGGGGCAGAAGTGCACCGCCACCAGCCGGGTGATCGCCGTCGGCGCCGCCTACGAGCCGCTGCGCGACGCCCTGGTCAAGGCGCTGGAGCTGGTCGACGACAGCGTCTGCGGGCCGGTCATCAACGCCGCCGCCCGGGACCGCCTCACCGGCGCCGTCGCCACCGCGACCGCCGCCGGGGCCACCCTGCTCACCGGCGGCCGGGCGCCCGAGCGGGACGGCTGGTACGTCGAGCCCGCCCTGCTGACCGACGTGCCGGCCGAACACCCGCTGGCGCGCGAGGAGTTCTTCGGCCCGATCGCGCTGCTGCACGCCGCGGCCGACCTCGACGAGGCGATCGCGCTCGCCAACGACACCCCGCACAGCCTCTCCACCTCGGTGCACACCGGCAGCCTGGACGTCGCGCTGGCCGCGGCCGACCGGCTGGACGCGGGCATGATCCGGGTCAACGCGCCCTCCAGCGGGGTCGACTTCCACCTGCCGTTCGGCGGCGCCAAGGGCGCGAGCCACGGCGACCGCGAACAGGGCCAGGCCGCGCTCGACTTCTACACCGTCAGCCGCACCGTCAGCGTGCTTCCGGGCGGGGGCGCGTGATGTTCGTCCGCACCGTCGACTACCACGCGGCCGGCGAGCCGTTCCGGATCGTGCTGGACGGCGCCCCGGTGATCCCGGGGGACGGCGTCGCCGAGCGCCGCGCCATCGCGCTCGGCGCGGGCGGCAGCGCCACCGCCCCCCGGCCGAGCGCCCTCGACGACGTCCGGCAGCTGCTCAGCCGGGAGCCGCGCGGCCACCCCGGCATGTACGGCGGCTTCCTGGTGCCGCCGGACGACGACGAGGCGCACCTCGGGGTGCTGTTCTGGCACAAGGACGGTTACTCGACGGCCTGCGGGCACGGCACCATCGCCCTCGGCGCCTGGGCGGTCGACTCCGGGCTTGTCCCCGCCCCCGCCGACGGCGTGGCGCGGGTGCGCATCGACGTGCCGTCCGGGCGGGTCACCGCGCTGGTGCACCGGGCCGCCGGGCGGACCACCGGGGTGACCTTCCGCAACGTCCCCACCCGGGTCAGCGCGCTGAAGCTGCCGCTGGCCACCTCGCGGGGCACCGTCGAGGTCGCGGTGGCGCACTCGGGGGCCTGCTACGCCTCCGTCCCGGCCGCCGCCCTCGGGCTGTCGGTGGAGCCCGGGCAGCTGCCCGAACTCACCGCCGCCGGCCGGGAGATCAGGGACCTGCTGGCCGGTTCGGAGGCGGTGGCGCACCCGACCGACCCGCGCCTGTCCGGCGTCTACGGCGTCATCCTCCACGACGAACTCCCCTCCGCGGACGGGGTGCTGAGCCAGCGCAACGTCACGGTCTTCGCCGACGGGCAGATCGACCGCTCGCCCTGCGGCTCCGGCACCTCCGCCCGGCTCGCGGTGCTCGCCGCCGAGGGGCGGCTCGCGCCGGGGGAACAGCTGCGGCACGAGTCCGTCATCGGGACCGTCTTCACCGGCCGCCACCTGCCCGGCGGCGACCCGTTCGGCGACGGCGTCGTCACCGAGGTCACCGGCACCGCGCACCGCACCGGCGAGCACGGCTTCGTCCTGGAGCCCGGCGACGACCTGGGCACGGGGTTCCTGCTGTGACCGCGGACGACCGCGACACGCTGCCCGGCACGGCGGCCGAGCCGCTCCGGTACGCCGTGCCGGGCGTCGGCGGCCTCACCCCCGCCGGGGCCGTGGCGGCCCTCGAACGGGTGCTGCTCGACGGGTTCGACCCGGAGGCGGCCCCGGCCCGCTCGGCCGTCCCCGTCCCGGCGGGCGAGCTGCTGATGATGCCCGCCGCGGCCGGGCCGTACGCCGGGGTCAAGATCGCCGGGGTCGCGCCGGCCAACCCCGGCCGGGGGCTGCCCCGGATCACCGGCAGCTACCTGCTGCTCGACGGGCCCACCCTGCAGCCGCTCGCGCTGCTGGACGGCGCCGCGCTCACCGCGCTGCGCACCCCCGCCGTCACCGCCGTCGCCCTGCGCCGGCTGGCCGCACCGGACGCCTCCCACCTGGTGCTCTTCGGCTCCGGGCCGCAGGCGTACGGGCACCTGGACGCGCTGCTCGCCGTCCGTCCGCTGACCCGGCTCACCGTCGTGGCGCGCAACGCCGAACGGGCGGCCGCGCTGGCCGCGTACGGGCGGGACCTCGGGCTGTCGGCCGCGGTCGGTGGCCCGGAGGCCGTCGCCGGGGCGGACCTGGTGGTCTGCTGCACCACCGCGCGCACCCCGCTGTTCGACGGCGCCCTGGTGCCCGCGCACGCCGCCGTCGCGGCCGTCGGCTCGCACGAGCCGCAGGCGCGGGAGGTGGACGAGGTGCTGGTCCGGCGGGCCGGACTGTACGTGGAGGCGCGGGCGGTGGCGGCCCGGGAGGCCGGCGACCTGCTGCTGGCCGGCGTCGCGTTCGACGGGGTGCGGAACCTGGCCGAACTGGTGCGCGGTGAGGTGCCGTCGGCGGACCGGCCGCGCTTCTTCAAGAGCGTCGGGATGGCCTGGGAGGACCTGGCCGTCGCGGCGGAGGTGTACCGCTGTGGTGGCGGTCACCGGTAGCCGCCGGTGCGGTGGCGGCTCCCCGGCCTGCCGTGTCGGGCGGCGGCCGGGGCATGGAGCCGGGGGCCGGTGCGGTGGGAAGGGATCCCCTGCCGGGCCGGCCCCCGGCGCCCGTGGGCGGTGCGCCGTGGGTGGTGCGCCGTGGGTGGTGTGGCGCAGATCGCGGGTCGCCGGCCGTTGTCAGGGCCGGCGGCCGCTGCCACGATGGGCTTCGGTCCGCGGCCGCTGCCGCGCGGGGCTCCGGCCGGTGTTCGCGCAGGTTGACAGCCGCTGACAGATCGTCCGAATCGCGGACTGTTGCACACTCAACGTAACGTGACATTGTACGCTGGTGTTCTGCACCCACCCGGAGGAACACCATGGCCGACCTCAAATCCCGCACTCTGATCTCCGTGCAGGAGCGGCTCCGCGACCAGGTCGCCCACGCGCTCCGGGCGGCCCTGATCTCCGGCGAACTGCGCCCCGGCGTCGTCTACTCCGCGCCCGCCCTCGCCGCCGACTTCGGCGTCTCCGCCACCCCCGTCCGCGAGGCCATGCTGGACCTCGCCCGCGAGGGCCTGGTCGAGGCCGTCCGCAACAAGGGCTTCCGGGTCACCGAGCTCACGGAGCGCGACCTCGACGACTACACCGAGATCCGCGCCCTGATCGAGGTCCCGACCGTCGGCCGGGTCACCCGCACGGCCACCAGGGAGCAGCTGGAGCGGCTGCGCCCGCAGGCCGAGGCGATCGTCGCGGCGGCGCGCAAGCACGACCTGATCGGCTACCTGGAGGCCGACCGCCAGTTCCACCTGGACCTGCTCGGGCTGGCCGGCAACGCCCGCCTCGTCGACGTGGTCGGCGACCTGCGCAAGCGCTCCCGGCTCTACGGGCTCAACCGGCTCGACGAGCGCGGCGAGCTGACCTCCTCGGCCGAGGAGCACCTGGAGCTGCTGGACCTGATGATCGCCGGCGACGCCGAGGCCGCCGAGGCCTGCATGACGCGCCACCTCAGCCACGTCCGCTCCCTCTGGGCCGGGCAGGGCGAGCCGGCCGAGGAGGAGCGCCCGGCCCTGCGCCTGCGGGCCCGCTAGGGCGGAGACCCACCCGTTCGGGTGAAGGCGTCGGCTCGGCCGGCGATCGGCGCTCCGGCTCTACGACGATGTTTCCCGACATCGGCAGTCAGGAGGAAATCCATGTCCGCCGCAGCAGTGGAAGAACCCGTCGAGCAGCCGACGCTGCTCGAGGTCGCCGATCTGATCTCTGACCAGTTCGTCGGCTACCGGGTCGAGATCATCGGGAGCGAGATCACCGTGACGCCGCCGCCGAACGCCGCACACGGAAAGTCGCTGAGCCGGCTCATGCGGACGCTGTTCGGGGCCGGTCTCGACGGTGTGGAGGTCGACGTCCTGCAGAACGTCGGCATCTGGCTGCCGGAGGGGCCGTCGGACTACGCCGTGCCCGATCTGTCGGTCGTCGACGCCGACATCGACGACCACCTGATCGAGTACGACTGCTACGACCCGGCGGTCTTCCGTCTCGTCCTCGAAGTCGCTTCCTCGAACTTCGGCGACGACCTCACGAAGAAGCCCTTCGCCTACGCCACCGCGGGAGTGCCCGTCTACGTCATCGTGGACCGGACGAACCGGCGCGTCACGGTGCTCACCGACCCGCAGGACGGTGAGTACCGGCTGCACGCCGTCCACCACCCGGGGCAGTCGTTCACCCTGCCGGAGTCGATCGGGGCGTCGGTGACGCTGGTGGTGGACGAGGTGCTGGCGGCGAAGGCGTAGCTCAGGCCGGGGCCGGGACGGTGAGACGGCCGTCGTGGACCTCGGCGACCTGGTCGACGGCCGTCAGGTGGGTGCGGTCGTGGGTGACCAGCACGGTGGCCGTCGCGCGGCGGTGGGTCAGGTCGGTGATCAGGTCCAGGACGGCGGCGCCGCGTTCGTGGTCGAGCGCGCTCGTCGGCTCGTCCACCAGGAGCACCGTGGGGTCGTTCATCAGCGCCCGGGCGATGTTGACGCGCTGGCGCTGGCCGCCGGACAACTGGTGCGGGCGGCGGGCGGCCTGGTCGCGCAGGCCGACGGCGGCCAGCAGCTCCAGCGCCCGCGGCAGCGCGGCGCGCGGGGAGCCGCCGTCCAGGTGGGCCATCACCTGGAGCTGCTCGACGGCGGTGAGCGAGGGCAGCAGATTGGCCTGCTGGAACACGATGCCGATCCGGGTGCGCCGCAGGGCCGTCAGTTCGGCCCGGCCGAGCCCGGCGGTGTCGGTGCCGTCCACCACCACCCGGCCGGAGTCCGGGGCGATCAGGGTGGCGGCGACCGCCAGCAGGCTGGACTTGCCGGAGCCGGACGGTCCGACCACCGCCGTGATCGACCCCTTCGGGACGGTCAGCGAGACGTCGTCCAGCGCGGTGAGCCGGCCGTCGCCGTCCGGGTAGGTCAGGGTGACGTGGTCGAGCAGGAGACTCATCGGGCGCTCCCCAGAGCGGTCAGCGGGTCGACGGAGGTGATCCGGCGGATGGACAGGGCCGCGCCGACCGCGCCGAGCGCGATCATGACCACGGCCGGGACGAGGACGGTCGGGGCGTCCAGGACGAAGGGCACCGCGGAGCCGACTGCCGCGCCCAGGCCCGCCGCGAGGGCGGTGCCGACCGCGGTGCCGAGCACCAGCAGCAGGACGGCCTGGCCGAGCGCGTCCCGCAGCAGGTAGCGGGTCGAGGCGCCGAGCGCCTTCAGCACCGCGACGTCGCCGCTGCGCTGGATCGTCCACACGGTGAAGAACGCGCCGATCACCAGCGCCGAGATGGCGAACAGGAAGCCGCGCATCAGCTGCAGCGAGCCGTTCTCGGAGGTGTAGGAGCCGATCGCGGCCAGGGCGTCGTCCCGGCTGCGGGTCTCGGTGCCGAGGCGGGCGTCGGCGCCGCCGAGGTCGGCCCCCTTCGCCGTGCCGAGCGCGACGACCGTGGCGTGGCCGGCACCGCCGGGGGCGAACTGCTGCCAGTCCGAGAGGCTGGTCCAGATCACCGGGGTGTGGCTGAACGCGGCGTCGCCGTCCACGGCCGCCACCCGCAGGTGGTGGCCGGCCACGGTGAGGTCGGCGCCCGGGGCGAGGCCGCCCAGGCCCTCGGCGGCCTCGCGGGAGAGCACCGCCCGGCCGGGGGCCACCGCGGCGCCCTGCGGGGCCAGTCCGGAGCCGTCCGGGACGCCGAAGGCGGACAGCGCGGCGGTGCGGGTGCCCGCGGCCGCCTTGGTCGTGGTGATGCCCAGCGGCTGGGCGGAGGTGACCCCGGGCTCACGTGCCCAGGCCTGCCACTGCTCGGGTGTCACCTGGGAGTCCGTGAAGGACAGCTGCTGCCCGTCGGCGGGCCTGGAGAAGACCAGGTGGTCCGCGGGCAGGCCGGTGATCGCGGAGATGTTCTGCCGGCCCAGCCCGGCCGTCAGCCCGGACAGCAGGCCGACCAGCACGGTGATCAGTACGATGACGGTCCCCATCAGGGCGAACCGCCCCTTGGCGAACCCCAGATCCCTCCAGGCGACGAACACGGCGGTCCTTCCTGTCCACGGCTGCTTCTGTGACGTTCCCACCGTCCCGGAGGACGGCGGCCGCCGGCATCGCACCCCGGATTGCATCCTCCGCATCGAAGGGCAGAAGCGGAGTTCAACCTTTTGATTGATGCCGGGCCCGGCCGCGGAACCTAGGCTGGACTGATGGCGACCGAACGTTCCCGCACCACCCCCGTCGCCCGCGTCCTCCAGGTCTGCCTGCACCTGCTCGTGGCGGGCCTGCTCGCCCTCGCCGTCGCCCGCGCCCTGACCGGCCGGGACGGCGACCCGGCGGCGGTCGCCGCCTCCGCCGCCGCGATGGGCGCCGTCTACGCCGTCGGCCCCAGGACCGCGGCCGTGCACCGCTCCCGACGGGCCGCCGCGCTCTGGCTCGCCCTGCTCGGCGTCACCTGGGCGGGCGTGCTCCTCGCCACCCAGGACGGGGTCTGGCTGGCCTTCCCGCTGTACTTCCTCGAACTGCACCTGCTCGGGCGCCGCGCCGGGCTCGCCGCCGTCGGTCTGACCGCCGCCACCGCCATCGCCGCGTGGTCCTGGCACCAGCACGCCTTCAACGTGGCCGCCGCCATCGGACCCGCGCTCGGTGCGGCCGTCGCCACCGCCACCGTGCTCGGCTACCAGGCGCTGTACCGGGAGAGCGAGGAACGCCGCCGGCTCATCGACGAACTCACCGCCGCCCGGGCCGACCTCGCCGCCGCCCACCACACCGCCGGCGTGCTCGCCGAACGCGAGCGCCTCGCCCGGGAGATCCACGACACCCTCGCCCAGAGCCTCAGCTCGATCCAGCTGCTGCTGCGGGCCGCCCAGCGCGCCCTGCCCGGCCGCACCGACGCGGCCGCCGGGTACGTCGAACAGGCCCGGCAGGCCGCCCAGGACAACCTCGACGAGGCCCGGCGCTTCGTTCGCGCGCTCACCCCGCCCGCCCTCGACGGCGACCCGTTGCCGGTCGCCCTGGAACGGCTGTGCGCCACGACGGCGGCGCACAGCGGCCTCCCGGTGAAACTGCACGTGTCCGGCGACCCGGTCCGGCTGCCGGTGCCCCAGGAGGTCGCCCTGCTGCGGATCGCGCAGTCCGCACTCGGCAACACCGTCCGGCACGCCGGGGCCTCGCACGCAGAGGTGACGCTCAGCTACATGGAGGACGAGGTGGCGCTCGACGTGTTCGACGACGGGGCCGGGTTCGACCCGGCGGCGGTCGCCGGCCGTACAGGCGGCGACGGCGGGTTCGGCCTGCCGTCGATGCGGGCGAGGGCCAGGGCCCTCGGCGGCACCTTCACGGTGGAGTCGGCACCCGGCGAGGGCACCGCCCTGGCCGTCCAGCTGCCGGTGACGGAGGGCGGGGCATGAGCGGGGCCGCGATCAGACTGCTGCTGGCGGACGACCACCCGGTGGTGCGGGCCGGACTGCGGGCCGTGCTGGAGGGCGAACCGGACTTCGAGATCGTCGCCGAGGCCGCGACCGCCGAACGGGCCGTCGAACTGGCGGCGCAGGGGACGGTCGACGTGGTGCTGATGGACCTCCAGTTCGGGCCGGGCTCCGCCATGAACGGCGCCCAGGCCACCGCCGCGATCACCGCCCGGGCGGGTGCGCCCCGCGTCCTCGTCGTCACCACCTACGACAGCGACGCCGACACCCTGCCCGCGCTGGAGGCCGGCGCCACCGGCTACCTGCTCAAGGACGCGCCGCCGGAGGAGCTCGCCCAGGCCGTCCGGGCGGCCGCCGCCGGCCGTTCGGCGCTGGCGCCCAGCGTCGCCGACCGGCTGCTCGAACGGATGCGGACGCCGGCGGCGGCGCTCAGCGCGCGGGAGACCGAGGTGCTGGGGCTGGTCGCGGACGGGCTGACCAACCAGCAGGTCAGCCAGCGGCTGCACCTGAGCCAGGCCACCGTGAAGTCCCATCTGGTGCACATCTACACCAAGTTGGGGGTGGACTCGCGGACGGCGGCGGTGCGGGAGGCGCGCGGTCGCGGGCTGATCCGCTAGATCGGGTCCGTCGGGTCCGTGCGGTCCGTCGGGTCCGTCGGGTCCGGGGGAGCGGCATAGGCTGGGGCCGGTCCGTACCCGCAGGAGTGTGGAGGAGCCCCGGATGGCCGAACCCCCGACGACCGTGCGTCTCGACGAACTCGCCGTGCCGGTGATCGGCGCGCCGATGGCGGGCGGGGCGTCCACGCCGCAGCTGGTGGCCGCGGTGAACCGGGCCGGCGGTCTCGGCTTCCTCGCCGCCGGGTACCGCGACGCCGCCGGGATGGCCGAACAGATCGCGCAGGTGAGGGCGTTGAGCGGGCGGCCGTTCGGGATGAACCTGTTCGTCCCGGCCGCCCCCGGGGACCGGGTCGCCGTCGCCGCCTACCGGGAGCGGCTGCGGCCCGAGGCCCGGCGCCGGGGCGTGACGCTCCCCGAGGAGATCGGGCCCGACCGGGACGACTGGGACGCCAAACTGTCCGTGCTGCTGGCCGATCCGGTGCCGGTCGTCTCGTACACGTTCGGGCTGCCGACGGCGGCCGAGGCGGCGGCGGTCCGCGCGGCCGGGTCGCTCCAGGTCGGCACCGTCACCACGCCCGCGGAGGCGCGGGCGGCCGAGGCGGTCGGGATGGACGCGCTGTGCGTGCAGGGCCCGGAGGCCGGCGGGCACCGCGGCACCCACCGGGTGGCGGACGAACCGGACGGGGCGCCGCTGCTCGACCTGCTGCCCGCGGTGCGGGCGGTGACGGCGCTGCCGCTGATCGCGGCCGGCGGGCTCGGCGACGGCCCGGCGGTGGCGGCGGCGCTGCGGGCCGGCGCGGTCGCGGTGCAGCTGGGGACGGCCCTGCTCCGCGCCGACGAGTCCGGTGCCCCGGCCGCGCACCGGTCGGCGCTCACCGCGATGCCGGAGACGGTCGTCACCCGCGCCTTCACCGGCCGGCCGGCCCGTGGCCTGCGCAACGACTTCATCGACCGCTACGGCCGGTACGCCCCGCCCGCCTACCCCGAGGTGCACCACCTCACCCGCCCGCTGCGCGCGGCCGCCACCAGCGACGCCGACACCACCGCCATGCACCTCTGGGCCGGCACCGCCCACCGCCTCACCCGCCCGGGCCCGGCGGCGGACATCGTCGCCCGCCTCTGGCACTCCGCGCGGGGGTAGTGCGCCCGGCGCGTGCGAGGCCCGGGCGTGTCGTCCCCCGCGGGGGTGGATCGGGCGGGAAAGCGCGCTGTAGCGTATAAGAGACCACTTAAGTTGGTGGCCATGTGGGAGATCACACTTCTGGCGCCGGTTGAGGAGTGGTACTTGCAGATCTGCGAGGACGATCCGAAGACCGCGGGCAACATCCTTGAGGCGTTGGACCTGCTGGCTGACGAGGGCCCGACCTTGGGCCGGCCCGCGGTGGACCGGATCCACCGCAGCCGGCTGCACAACCTGAAAGAGCTACGGCCCGGGTCCTCGGGCGGGAGCGAGGTGCGCATGCTCTTCGTGTTCGACCAGGAGCGGGAGGCCATCATCCTGGTGGCGGGCGACAAGTCGGGTCGTTGGTCGGAGTGGTACGACGAGTCGATTCCTCTGGCGGAGAAGCGGTACGCGGACTACGTCGAGGAGCAACGGAAGGGAGTGCGTGCATGAAGGGGCGCAGTTGGACCGAGGTACGGGCCGAGGTTCTGGAACGGTTCCCCGAACTGGCGACGCCGGAGGCGGAGGCGGATCGGGCGCGGGTCCGACAGGAGACGCTGGCCCAGATCCGTGGGTACGAGCTGGCTGAGCTGCGGCGGGGTAACGGCCTGACGCAGAAGGAGGTGGCCGGGCTGATGGGCGTGAGCCAGGCGCGCGTCTCGCAGATCGAGCACGGGCAGGTGGACAGCCTGGACAACCTGCGGGCCTACGCCGCCGCGATCGGCGGCGAGGTGGAGGTCACCGTCCGGCAGGGGGAGCGGACGGTCAAGGTGGCCTGAGCGTCGCTCCCCCGCCGGGGTGGTCAGCGCAGGAGGTCGGACATCCAGGACTCGATGGCCGGGGCGGTCCTGGGGAGGGCGTGGGACATCAGGCGGGCGCCGTCCGGGGTGATGACGAGGTCGTCCTCGATGCGGATGCCGAGGCCGCGGAGCTCGACGGGGAGGGTCTCGTCGTCGGGCTGGAGGTAGAGGCCGGGTTCGACGGTGAGGACCATGCCGGGTTCGAGGACGCCGTCGAGGTAGCGGTCGGCGCGGGCCCTGGCGCAGTCGTGGTAGTCGAGGCCGAGCATGTGGCCGCTGCCGCAGAGGGTGTAGCGGCGGTGGAGGCCGTTGTCGTCCTCGAGGGCCTGTTCGGCGGGGATGCGCAGGACGCCCCAGTCGGCGAGGCCTTCGGCGATGACGCGCATGGCGGCGCGGTGGAAGTCGCGGAAGCGGGCGCCGGGGCGCAGTGCGGCGATGCCGGCGCTCTGGGCGGCGAGGACGAGGTCGTAGGCCTGGCGCTGGACGGGGTTGAAGGTGCCGCTGAGCGGGAGGGTGCGGGTGATGTCGGCGGCGTAGAGGGTGTCGGTCTCGACGCCGGCGTCGAGCAGGAGCAGGGAGTCCGGGTCGAGGGCGCCGTCGTTGCGGATCCAGTGCAGGACGCAGGCGTGGGCGCCGGAGGCGGCGATGGTGGTGTAGCTGGTGCCGTTGCCCTCGGCGCGGGCGCGCAGGTCGAAGACGCCTTCGATCCAGCGTTCGCCGCGGGGGTGGTGCAGGGCGGTGGGCAGGGCGCGGACGACGTCCTGGAAGCCGGTGACGGTGTGGTCGACGGCGAGTTGCAGCTGGTCGACCTCCCAGGTGTCCTTGACCAGGCGCAGTTCGGAGAGGACGGCGGCGAGTTCGCCGTCGGCGCGGGCGTGCGGGCCGGGCCGTCCGGTGGCCTCGTCGACGAGCGGGTCGGTGCCGGCCAGGACGCGGGTGGGCGGCTGGGGGCCGGTGAGGAGTTTGCCGAGGTCGTCGAGGTGTTCGGTGCGCAGCCCGGTGAGGGCGGCGGCCTCGGCGAGGTCGGGGCGGCGGCCGACCCAGAACTCGCCGTAGCGGCGGTCGCGGTAGAACTCGGAGCCGGCGGCGTGGCCGCCGCTGCGGGGGGAGCGGGGGCGCAGGTAGAGGACGGGTTCGTGGCCCGCGGGGCCGGCCGGTTCGAGGACGAGCACGTGGTCGGCCTGGTCCTCGCCGGTGAGGCAGGTGAGCCAGGCGTAGGCGCTGTGCGGCCGGAAGCGGTGGTCGAGGTCGTTGCAGCGGACCTTGAGGCGGCCGGCGGGGACGACCAGGCGTTCGCCGGGGAAGGCGGCGGAGAGCCGGGCGTGACGGCCCGGCAGGCGGTCGTGGCCGGGGGCGCGCCGGTCGGCGGGGAGGGGGGTGGGGGCCCACCGGGTGGCCATGAAGGCGTCGAGGGCGGGGGAGACGGGGAGGTCGTGGCTTCCGGTGTGGAGGCCGGTCTGGGGCGTGGTCACCGGTGAACTCCTATGCGGGGCTGGGGAGGTGCGGCACGGACACAGCTCGGTAACGAGCGGCGTCACCTCTTGTGCAGTGCAATTTCACATTACTATGTTACGGGTCACACCGCGGAGCGGCCAGGCCTTGACGGCCGCCCTCCCGGTCGGGCCCCGGACCACTGCCGGGGTGGACCACGGGCTTCACGGCAGGCCCCCCACAGCGGAGTTGCACATGACCAGGCGCACCCACGCCGCCCTCGCGGCGGCACTCGCGGCCACCCTCACCCTCGGCCTCGGGGCCTGCAAGAACGACAAGAGCGACACCGGCGGCGACGCCGCGCCCTCCAGCAGCAAGGGCCCGGGCGCGGAGTCCGGCTCGGTCATCGGCGGCACGCCGGTCAAGGGCGGCACCCTCACCGTCCTCACCAACCAGGACTTCGCCCACCTCGACCCGGCCCGCAACTGGGTGGTGCCGCACATGGACTTCGGCACCCGGCTGCTCTACCGCACGCTGACCACCTTCAAGTCCGAGCCGGGCGCGGCCGGCAGCGAGATCGTCCCGGACCTCGCCACCGACCTGGGCAAGTCCTCCGAGGGCGGCAAGGTGTGGACGTTCACCCTGAAGGACGGCCTCAAGTACGAGGACGGCAGCCCGATCAAGTCCGCCGACATCAAGTACAACGTCGAGCGGTCCTTCTCCCCGGACCTCACCGGCGGCCCCGACTACGCGGCCCAGTACCTGGCCGGCGGCGAGAACTACAAGGGCCCGCTGAGCGGCGAGCACCTGGCGAGCATCGAGACGCCGGACGACCGGACCATCGTCTTCCACCTCAAGCGCCCGGTCGCCGAGTTCTCGGACACCGTCACCCTGCCGACCTTCTCCCCGGTGCCGCAGTCCCAGGAGAAGGGCACCCAGTACGACTCGCACGTGTTCTCCTCCGGGCCGTACAAGATCGAGACCTACGACCGCGGCAAGCAGCTGGTGCTGGTCCGCAACACCAACTGGGACCAGTCCACCGACACCGTCCGCAAGGCGTACCCGGACCGGATCGTGGTCACCCAGGGCATCAAGGGCGGCCAGGCGGACGACCGGATCATCGCCAGCGACGGCGCCGACGCCAACGCCATCAACATGCCCTGGATGCAGCACGAGTCGGTCGCCAAGGTGCTGCCCAAGGCGGACGTCAAGTCCCGCATGGCGGCGGAGCAGACCGGCTGCACCGACATGCTCTACATGAACACCGCCAAGGCGCCCTTCGACGACCCCAAGGTGCGCGAGGCGATGATGTGGGCGGTCGACCGCGAGGCCCAGGTGACGGCCTTCGGCGGCCCGGCGGTGACCGACGTGGCGACCTCCTTCCTGCCGCCCTCGCTGACCGGCGGGGTCAAGGCCGACCCGCTGAAGATCCCGGCGGCCGGTGACCCGCAGAAGGCCAAGGACCTGCTGAAGGCGGCGGGCAAGACCGACCTCAAGGTCGGGCTCACCGTCTCGCTCGGCGACAAGACCCGCGCCGAGGCGATCCAGCAGTCGCTGGCCAAGGTCGGCGTCCAGGTCACCGTCAACACCGTGGACCCGTCCGCCTTCGCCGACACCATCGGCGACATCAAGAACGCTCCCGAGCTGACCATCAACGGCTGGTGCCCCGACTACCCGTCCGGTGCGACCTTCCTGCCGTTCCTCTTCGACGGCCGCACCATCAAGGAGAAGGGCAACCAGGGCAACTACAGCCAGTTCAAGGACCAGGCCACGATGGACCGGATGGACCAGATCGCGGCCATGACGGACGTCAACGAGGCCAACAAGGCCTGGCAGCAGCTGGACGAGGACCTGATGAAGAAGGCCCCGGCCGTCCCGCTGATGTGGCAGCGCCGCCCGCTGCTGGTCGGCACCAACGTGGCCGGCGCGTTCGGCAACTCCGGCTACGCCGGCATGATCGACCTCGCCGTGGTCGGCCTCAAGGACCCCGCCAAGGGCAAGGGCTGAGGGGCCGCACCGATGAGTACCACCACTGAGCCCGCCGCCGTGGACAGCACGGCGGCGGGCCCCGCGAAGGCCGCCGGACGCGGCCCGTGGCGGCTGGTCTGGGACCAGCTGTGGGCGAAGGGGTCGGCCCGCTTCGGCCTGATCACGGTCGGCGTGCTGCTGCTCGCCGCCGCCCTGGCCGGACCGCTGAGCTCGCTCGGCGGCTGGTCCCCCGAGGAGTTCGACAAGCGCGCCGTCGACCCGTACCTGGGCGGCATGCCCCGGGGCGACTTCGGCGGCATCGGGGCCCGGCACTGGCTGGGCGTCGAGCCGATCACCGGGCGCGACCTGTTCGCCCGGGTGCTGCACGGTGGCCAGGTCTCGCTGCTGATCGCCTTCACGGCCACCGCCGTGGTCGTGGCCACCGGCACGCTGGCCGGCATCGCCGCCGGCTACTTCGGCGGTCGGACCGACACCCTGTTGTCCCGGCTGATGGACCTCACGATGTCCTTCCCCTCGCTGATCTTCATGATCGCGATGATGTCGGTGGCCAGGGACGTCAACCGGATCCTGCTGATCACCCTGGTCATCGGCCTGTTCACCTGGCCCGGCATCGCCCGCGTGGTGCGCGGACAGACCCTGTCGCTCAAGCACCGGGAGTACGTCGAGGCCGCCAAGGTCGGCGGGGCCCGCTCCTGGCGGATCCTCACCCGGGAGATCCTGCCGAACGTCTCCGGTCCGATCATCGCCTACACCACGCTGCTCATCCCCGGCATGATCGCCACCGAGGCCGCGCTCAGCTACCTCGGCGTGGGCGTCCGCCCGCCGACGCCCTCCTGGGGCCAGATGATCGCCGAGAGCATCGTCCACTACGAGACCGACCCGACGTACTTCCTGATCCCGACGGTCTTCCTGTTCCTCGCCGTGCTCGCCTTCACCCTGCTCGGGGACGCGCTGCGCGACATCCTCGACCCCCGGGGAGGCCGGTCGTGATCCTCTACCTCGGGCGCCGCCTGCTCGGCGTGGCGGGCATCCTGCTCGCCATCTGCGCCATCACCTTCACCATCTTCTACCTGCTGCCGAACGATCCGGCCGCGGCGGCCTGCGGGAAGACCTGCAGCCCCGAGCGGCTCGCCGACGTCAAGGCCGCGATGGGCCTGGACAAGCCGGTCTGGGAGCAGTTCCTCGCCTACCTGGGCGGCATCTTCGCCGGCCGCGACTACGGCAGCGGCCCCAGCGCCGTGCACTGCGGCTTCCCGTGCCTCGGCTACTCCTACGAGTACGGGCTGCCGGTCTGGGACCTGCTCACCGACCGCCTGCCGGTCTCGATCTCGCTGGCCCTCGGCGCGGCCGTGCTCTGGCTGCTCCTCGGACTGGGCGCCGGCGTCACCTCGGCGCTGCGCAAGGGCGGGGTCACCGACCGGACCCTGATGGTGCTCTCCGTCGGCACCGCCTCGCTGCCGGTCTACTTCACCTCGATCATGCTGATCTGGGGCGTCGTGCGCACGGCCGGGCTGCTGCCCTACCCGGCGTACCACGCGTTCGGCGAGAACCCCTTCGCGTGGGCCTCCAACCTGCTGCTGCCGTGGATCGCGCTGGCCCTGCTGTACGCGGCCATGTACGCCCGGCAGAGCCGCAACTCGATGATCGAGACGATGGCCGAACCGTACATCCGCACCGCCCGGGCCAAGGGCCTGCCGGCGCGGACCGTCACCGTCAAGCACGGACTGCGCGCCGGGATGACGCCGATCCTCACCATCTTCGGCATGGACCTCGGCGGGCTGCTGGCCGGTGCCGTCATCACCGAGTCCATCTTCGGCCTGCCGGGCGTCGGCCGGCTGTTCTACGACGGCCTGGGCCGCTCCGACCAGCCCGTCATCCTCGGCGTCACCCTGCTCGCGGCCTTCTTCATCGTCGCGGCGAACCTGCTGGTCGACCTGCTCTACGCGTTCGTCGACCCGAGAGTGAGGTACTGATGACCGCACTGTTGGAGGTCGAGGACCTCGGGGTCTCCTTCGACACGCCCCGCGGCGTCGTCCGGGCGGTGGACGGCATCTCCTTCACCGTCGGGGCCGGGCGCACGCTCGGCCTGGTCGGCGAGTCCGGCAGCGGCAAGTCGGTCACCTCGCTGGCCGTCATGGGACTGCACCGCGGCGCCGCCGTCACCGGCTCGATCCGGCTGAACGGGCAGGAGCTGAACGGGCTGGGCGAGCGCGAACTCGGCGCCGTCCGGGGCCGCCGGATCGCGATGATCTTCCAGGACCCGCTGTCCAGCCTGCACCCCTTCTACACCGTCGGGGAGCAGATCGCCGAGCACTACCGGGTGCACTTCAGGGCCTCCCGCAAGGCCGGCCGCGAACGCGCGGTCGAGATGCTGGCGGAGGTCGGCATCCCGGAGCCGGCCCGCCGGGTCGACGAGTACCCGCACCAGTTCTCCGGTGGCATGCGCCAGCGCGTCATGATCGCCATGGCGCTCGCCTGCGAGCCCGAGCTGCTGATCGCCGACGAGCCCACCACGGCCCTCGACGTCACCGTGCAGGCGCAGATCCTCGACCTGATCGCCCGCATCCAGCAGGAGCGCGGCCTCGGCGTCGTCATGATCACCCACGACCTCGGCGTGGTCGCCCGGGTCGCCCACGAGGTGCTGGTGATGTACGGCGGCCGGGCCGCCGAACAAGCGCCGGTGGACCGGCTGTTCGCCACCCCCGCGCACCCCTACACCCGAGGCCTGCTGGACTCGCTGCCCCGGCTGGACGACACCGACGACGCCCCGCTGCGGGCCATCCCCGGCAGTCCGCCGTCACTGATCGCCCCCGCCCCCGGCTGCTCCTTCGCCCCGCGCTGCGCCCGCACCACCGCCGCGTCCGCCGAGGAACACGCCCGCTGCCGGGCCGAGCGCCCGCTGCTCGGCCCGCTCGCCCCCGGCCACCAGGCCGCCTGCCACCTGCCCCTGGTGCCGGAAGGAGCACGGCCATGACCGACACCCTGCTGTCCGTACGGGACCTGGTGAAGACCTTCCCCGGTCGGCGCGGGCGCACCGGCCGGCCCGGCCCCCCGGTCCGGGCCGTGGACGGCGTCAGCTTCGACGTCGGACGCGGCGAGACACTCGGCCTGGTCGGCGAGTCCGGCTGCGGCAAGTCGACCACCGGGCGGATGATCGTCCGGCTGCTCGACCCGACCTCGGGCACCGTCACCTTCGACGGCACCGAGATCGGCGGGCTCCCGCAGGCCCGGCTGAGGCCGTACCGCAGGCACCTGCAGATGGTCTTCCAGGACCCGTACTCCTCGCTCAACCCCCGGCAGACGGTGGCCCGGATCATCTCCGAGCCGATGCTGATCCAGGGTTCGAGCGCGGCGGACGCGCGCCGGCGGGCCGGCGAGCTGATGGACCTGGTCGGGCTGATCCCCGAGCACATCGACCGCTACCCGCACGAGTTCTCCGGCGGCCAGGCGCAGCGCATCGGCATCGCCCGCTCGCTCGCCACCTCACCCAGGCTGGTCATCGCCGACGAGCCGGTCTCCGCGCTCGACGTGTCCATCCAGGCCCAGGTGGTCAACCTGATGGAACGGCTCCAGCGGGAGCTCGGCCTGGCGTACGTGTTCATCGCGCACGACCTCTCGGTGGTCAAGCGGGTCTGCGACCGGGTGGCGGTGATGTACCTCGGGCGGATCGTCGAGATCGGCGACAAGGCCGAGGTCTACGGCAACCCCGCGCACCCGTACACCAGGGCGCTGCTGTCCGCGGTGCCGCTGCCGGACCCTGCGGCGGAGCGGGCCCGGGAACGGATCGTGCTGCTCGGCGACCCGCCGAGCCCGGCCAACCCGCCGTCCGGGTGCACCTTCCACCCGCGCTGCCCGAAGGCGCAGGAGGTCTGCCGGACGGAGCGTCCGCTGCTGCAGATCGCCGGTGCGGGCGGCCGGCAGGCGGCCTGCCACTTCCCGGAGGCCTGACTCCGGGTACGGGCCGGCCGCGGGGGCGCACCCCGCGGCCGGCCGGCACAGACCGCCGTACCGTCCCGCTGTTCCCACGCGGGGCGGTGCGGCATCCAACGGGCGAGGGGCACCCCCTCGCCGTCACGCGCCCGGTCGGACGCGGCGGGGAACCTCACGAGGGCCGCGTCCGACCGGGTTCTCGCGCTGCCCGGCGGGGCCCCGGCGGGGCCCCGGCGGGGCCCCGGCGGGGCGCCCCGCCGGGCTTCGGTCTGCGGCCGGGTCGCGTCGGCCGAACGGCCCTTGCCCAGGTCGCCGGTGGCCGAACGGCCCTCTCCCCGGTCGCCGACGGCCGAACTCGGCCCTCGCCCGGGTCGCCGTCGGCCGAACGGCCCTCGCCCGGGCGGGACGTGCGCCCGCCCGGTGCGGTGGGCGGGGCACGGAACGGCCCCGGTCCCCTTCGTCGGAAGGGAACCGGGGCCTTCGCCGTCCGGGTGCGATCCGGCGGGCCGCACCCGGACGGTCGTGGATCAGTTGTGCTCGGCGGTGTCCGACCGTGGTCCGGTCGTGGTCCGGTCGTGCCTCAGGAGGCCGGCCCCACCCGCACGGTGGTGATCCGCCCGCCCTGGGACTCCCGGACGACCTCGATCCGGGTGTTGGTGTCCGGCACCTTCACCGAGAGCTGCGGGGTGGCCGGGTCGGCGTACACGCCGGTGTGGTCGTTGAACACCGGGACGGCCGGCTCGGACGGGATCCGCACCGCGACGCCGCCCTTGTGCAGGGTGAACGGCGTGGTCGGCTTGAGCGAGAACGTCGCGTCGTAGGTCTGCGCCCGCCCGTTGACCAGGGTGCCGTCGGCGAAGCGGATCGGCGCCGGGTGGGCGTCGATCGGCAGGATCAGCCCGCCGCCGGGGTGGTCCTTGGTGTTGTTGTCGCCGTAGGAGGTGTCCCACAGCCAGAGCAGGACGCCCTCCTGGTACGGGTAGGTGTCGACGACGTTGGCCTTGCCGGTGACGCCGGTGTACCCGAAGTTGTACGGGCCGGTCTTCAGGAACGCGCCGTATCCGGTGTAGCGGCGGTTCTCGGCGATGTACGCGCGCGGGTGCTGCTTGACGGCGGTGCGGCCGGTGATGACGGTGAAGCCGGTGGCGGTCCAGCCGCCGGTGCCGTTCTCGGCGCCGTCGGCGAACAGCACGGTGCCGCCGGCGGTCAGCTGCACGGCGTCGACCAGCACGCCGCGGCCGTGGGTGTTGCCGTCCGAGGTGGCGTGGACGCGCAGCCGGACCTGCTGGCCGAGGTAGCCGTCCAGCGGGATGTGCAGCTTCCGG
The DNA here is from genome assembly GCF_040681575.1 of Kitasatospora sp. NPDC051702. Lineage (NCBI taxonomy): Bacteria > Bacillati > Actinomycetota > Actinomycetes > Kitasatosporales > Streptomycetaceae > Kitasatospora > Kitasatospora sp. NPDC051702. The sequence continues at coordinate 52,605 of NZ_JBFAZB010000015.1, forward strand.
TAGCCGCCCGAACTGCCGCTGAGGCCGGGGGTGTTGGCGGTGGTGTTGCCGATCGGCGAGCCGTCCACGGTGCCGCCCAGTGCCGTCCAGTGCTTGCCCTGGTCGGTGGTGGCCTCGACGGTGAGGAAGTCGTAGTCCTGTTCGGTGTCGTACCAGACCGCCGCGTCCAGGGCGGCCGGTCCGGCGGCGGTGCGCAGGTCGACGTCCCGGGTGAGGGAGTTGTCGAGGTTGTCGCCGGTGTCGCTCCACCACTGCTTGCCGCCCTCGTACGGGTCGGCGAGATCGGTGCTGGTGGTGCCGTCCGGCAGGTGGACCAGGACGGCCTGGGCCTGGTCGGTGTTGTAGCTGCTCACCCCGAGGGCGTGGCTGGACCGGGTGGCGGCCTGCGCCTCGTCGTAGTTGAGCCAGCCGAACTGGAGCTTGCTCCAGGCGTCGAGGTCGCCCGGGTAGCCGCCGGTGGTGTTCGGCCCCTTGCCGAGGTACGAGCCGGAGGACATCAGCGACCAGAAGTTGACGCTGTTGTCGCCGCCGGTGGTGCTGTACAGGTCCGGCAGGCCGAGGTTGTGGCCGTACTCGTGGGCGAACAGGCCGACACCGCTGTTCTCGCCGGCCTGGACGTAGTCGTAGACGTAGAGACCGGTGTCGCCGACCGGCGCGCCGCCGATCTTGTCGCCCTCCGGCCCGGTCTGGCCGGTGGCGTCCGGGAACGCCCAGCTGCGGTGCGCCCACAGGGCGTCGGCGCCCTGGGCGCCGCCGCCCCAGGTCTCGTCGACGCCCGCGTGCACCACGATGACGTTGTCGAGGTAGCCGTCGGGGCGGTCGAAGTCGCCGTCCTTGTCGTGGTCGTAGCGGTCGTGCACGTCGTACTGGGCGAGCTGGGCCCTGATGTCGGCCGCGCTGCGGCCCTTGGCGATCTCACCGTCGTACCAGGCCTTGACGGCGTCCCGGACGAACTCCTGGGCCTGGGTCCAGGCGCCGGAGCCCTGCGGGCCCTTGTTGCTGCCGTAGCGGGCCTCGTTGTACGGCACGGTGACCCAGTCGCTGACGGTGCCCTGGACGTCGTACCGGCCGGAGGACTGGGTGCGGTAGTAGTTGCGCATCGACACGGCGCCCGGCGTGTCGTCGAAGAACATCTTCTGGTAATGGTCCCGGTCGAAGTCGGCGGACCACAGGGTGTGGTTGTCGTCCCGGCCCGGCTCGGGGATCTGGTTGTGCCGCGGGCCCGGGGTGCCGCCGTAGCGGGGCTGGCCGTTGTACTCGGTGGTGTTGTCGACCTGGTCGCCGAACTGGGCGAGGATCACGAAGACCTTGTCGGTGCGCTGGTGGGCGAGCTCGACGTAGTCGTTGCCGACCTTCACCTTGGCGGGGGCCCGCTTGTCGGCGGTCTTGGCGACGGTGCCCTTGTTGAGCTGCTCCAGGGCCTTGCTGCGGAGGGCCTGGCGTTCGCGCTCCTGGGGGACGAGCGGTGCGGGCGGGGCTTCGGCGCCGCCGGCCCCGGCGCCCTGCTCGGCGGCGGCGATGGTGGCGGGTGCGGGGGGTGCGGCCTGGGCGGGGGTGCCCAAGAGGGTGGCCGCTATCGCGCTCGTGGTGAGCGCGGCCGCGAGTGCCGCGGACAGTCTGCGCAACTGACCGGTCCTTTCCGGGGGATGGGGGATCGTGCTTCGGCGAAGCGCAGGTAATATTTCACATGTCACGGGTCACGTGGAAGAGGGTCGGCGCAAGCGGAGGGGCGCCGCACCGCGGTGCGACGCCCCTCCTGTCGGCGCGTCAGCGGGTGGTGTACTCCACCGTCACGCTCACCACCACGAGCACCCCGTACACCACCGCGAGGGTGTTGCGCCCGGCGCCGTGGAGCGCCAGCGCGGCCGAGCCGAGCACGGCCAGCTTGAGCACGATCTCCACGGCGAGCGGCTGCGGGAACCGCGGGCCGCCCGCGGCCAGGAACAGGCCCCACAGCCCGGCCGCGAGGGCGGGCGCGCCGATGCCCAGCAGCAGCCGGACGGCGAGCGTGGAGCCGGTCCTGAACCCCCAGTAGCAGAGCGCCGCCAGCATCGCGAGCTCCAGTCCGAACGCGAGCCCGCCGTTGACCACGGTCAGCGGCGTCCACTGCCGTCGGCCGATCGGTCCGGGTCTTTCGATCCTCATCCGTCCGCTCTCCCCGTCGTCGTCGCGCCGCCCGGGCCGGGCGGCGACCACGCGGAGTGTCGCAGCCCGGCCCGGCGAACTCAACGGTTCGGCCCGGGGAGCTCAACGGTTCGGCCCGGGGAGCTCAACGGTTCGGCCCGGGGGGCGGCGCGGGAGGGCGGATTCAGCCCAGGGAGGAGCGCAGGAAGGCCAGTTCGGCCAGCGCGACCTGTTCGTTCACCCCGCCCGGAGTCATGTGGGTGACGCCCGGCAGCGGCAGCACGGCGTGCGGGCGGCCCGCCCTGGTGAGGGCCTCCGACAGCAGCAGGGTGTGCGAGGGGTGGACGTTGTCGTCCGCCAGCCCGTGGATCAGCAGCAGCGGCCGGGTCAGCCCCGGGGCGTCGGTGACCAGGCAGTCGTCCGCGTAGCCCTCCGGGTTGTCCCGGGGCAGCGCCAGGTAGCGCTCGGTGTAGGCGGTGTCGTAGTGCCGGAAGTCGGTGGGCGGGGCGCCCGCGCAGGCCGCGTGGAACACGTCCGGGCGGCGCAGCACGGCGAGCGCCGCGAAGTAGCCGCCGTAGGACCAGCCGCGGACGCCGACCCGGTCGAGGTCCAGGTCGGGATGCCGCTCGGCGAGCGCGTGCAGGGCGTTCACCTGGTCGTCCAGGGCCACCCGGGAGAAGCGGCGGAAGATCGCCCGGGTGAACTCCGGCGAGACGAACGGGGTGCCGCGGTTGTCGGTGGTGACCACGGCGAAGCCCTGGTCGGCCCACCACTGGCGGAGCTGCCAGCGGCGCGGCTCGTTGGCCACGGCCTGGAAGCCGGGGCCGCCGTACACGTCCAGCAGGACCGGCAGCCGGCGGCCGGGGACGTGCCCGCGCGGGTACACCACGGCGGTGGGCAGGGCGAGTTCGGTGACCCGTGCGAGGCTCGGCCGGACCCGGAACGGCAGTGCGGCGGCGAGGTCGGTGAGCGGCAGCTCGGCGCCGTCCCCCTGCGTGCCGAAGCCCCGCAGCAGCCGGCGGCGGACGCCGTCCGCGTCGGCCGAGGTGAGCAGCAGGGTGTCGGCCGCGGCCAGCGCCGAGTGCACGCCGCCGCCGGTGCTGACGGCCTCGGGCGCGCCGCCGTCCGGGTCGACCAGGTGGACGTGCTGGTCGGCCGGATCGCCGTGGCCGGTCTCGCAGAGCAGCCGGCCGCGCAGCCGGCCGACCACCCGGCGGACCTGCAGGCCGGTGGTGTCCAGCGGCTTGCCGTCCACGGCGAGTCCGCGGGCCTGCGGGGTGTCGTGGACGGTGAGCAGCCGGCCGTCGGCCAGCCGGGCGGGCGTGCCGGGCAGGTCGTCGACCCAGAACGCGTCGGTGGTGCGGGAGAGTTCGCGGACCGCGCCGGTGGTCGGGTCGGCGGTCAGCAGCAGGACGTTCTGCTGCAGCCGGTCGGCGACGGTGAGCAGGACCTCGTCGTCCGAGGCCCACTCGGCGGCGCAGAGGTACGGGTACGCCGCGGCGTCCCACTGCAGCCGGACCTTGCCGCGGTCGAGGCCGAGGACCCAGAGCTGGACGTCGGCGTTGGGGCCGCCGGCCAGCGGGTAGGCGAAGTCCTCGGCGGGCTCGCCGGGCCGGGACGGATCGGCGAAGTACCGCCGGGGGAGGGCGGATTCGTCGACCCGGGCGGCCAGCAGGGCGCCGCCGTCCGGGCGCCACCAGTGGCCGCGGGAGCGGCCGAGCTCCTCGGCGGCGGCGAACTCCGCGACGCCCCAGCGGGCACCGTCGGAGGGGGAGAGCGGCACGGGGTCCGGGGTGACGTACAGGGCGTCCTCGGCGACGTAGGCGACGCGCTCGCCGGTGGCGTCCGGCCGGGGGTCGAACGCGGGCCCGGCGACGGGGAGTTCGGTGCTGGTGCCGGTGGCGGTGTCGGTGCGGAACAGCCGGCCGTCGAGGACGAACACGGCGGTCGCGAGGTCGGCGGTGGCCGCGTACCCGCCGATGCCGGCGGCGACCAGCCGGGTGCGCTCGCGCAGCCTGCGTTCGACGGCGGGCAGGTCGTCGCGGTGGCCGGTGCGCCCGGGGGCGAGCGCGGCGGGGTCGGCGACCAGCCGTTCCGTGCCGGTGGCGGTGTCGAGCAGGTGGAGGCGGTCGACCGGGTCCTCGGGGCCGGTGGAGCGGAGCAGCAGCAGCCGGGTGCCGTCCTCGGCGAGGGTGAACGCGCGCGGGGCACCGAAGGTGAACCGGCCGGTTCGGGCGCTGCGGGACAGGAAAGGATCGGTGATGGTCACGGCCCGATGGTGGTCGCGGTGCCCGGGGCCGGACCAGTACTCTGTCATGTGAAATGTCACACATCACGACCTGGGAGGATGCCGTGATCGAGGACCTGTGGGCCGCCGAACCCCCGGCCCCGCTGCCCGCGGCCGACGGGCTGTTCAGCGTCTCGGCGGGCGCGGCGCACCTGAACCACGGCTCGTTCGGTGCGGTGCCCGTCCCGGTGCAGCGGGTGCAGGAGGAGCTGCGCACTGAGCACGAGCTCGACCCGGACGGCTTCTTCGCCGACCTGCCGGCCCGGATCGCGGCGGCCCGGATCCGGATCGCCGCCGACCTGGCGGCCGACCCGGACCGGCTCGCCCTGGTCTCCAACGTCACCGAGGCGGTCGCGATCGCCCTGGACACCGTCGCGCTCCGGCCCGGCGACCGGATCCTGGTCACCGACCACGGCTACGGCGCGGTGACCGGGGCGGCGGCCCGCCGGGCCGCCGAGACCGGCGCCGAACTGGTCGTGGCCGAGGTGCCGCTGGACGCCCCGGACGAGCGGGCCGTGCGGGAGGCCGTGCTCGCCGCCGTCGACGAGCGGGTCACCGTCGCCGTGCTCGACCAGCTCACCTCGCCGACCGCCCGGCTGGTGGCCGGTCCGGCCCTGCTCGCCGAGCTGCGCGCGCGCGGTGTCACCACCGTCGTGGACGGCGCCCACGCGCCCGGCATGCTGCCCGCCCCGGCCGACCCGCACGCCGACTTCTGGTTCGGCAACCTGCACAAGTGGGCCTTCGCCCCGCGCGCCACCGGGGTGCTCGCCGTGGCGCCGGACTGGACGGAGCGGGTGCGCCCGCTCGCCCTGTCCTGGGAGCACGACAAGGGCTTCCCCGGCAACGTCGAATGGCGCGGCACCTGCGACTACACACCGTGGCTGGCCGCCCCGGCCGGCTTCGACCTGCTGCGCTCGCTCGACGCCGCCGCGGTGGCCGCGCACAACACCGCGCTCGCCGCGTACGGCCAGCGGGTGCTCGCCGAGCGGGCCGGCCTGCCGCCGCTGCCCGGCACGCCCGGGGTGTGGATGCGGGCCGTCCGGCTGCCGGCCGGCCGCTGCGAGACGGAGCAGGAGGCGAAGGCGCTGATGGCCGAGGTGTGGCGGCGGCTGGCCACCCGGATCGCGGTGCGCCCGTGGGCCGGCGGCGGGGTGCTGCGGGTCAGTGCACAGCTGTACAACCGGCCGGGGGAGTACGAGCGGCTGGCCGAGGGGCTGGCCGGGCTGCTGAAGGGCTGAGCGGGCGGGGCGGGCCGGGCGGGCCGGGCCCCGTCGGGCCCGCGCCGCCGTCCGGCCTCCTACCCGGCGGCCTGCCCGGCACCCAACTGGGCTTCCCGGTCGGCACCCTGCTCGGTGCCCGGCCCGTCGGCCCGGTCGGCGCCGGCCCGCAGTTCGGCGAGCAGCAGGTTCTGGTCCGCGAGCAGCCCGGTGAGGATCCGCCGGGCCGCTCGCAGCAGGTCGGCCACGTCGCCGCCGGCCAGTGCGTACACCACGGTGCTGCCCTCCCGGGTGGCGGTGACGATGCCGGACCGGCGCAGCACCGCGAGCTGCTGGGAGAGGCTGGACGGTTCGACCGCCAGCTCGGCCAGCAGGTCGCGCACCGGTGTCGGGCCGGCCTGGAGCAGTTCCAGCACCCGGATCCGGACGGGATGGCCGAGCATCCGGAAGAACTCGGCCTTGGCCTGGTAAAGCGCTACCGCCACGAGGCCCCCCTTCCCTGGTGTCGGCCCGCTCAGATCTCCAGCGCGACTTCGATCCGCTTGAGCTGGTGGCGGGCCATCGCCAGGTTGGAGCGGGTGCGGTTGAGGGCGAGGAACAGGAAGAGGCCGCGGCCGCTGGGCGTGGTGATCGGCCGGACCATGTGGTACTGGTTCGTGAGGCTGATCAGGATGTCCTCGATGTCGTTGTCGTGCAGGTTGAGCATCTCCATGGCCCGCATCTTGGCCCGGACCACGTCGGTGTTCCCGGCGGCGGCGACGTTGAGGTCGAGCTCCCCGCCGTCGCCGAGGCTGCCGAGCGCCATGCCGCTGCCGTAGTCGACCAGCGCGACGCCGATCGCGCCGTCGATCGCCATGGCCTCCTTGAGGGACGTCTCCAGGTTCGCCATCGTCGGTGTCCTCCCGTGAGTAGGTGGCGGTGAGCCCGCTGTGAGACCGAAGGTAAGCAGGACCGCTCGGGTTCCACCGCGAATGATCGGAGACGTTCGAAGCTGGTCGGACTCTGATCACTTGAAGACATTTGCAACTATGGATCTGAGAGAGATCTGATCTCGCAGCTCGGAAAAACGGTGCTATCGATGTCAGTGCCGCCGGGTAACCTCTCGCTGAGATGCGAGATCACACCAACCACACCCGGACGGCGATGAACACCCCTGAGCCCGAGCCCCACGACGACCGGGAGCTCAGCCCCGCCGAGGCGTACGCGGCCAGCCGCCGCCGGGCCAAGGAGCAGGCCTCCGCCCTCCACGGCTTCCGGCAGCTGTACGACTTCCCGCTGGACGACTTCCAGGTGGAGGCCTGCGAGGCGCTGGAGGCCGGCTCCGGCGTGCTGGTCGCCGCCCCCACCGGCTCGGGGAAGACCATCGTCGGCGAGTTCGCCGTCCACCTGGCCCTCCAGGCCGGCCGCAAGTGCTTCTACACCACGCCGATCAAGGCGCTGTCGAACCAGAAGTACGGTGACCTCGTCAAGCGCTACGGCGCCGCCAAGGTCGGCCTGCTCACCGGCGACAACACCGTCAACGGCGACGCCCCCGTGGTGGTCATGACCACCGAGGTGCTCCGCAACATGCTCTACGCGGGCTCCAGCACCCTCGACGGCCTCGGCTACGTCGTCATGGACGAGGTCCACTACCTCGCCGACCGCTTCCGCGGCGCCGTCTGGGAGGAGGTCATCATCCACCTCCCCGAGTCGGTCACCCTCGTCTCGCTCTCCGCGACCGTCTCCAACGCCGAGGAGTTCGGCGACTGGCTGGACACCGTCCGCGGCGGCACCAGGGTCATCGTCTCCGAGACCCGCCCGGTGCCGCTGTGGCAGCACGTGATGGCCGGGAACCGGATGTACGACCTGTTCGCCGACCCGGACCGCGACGGCCGCCCCAAGGCCGGCCCGCGCAACCCCGGCAAGCTGGTCAACCCCGAGCTCGTCCGGCTCGCCCGCTCCGAGCTCGACCGCAACCCGCGCGACCGCTTCGGCCGCGGCCGGGGCCGCAGCATGCCCAACGGGCGCCCCGGCCGGGTCTGGACCCCGGGCCGGGTGGACGTCATCGACCGGCTCGACGCCGAGGGCCTGCTCCCCGCGATCACCTTCATCTTCAGCCGGGCCGGCTGCGAGGCCGCCGTCCAGCAGTGCCTCAGCTCCGGCCTGCGGCTCAACAAGGACGGCGACCGCGCCAGGGTCCGGGCCATCGTCGAGGAGCGCTGCGCCGACATCCCCGACGAGGACCTGCACGTCCTCGGCTACTTCGAGTGGCTGGACGGCCTGGAGCGCGGCATCGCCGCCCACCACGCCGGGATGCTGCCGCGGTTCAAGGAGGTCGTCGAGGAGCTGTTCGTGAAGGGCCTGGTCAAGGCCGTCTTCGCGACCGAGACGCTGGCCCTCGGCATCAACATGCCCGCCCGCTCGGTGGTCATGGAGAAGCTCGTCAAGTGGAACGGCGAGACCCACGCCGACGTCACCCCCGGCGAGTACACCCAGCTCACCGGCCGGGCCGGGCGGCGCGGCATCGACATCGAGGGCCACGCCGTGGTGCTCTGGCAGCGCGGCCTCGACCCGGAGGCGCTGGCCGGGCTCGCCGGCACCCGCACCTACCCGCTCAAGTCCAGCTTCCGGCCCTCCTACAACATGGCCGTCAACCTGGTCTCCCAGTTCGGCCGGCACCGCTCGCGCGAACTGCTCGAGACCTCCTTCGCCCAGTTCCAGGCGGACCGCTCGGTGGTCGGCATCGCCCGCCAGGTCCAGCGCAACGAGGAGGGCCTGGACGGCTACCGGGCGTCGATGACCTGCCACCTCGGCGACTTCGACGCGTACATGGACCTGCGCCGCCGGCTCAAGGACCGCGAGAACGAGCTCGCCCGCGAGGGCAGCAGCCAGCGCCGCGCCGCCGCCGTCGAGTCCATCGAGCGGCTCAAGCCGGGCGACGTCATCCACGTCCCCACCGGCAAGTTCGCCGGTCTGGCGCTGGTCCTCGACCCGGGCCTGCCGCCGGTCGACCGCTCCGGCCGGGGCGGTTCGCGCCACCCCGACTTCCAGGACGGACCGCGCCCGGTGGTGCTCACGGCCGAGCGGCAGGTCAAGCGCCTCGCCATGATCGACTTCCCGCACCCCGTCGTCGCCGTCGAGCGGGTGCGCATCCCGAAGTCCTTCAACCCGCGCAGCCCGCAGTCCCGCCGGGACCTCGCCTCCGCGCTGCGCACCAAGGCCGGCCACCTGGAGCCCGAGCGGTTCCGCCGCGGCCGGGCCGCCGCCGCCGACGACCCGGAGATCACCCGGCTGCGCACCGAGCTGCGCCAGCACCCCTGCCACGGCTGCGACGAGCGCGAGGACCACGCCCGCTGGGCCGAGCGCTACCACCGGCTGCACCGGGACACCGAGCTGCTGGAGCGCCGGATGCGCTCCCGCACCCACACCATCGCCCGTACCTTCGACCGGGTCTGCGGACTGCTCGCCGACCTCGGCTACCTGCAGGGCGACGCCGTCACCGAGGACGGCAAGCGGCTCGGCCGGCTCTACGGCGAGCTCGACCTGCTCGCCTCCGAGTGCATCCGCGAGGGCGTCTGGAGCGGCCTGGCCGCCGCCGAGCTCGCCGCCTGCGCCTCCGCGCTCGTCTACGAGGCCCGGCAGGCCGACGACGCCGGCGCCCCCCGGGTGCCGGAGGGCGCCGCCAAGGAGGCGCTCGGCCAGATGGTCCGGATCTGGGGCCACCTCGACGCCCTGGAGGAGCAGCACCGGATCAACACCGCCGAGGGCGTCGGCCAGCGCGAGCCCGACCTCGGCTTCGCCTGGGCCGCCTACCGCTGGGCCCTCGGCCACAGCCTGGACCAGGTCCTGCGGGACGCCGACATGCCGGCCGGCGACTTCGTGCGCTGGACGAAGCAGCTGATCGACGTCCTCGGCCAGATCCAGGACGCGGCGGGCGAGGACGTCGAGCTCCGCAGGACGGCCCGCAAGGCCGTCGACGGCCTCCGCCGCGGCATCATCGCCTACTCCTCGGTGGGCTGAGCCGAACCGGGGAGCGCGAGGGGCCCGCACGGATCGCTCCGTGCGGGCCCCTCGCGTCCGCGTCGCGCGGTCAGCGGGCGGCCAGGGCCTCCAGGACGCGGTCCAGGGAGGTGCCGAGGCCCCAGCGGGTGGAGAGCTCCTCCAGGGTCATCGGGTCCAGCGGCTCGTGCGGGAGGGCCGGGTCGAAGGCGGGGAGCGGGGCGTCCTCGGCGACCCGGACCACCGTGGGGGCGACGTCGAGGTAGCCGGCGCCCTCGACGATGTTGCGGCGGCGGGCCGGGGTGAGCTTCGAGCCGACGTCGAGGGCGGCGGCCCGGATGGCGGCGAGGTCGCCGTACTCGTTGATCAGCTGGGCGGCGGTCTTCTCGCCGATGCCCTTGACGCCGGGCAGGCCGTCGGACGGATCCCCGCGCAGGGCCGCCATGTCGGCGTACTGCGCGCCCCGCACGCCGTACTTCCCCACCAGCAGGGCGTCGTCGGTGACCTGCAGGTTGCCCATCCCCTTGACGGGATAGAGCACGGTGATCCGCCGGGCGTCGTCGACCAGTTGGAAGAGGTCGCGGTCCCCGGTGACGATCTGCACCGGGCCCGTCGCGCGGGCGGTGAGGGTGCCGATCACGTCGTCGGCCTCGTAACCGGGGGAGCCGACCCGGGCGATGCCGAGCGCGTCCAGCACCTGCTCGATCACCGGGACCTGCGGGGCGAGGGTGTCCGGCACCTCCTCCTCGCCGTCCTGGGCCGCCTCGGCGACCCGGTGGGTCTTGTACGAGGGGACGAGGTCGACCCGCCACTGCGGGCGCCAGTCGGCGTCCATGCAGGCGACCAGCTGGTCGGGGCGGTGGTCGTGGACCAGCCGGGCGATGAAGTCCAGCAGGCCGCGGACGGCGTTGACCGGCTCACCCTGCGGGGAGCGCAGGGTGTCCGGTACGCCGAAGTAGGCCCGGAAGTACAGGCTGGCGGAGTCGAGCAGCATCAGTCGGGGTGCGGTCACGCGTCAGATCATGCCGTACGGGGGCGACGGCGGGCGGTCTTCAGTGCTCGTGCGGGCCGGCGCGGTGGACCGGGCCGTGCGCGTCCGCGCAGTGCTCGGCCGACAGCTCGCCCGGGGCGGCGATCTGCAGCAGCGCGCCCGCCTCGTCCTCGCCGACGTGGTCGACCTGGAGCGTGCTGTGGGTGATGCCGTACTCGTCGGCCAGCCGCCGCTGCAGGGCGCGTCGCACGGCGTGGCAGTCGCCGCCCGGGGTGACCAGGATGTGCGCCGACAGGGCCGGCTGGTTGGAGGTGATCTCCCAGATGTGCAGGTCGTGGATCTCCTCGACCAGCGGCTGGGCGACCATCCGGTCGGCGACGGTGTCCGGGTCGATCCCGGCCGGGGCGGCCTCCAGGAAGATCCGGCCGGAGTCCCGGACCAGGCCCACGCCGGCCTTGAGCATCAGCGCGACCACGATCAGCGAGGCGATCGCGTCGGCCCGGACGAAACCGGTGGTCAGCATGACCACACCGGCGATGGCGGTGGCGACGAACGCGTAGAGGTCGGTGAGCACGTGCTGGAAGGCGCCCTCGACGTTCAGCGAGCTGCGGTTGGCCTTGGACATGCACCAGGTGGCGGCCAGGTTGACCACGATCCCGACCAGCGCGGTGATCAGGACCAGGGAGCCGGTGACCTCCGGCGGTTCGAGCAGGCGGGTGATCGCCTCGTAGCCCAGCCAGGCCGAGAGCACCAGCAGGGTCACGCCGTTGGCCTGCGCGGAGAGGATCTCGGCCCGCTTGAGCCCGTAGGTGTAGCCGCCGCGGGCCGGACGGGCGGACAGCCGCATCGCGACCAGGGCGAGGACGATCGAGGCGGCGTCGGTGAGCATGTGCGCGGCGTCGGAGATCAGGGCCAGCGACTGCGCGGCGAAGCCCACCACGACCTCGCCGGCCATGAAGACGACGATCAGGGCGAGTGCGCTGATCAACCAGCGGCGGTCGGCGTCGGCGGCGACGGCGTGCGAGTGGCCGCCGTGGCCGTGGCCGTGGCCGTGACCGCCGTGGCCGTGGGAGTGCTTGTGGTCATGCGCATGATCGTCGAGGGAGTGCTCGTGCCCGGCCATCGAAGTCCTCTCTGGACGCACGGGTGGGAGGAGACGGGCCGCGATCGCCCCGCACCCGAAGTGAACCCCAGATCGGACAAAGATCCAAAGGTTGTACTGGTGACCGTTGTCGTTGCCGTTCAGGGTGCTCCACCGGGCGGGGGAACCGGCCGCTAGAGCAGCACCGCCGCGTCCAGGTGGGCCGCGGTCGCGGCCTGGACGAGGGCCTGCATCACCCGCAGGTCCTCGCCCTGTTCCGGGTGCCACTGGACACCCAGGGTGAACCCGGGGCCCTCCACCGCCTCCACCGTGCCGTCCGGTGCGTGCGCGCCGACCCGCAGGCCGTCGCCGAGCCGGTCGACGGCCTGGTGGTGGAAGGTCGGCACCTCCAACTCGCTCTCCGGCAGCAGCCCGCCGAGCAGCGTGCCGGGCACCGGCCGCACCAGGTGGGTGCCGTACCGGCCGGGCGTCCCCGCGTGGACGTCCACCGCCACGACGTCGGGCAGGTGCTGCACGAGCGTCCCGCCGCAGACCACGTTGAGCACCTGCATGCCGCGGCAGATCCCGAGCAGCGGCATCCCCGCGGCCAGGGCGGCCCGCAGCAGCGCGACCTCCCAGCGGTCGCGCTCGGGCGAGTCCACCTCGGTCCGCGGGTGGGCGGGTTGCCCGTAGTAGGCGGGGTCGACGTCGGGCCCGCCGGCGATGACCAGTGCGTCGAGCCGGGCCAGCACCTCGGGGGCGCGCTCGGGGGCGTCGGGCGGCAGGAGGACGGCGATCCCGCCGGAGTCCTGGACGAACGCGGTGTACCGCTCGGGCACGAGGGCCACCCGGCGGTCGCGCCAGTCGCTCCAACTCGCGCCGACCACGTAGGTGCTGACGCCGATGAAAGGCCTGCGATCCATGGCGGGCATTCTCCTCCCGCACCGTTCGTTCCCCCGTCAACCACGCGTATCGGCGCGCCACACCCGCCCGCCCTCTTCCGCGCCGTCCGCCGTAGGCCGTACGGTTCGCTGTGACCGTGTGATCTCGAAGCGTGATCGAGGAGGAGGGTTCCGTCATGTCCGAGAACGGCGCCGCGGGCGCTCCGGCCCGTCCGCCGCTGACCCTGGACGAACTGCGCACGCTGGTGGACACGGGCGAGGTGCACACCGTCGCGCTCGCCTTCACCGACATGCAGGGCCGGCTGCAGGGCAAACGGTTCGCCGCCCGCTTCTTCCTGGACGAGGTCGTGGAGCACGGCGCCGAGGCCTGCGACTACCTGCTGGCCGTGGACGTGGACCTGAACACCGTGGACGGCTACGCCTTCTCCTCCTGGGCCACCGGCTACGGCGACTTCGCGATGCGCCCCGACCTCGCCACCCTGCGGCTGACCCCCTGGCAGCCGGGCACCGCGCAGGTCACCGCCGACCTGGCCCGGCACGGCGGCCACGCGGTGGACGCGGCCCCGCGCCAGATGCTGCGCCGCCAGATCGCGCGGCTGGCCGAGTACGGGCTGGCGGCCGACATCGGCACCGAGTTGGAGTTCCTGGTGTTCCGGGACACCTACGAGCAGGCCTGGCTCGGCGGCTACCGCGGCCTGACGCCCGCGAACCTCTACAACGTGGACTACTCGATGCTGGGGACGGCCCGGGTCGAGCCGCTGCTGTCCCGGATCCGCACCGAGATGGCCGGCGCGGGCCTGGTGGTGGAGTCGGCGAAGGGCGAGTGCAACCTCGGCCAGCACGAGATCGCCTTCCGCTACGCGGACGCGCTGACCACCTGCGACCAGCACAGCGTCTACAAGACCGGCGCCAAGGAGATCGCGGCGCAGCAGGGTTGCGCGCTCACCTTCATGGCCAAGTACGACGAGCGCGAGGGCAACAGCTGCCACATCCACCTGTCGCTGCGCGACGCGGTCGGCGCGCCGGCCTTCGCGGACCGAGACGGCCGGATGACCGACACCATGCGGCACTTCCTGGCCGGCCAGTTGACGGCGCTGCGCGAGTTCAGCCTGCTGTACGCGCCGAACATCAACTCCTACAAGCGGTACCGGCCGGGCTCGTTCGCGCCGACGGCGGTGGCCTGGGGCCGGGACAACCGGACCTGCGCGTACCGGGTGGTGGGCCACGGCCCGGGCCTGCGGATGGAGAACCGGGTGCCGGGCGGCGACGTCAACCCGTACCTGGCGGTGGCGGGGATGATCGCGGCGGGCCTGGACGGGCTGCAGCGGAAGCTGGAGCTGCCGGCGCCGTGCCTGGGCAACGCCTACGCGGTGGAGGAGTACGCCCGGGTGCCCGGTTCGCTGCGCGAGGCGGCCCGGTTGTGGGCGCAGAGCGAACTGGCCCGGACGGCCTTCGGGGACGACGTGGTCGACCACTACCTGAACATGGCCAGGGTCGAGCAGAGCGCGTACGACGGCTCCGTCACCGACTGGGAGCGCTACCGGTCCTTCGAGCGCCTGTGAGGCGGGCCGGCGCGCGCCCGGCCGGGGACGTCGTCATCCAGAGCGAGGAGTGGGAAGCCCGATGACCGAGAAGCACGCCGCGGTGTGCCGCCGGCTGGTCGGCCGGACCGCCGTGATCACCGGGGCGGGCAGCGGGATCGGCCTGGCGGCCGCCCGCCGGCTCGCCTCCGAGGGCGCGAAGGTGGTCTGCGCCGACCTGGACGAGGAGTCCGGCCGGGCGGCGGCCGCGGAGGTCGGCGGCCTGTTCGTGCACACCGACGTCACCGACCCGTCCATGGTGGAGGCGCTGTTCGACGAGGCGTACGAGACGTACGGGAGCGTCGACGTCGCCTTCAACAACGCGGGCGTCTCGCCGCCCGAGGACGACTCGATCCTGACCACCGGCCTGGACGCCTGGCGGAGGGTGCAGGAGGTCAACCTGACCTCGGTGTACCTGTGCTGCCGGGCGGTGCTGCCGTACATGCGCCGGCACGGGCGGGGCTCGATCATCAACACGGCCAGCTTCGTGGCGCGGATGGGGGCGGCGACCTCGCAGATCTCGTACACCGCCTCCAAGGGCGGGGTGCTGGCGATGTCCCGGGAGCTAGGCGTGCAGTTCGCGCGGGAGGGGATCCGGGTGAACGCGCTGTCGCCGGGGCCGGTGGACACCCCGCTGCTCCGGGAGCTGTTCGCGAAGGACCCGGAACGGGCCGCCCGCCGGCTGGTGCACATCCCGCTCGGCCGGTTCGCCCGGGCGGAGGAGATCGCCGCCGCGGTGGCCTTCCTCGCGAGTGACGACTCGTCGTTCATGACGGCGGGCGAGTTCCTGGTCGACGGCGGGATCTCGGGGGCGTACGTCACGCCGGTGTAGTCGCGGCGCGGAGGCCGGGCCGCTTCTCACCGTAATCTCATCGAAAACCGCCGGAATTCCCTGCATCGCTGATTTCGCGTTTATCCGCGTGCCTTTAGATTCGATGTCGTGAGCGAGCAGATTCCCGCCGGGTGGTACCCGGACCCGAAGGACACCGGCGGCGACCCGAGACCGCAGCGCTGGTGGGACGGCAGGGGCTGGACGGCTAGCACCCGGCCCGCACCCTCGGACGCCCCGGAGCCGGACGCCCCGGCCGCCGGGGCTCCGGGGCCGGAGGCCGCCGAGGAGCCCACGGTGCTGGAGGGCGAGGTGCTGGACAGCGGGCCGACCGTCCGTTACCCGGAACCGCCGCCCTTCGGCGCCGCGTACGGCACCGCCGTGCCGCCGCCCCGCAAGGCCCGCCGCCGCCCCTCCCGGCTGGTGATCGCGACGGCCGTCGCGGCGCTGCTGGGCCTGGGCGCCGGTTCGGGGATCACCTACCTGGCGATGGACGGCCACACCGGTGACCGCCCGCACCGCAGCGCCCGCCCGGCCGCGCCGTACGGCGAGAACGGCCCCTGGGGCGGCCTGCCCGGCCTCGGCGGCAACGGGCGCGGTGACAACGGCGGCGGCAGCAACGACGGCAGTGGCGGCAACGGCGGCGGGAACAACGGCAACAACGGCGGCGGCAACAGCGGGCAGGGCAACGGCGGCCAGGGGAACGGCAACGGCCGGACCAGGCCCGGAGCCGGGAACGCGGTCGACGTGGTGAACCGGCTCAGCCTGCCGGTGCCCGCCGGCTGGCAGGCCCGCACCACCCCCGACGGCTACGCCTCGATCATCATCGGCACGTACGACTGCGACGGCGATACCAGCTCCTGCTCCCTCGGCGGGGTCACCACCGGCCGGATCGCCGGCGGCGGCACGGACGCCCAGGCGGCGGCCAAGGCCGACATCGAGAAGGCCGCCAAGGACGCGTACGGCGACATCACCGGCCACCAGGAGCTGAAGTCCGAGGCCGTGAAGGTCAGCGGCCGGGACGGCTACCTGGTCCGCTGGAAGGTGGACGCGCCCAAGGGCAACAACGGCTACGTGCAGACCGTCGTGTTCCCGTCCGCCGACGGCAAGGCGCTCATCTCCGTGCACTTCGGCTTCGACATCGCCGACAAGGCGCCGGACCCGGGCGTGATGGACACCATCGTCAGCGGCATCGCGGACTACCAGGGCAAGCTGCCCTCGCTGCCCGGCGGCGGCATCCCCGGGATGCCCGGTTCCGGCGGGGCCGGGGGCCCGGGCGGCACCGGGGGCACCACCACCTGAGCCACCCGCTCCTCACCCGGCGGCGGCCCGCCCGGAGAGTGCTCCGGGCGGGCCGCCGTGGTCGTTCCGCGGGCCGGGCGGGCGGCGCTCCGCAGGGCGGTGCCGCATGACGGAACCGGACCGGACGGGGGATTGGCCGGTCCGGCTCCGTGTCCGGCGTCAGGAGTCGCGTCGAACAGCCTCGACGCGACGGCGCCGGAGCACCATGCCGGCCCAGCCGACGCCGATCGCGGCGGCGCCGGCCAGCAGCAGCGGACCGGTGGCCGAGGTGCCGACGGCCGCCGAGGCGGTCGGGATCACCACGCCCGCGGGGGAGTTCGGGTCCCCGCCGTGGCCGTGGTGGGCGACCGTGGACCGGGGTGCGTCGGCCGCGATCTGGGCGTCGCTGGGCGCGGCCGGGGCCTGCGCGGCGAGCGCCGACACGGCCTGGGTGCCGGCCGCGGCGGTGGCGCCGAAGTCGACGTCGGAGCAGCTGTAGAACGCCTCCGGACTGTCGCTGCGCTGCCACACCGTGTACAGCAGCTGGCGGCCGGTGCGCTGCGGCAGGGTGCCGGCGTAGCTGTAGTAGCCGTCGGTGGCGGTGCGGGTGACCTGCACCTGGGCGACCGGGGTCGGGTCGAGGTCCGACCACTTCAGCGGCTTGGTGGCGTCGTAGCCCGGCTTGGTGATGTAGACGGTCTGGGTGCCGAGGTGCGGCGCGGTGGTGCGGAACTGGAAGGTGAAGGCGCCGGCCTTGACCGGGGTGGCCGGCCAGTCGGTGCGCGGCCAGTCGAGGGCCTTGTACTTGTCGCGGTTGGCCGAGCAGAGCTTGCCGTCCGGGATCAGTGCCTGGTGGTTGCCGGCGGCGTTGGCGATGTTGACCTCGTTCCAGTCGTACAGCGGCTGGGTGCCGCTGGCGGCGACGAGGTCCTTGCAGACCTGGGAGACGGGGTGCTCGGGGCCTTCCGCGTAGCAGGCCGCGATCCGGCTGACCGGGTTGGTCATGGTGCCGTGGGCGCTGGCGGTGCCGGCGGTGGACACGGCCACCGAGAGGACCGCGGCGCCGACCACGCCCACGGACAGGGCGCTTCGCTTGATGGACATGGGGTGGGGACTCCTTGACCGTCGTTCCGGGCGGGTGTGGGGGAGCGGACACGCCTGCCCGTTCGGGGGCGCCGGCCCGGACGGCGGCCCCCGGCCAGAGCGTATGATTGGTCTGGACCAGCTGGCAATAGCCCTGCGTGTCACGCTTTCTGACGGACAGTACGGCCTGGAGCAGTGCAAAGGCCCGACGGATCACCCGGGTTAGGCGATCCATCGGGCCCGCTTAAGACTGCGGAAAGGTCAGCGCTCCAGCTTGTGGATGATGCCGGCCTGGATGACGCTCTCGTTGAAGGTCGAGCCCCCGCTGATCGTGTTGGTGATGTACGTCGCGCCGGGCTCCGGCGCCGGCGCCGGGCTGAACTCGTCCAGGATCGAGCGGAGTTCGGCGACCATGGCCGGATCGTCGGCCAGCAGCCGGCGCAGCTTCGGCTCCCACTCGCCCTGCGCGCTCCGGGCGGCGGCCTCGCCGTCCCCCTCCTGCGCCGCGACCAGGTCGGCCCGGGTCTCCTCCAGCGCCTCGGAGACCGCCTCGGCCCGGCGGCCGAACATCGCGGCGACCCGCGGCCTGACCCGGTCCCAGGCCGAGGTGACCATGAGGCCCGCCAGCGCGGTCGCACCCCTCGTCGCAATCTCCGTGATCTCGGCGTCCATGCCGCTCCCCTCGTCGCTGCCCGCGGTGTCGCCACCACGGTAGAGCACGGAACTGACGCGCGGTCAGAGGAAGGCCTTCCCCTCGCCCCGGTAGGTGGGGACGGTCCGCACGACGCGGTCCCCCTCGATCAGGTGCAGCTCCGCGAAGCGCTCGCACAGCTCGCCCGCCTTGGCGTGCCGGAACCACACCCGGTCGCCGATCAGCAGGTCGTCGGCGGCCGCGCCGAGCAGCGGGGTCTGCACCTCGCCGGCGCCCTCCATCGGGTCGTAGCGCAGCCCGTGCGGCAGGTACGGCTCCGGGGAGCGGTCCTGGCCGGCCGCGCCGGACGCCGGGTAGCCGCCGCCGAGCACCGTCACCACGCCGACCCCGGGCCGGCGCACCACGGGCTGGCCGAACAGCGCGGCCGGACGGCCCCGGAAGGAGCGGTAGTTGTCGAACAGCCGGGGCTGGTAGAGCCCGGAGCCGGCGGCCACCTCGGTGACGGCGCGTTCGGCCACCGTGGACTCCACGCTGCCGGTGCCGCCGCCGTTGACGAACTCCAGCTCGGCCACCCGCCGCAGCCGCCGCACCACCGCCGCGCGCCGTTCGGCGAGTTCGGCGCGGGAGCGGTCCTGCATCAGCCGGATCAGCCGGGAGCGCACCGGGCGCCCCGGCAGCCGGTCGCCCACCCCGGCGACGTGCCCCTCGTACGCCATCAGGCCGACCACCCGGAAACCCCGGCGCTGCTGGACGAGTTCGGCGAAGGCGCCGAGGTCCTCGGGGGTGCGCAGCGGGGAGCGCCGGGCGCCGACCCGCACGCGGCCGCCGAGCAGGTGCAGCGCGGTGTCCAGCTCCAGGCAGACCCGCACCTCGGCGTCGCCGCCGCGGGCCTTGTCGATCAGGTCCAGCTGGGCGGGGTCGTCGAGGACGACGGTGACCTCGCGGGCGAGCTCCGGGTCGGCGGTGAGTTCGGCGTAGCCGGACCGGTCGGCGGAGGGGTAGGCGAGCAGGACGTCGCGCACGCCGGTGCGGGCCAGCCAGAGCGACTCGTCGAGGGTGAAGCTCATCACGCCGGCGAAGCCGTCGAGGGCCAGTACCCGGTCCAGCAGGGCCCGGCAGCGCACCGACTTGCTGGCGACCCGGACCGGCTTGCCGGCGGCCCGGCGCACCAGGTCGGCGGCGTTGGCGTCGAAGGCCGCGAGGTCGACGACGGCCACCGGCCCGTCCAGGTGTGCGGTGGCCCGGTCGTACCGGAGGCGGTCGGAGACCGGGGCGGGGGCATCGAGGATGACCATGGGCGCAGGGTGCCACACCGCGCTACCGGTGGGTAGGCCCCGCGTGCAGGGAAATGGGGCCGCCCGGGTGCGGTGGCATAGGCTCGGACGGGTGGACCGCAAAGACTTCTCCAACCCGGCGTTCGTCGGCAAGAGCATCCCGAACCCCGGCTTCGGCGAGGACGACGGCACCGCCGACCCGGCCCTCGCCGACGCGCTGGCCCGCTGGTCGCAGGACCGCGCGGCGGAGCCCGCGGTGCTGGCGGCGCTGACCCCCACCCGGCTGATGGTCCCGATCGTCGCCCTGCTCGGCGAGGTCGAGGTCGACGAGCACGGGCACAAGCACGACAAGAGCAGCGACATGGCCGTCCCGGTGCTGGAGGCGCCCGACGGCCGCCGCGCGCTGCCGGCCTTCACCTCGCTGGAGACGATGGCCCGCTGGCGGGCCGACGCCCGGCCGGCGCCGGTGGCGGCCCCGCAGGCGGCGATGGTGGCCTTCTCCGAGCGCGCCGACACCCTGCTGGTCGACCCGGCCGGCCCGGTCCCCTACCGGCTGGAGGGGGCCCGGCTCCGGGCGCTGGCGGAGAACCGCCCCTACCTGCCGCCGGTGCGCGACCCCGAGGTGCGCGAGGCGGTGCGGGCGCTGCTGGCGGCCGAGCCGCAGGTGGTCACCGGGCTGCTGGCGGCCTCCGAGGGCTCGGACGGGGTGCTCGCGGTGGTCCTCGACGCGGCGCTGGACCAGGCGGGCGTGCAGGCGGCCGCGCAGCGCGTCGGCCGGGCGGTGGCCGGGGACCCGCTGCTGCGGGTGCGGCTCGACCGAGGCCTCGACCTGGCGGTGCTGCCGGCGACGGCGCAGCTGCCCGGCGAGCCGCTGTACCGGCGGTAGCGCACCCCGCGCCCTCGTGGACGGAACGGCGAGGACCCGCCCGCTCGGGTGAGCGGGCGGGTCCTCGGCCGGCGGCGTCAGGAGTAGACGGGCCCGGTGAACTTCTCGCCCGGGCCGGCGCCCGGCGCGTCCGGGACGAGCGAGGCCTCGCGGAAGGCCAGCTGCAGCGAGCGCAGGCCGTCCCGCAGCGGGGCCGCGTGGAAGTTGCTGATCTCCGGGGCGCCGGCGGTGACCAGCCCGGCCAGGGCGGTGATCAGCTTGCGCGCCTCGTCGAGGTCCTTGTCCTTCTCGCCGCCCTCGGCCAGGCCGCACTTGACCGCCGCGGCGCTCATCAGGTGCACGGCGACGGTGGTGATCACCTCGACGGCCGGGACCTCGGCGATGTCCCGGGTGAGGTCGTCGAAGCCGATCGCGTCGTCGTCCGCGCCGGGGGTCTGGGTGGGCTCGGTGCTCAAGGGGGGCTCGTTCCGTCGTGGCGTTTGTCCGTACCCCTGGAGCGTACAAGGGCCCGGATCGCGCCCCGGCGGGCAGTGCGGCGGGCGGTGCGGCGGGGCGGAATAGCGTTCGACTCCGCAGCGCTGTATGCTTCGAGACTGACCGGCCGGGATCCCTCAGGGGTGCCTGGCCAGCAAGTGGAGGCTCCACTCAGGAGGCCCGAGAGGGCAACCGCGAAAGTCTCCCACCTGATCGGCCTCGCGGTCGACGGGTCCCGGTCCGCGACGGGCGCCACGGCGCCGAGTCGCCGCAGCGCTCCTCACCAGGGCGCCGCCCCCGGTTGTGTGGAGCCCCGCTTGTACCGAGCGGGGCTTTTTTCGTGTCGCGGTGCACACGGTGCCGAAGGTACCGGGCAGCGCAGCACGAATGAAGCCCCGCCCAGTGGTCGAGTCCACTACGTGCGACCGCCGTCCGACGGCCGCATCGCAGAAGGTGCAACCGAGGAGGCCCCATCAGCACCGAGCCCCGCATCAACGACCGGATTCGCGTTCCGGAGGTGCGACTCGTCGGTCCCAGCGGCGAGCAGGTCGGCATCGTGCCGCTTGCGAAGGCGCTGGAGCTCGCGCAGGAGTACGACCTCGACCTGGTCGAGGTCGCGGCGACCGCCCGGCCGCCGGTGTGCAAGCTCATGGACTACGGCAAGTTCAAGTACGAGTCGGCCATGAAGGCCCGTGAGGCGCGCAAGAACCAGGCGCACACGGTCATCAAGGAGATGAAGCTCCGGCCGAAGATCGACCCGCACGACTATGACACCAAGAAGGGTCACGTCGTCCGGTTCCTCAAGCAGGGCGACAAGGTCAAGATCACGATCATGTTCCGTGGTCGTGAGCAGTCCCGCCCCGAGCTGGGCTTCCGTCTGCTGCAGCGGCTCGCCGACGACGTCCAGGAGCTGGGCTTCGTGGAGTCGTCGCCGAAGCAGGACGGCCGAAACATGATCATGGTTCTCGGCCCGCACAAGAAGAAGACCGAGGCCATGGCCGAGGCCCGCGCCCTCGCCGACGCCCGCAAGGCCGAGCGTCAGGGCCGCACCGTCGGCTCCGACGCCGCCCCCGCGGACGAGGACGACGTGGCGGCGGCCGACGAGGCCGTGACCGAGGCGCAGGACGCCCCGGCCGAGGCGCCGGCCGCCGAGGCCGACGCTCCGGTCGAGCAGCCGGCCGCCCCCCAGGGCGCCTGAGCCCCAGGGCCCAGGCAGTCCGGGGGTCGGCCCCCAGGGTGACGGGGCGTCCCGCCCGGTCACGCAGATCCATCCAGTTCACGCCCGCGTGGTGCAGGCCGCGCGGGCGTGAACGGGACCGACGAGGAGATACGGCGAAATGCCGAAGCAGAAGACGCACAGTGGCGCCAGCAAGCGCTTCAAGATCAGTGGCTCTGGCAAGGTGCTGCGCGAGCGCGCCGGCCGCCGCCACCTCCTGGAGCGCAAGCCCTCGACGCTGACCCGCAAGCTGGCCGGGACGATCGAGATGGCCCCCGCTGACGCCAAGAAGATCAAGAAGCTTCTCGGCAAGTGATCGCCCTCCCGCCCGGCGCGAGCCGTGAGCGGGGCAGCTGATCCTTCCCGACCCATTCGAATGACGGACCACGTGAAGTAGTCCGTGGTCCTACCCAAGGAGTAATCAAGTGGCACGCGTCAAGCGGGCAGTGAACGCCCACAAGAAGCGCCGGGTCATCCTGGAGCGCGCCAGCGGCTACCGGGGCCAGCGCTCGCGCCTGTACCGCAAGGCCAAGGAGCAGGTCACCCACTCGCTGGTCTACAACTTCAACGACCGCAAGAAGCGCAAGGGCGACTTCCGTCAGCTGTGGATCCAGCGCATCAACGCTGCGGCCCGTGCCAACGGCATCACCTACAACCGCTTCGTGCAGGGCCTGAAGGCCGCCAGCGTCGAGATCGACCGCAAGATGCTGGCCGACCTGGCCGTCAACGACCCGGGTGCGTTCGCCTCCCTGGTCGAGGTGGCCCAGAAGGCGCTGCCGGCCGACGTGAACGCCCCCAAGGCCGCCGCCGACGCCGCCTGATCTCCCCGGATCAGTTGAGCTCCGACCGGACCCGCAGGCACTCCTGCGGGTCCGGTTCTGCATTCCCCGCCGCGTTCGCCCGGCGCGGACCCTCAGCGTCACCCGTCACAGAGAACGAGACCATGCCGAGCACCGAGACCCCCCTGCTCACCTCCCTGCGCTCGCCGCGCGTCGTCGCCGCCCGCCGGCTCGCCAAGCGGAACCAGCGCACCAAGGAGCGCCGGTTCCTGGCCGAGGGCCCGCAGGCCGTCCGGGAGGCCGTGGCCTTCGGCCGGCTGCCGGACTCGGCCGACCACGCCGTGGTCGAGGTGTACGTGACCCCGGAGGCCGCCGAGCGGCACGCCGGCATCGTCGAGGAGGCCCTGGCCGAGGGGCTGCCGGTGCTGACCGCCACCGACGAGGTGATCGCCGACATCTGCGACACGGTGACCCCGCAGGGCATCGTGGCGCTCTGCCGCTTCATCGACACGCCGTTCGCCGAGGTGCTCAGGGCCCGCCCGAAGCTGGTCGCCGTGCTCGCCCACGTCCGCGACCCCGGCAACGCGGGCACCGTGCTGCGCACCGCCGACGCGGCCGGCGCGGACGCCGTGGTGCTCACCGACGCCTCCGTGGACCTCTACAACCCCAAGGCCGTCCGGGCCTCCGTCGGCAGCCTGTTCCACCTGCCGGTGGCCGTCGGCGTGCCGATCGAGGAGGCCGTCGCGCAGCTGCGGGCGGCCGGCGTCCGGGTGCTCGCCGCGGACGGTGCGGGGGAGCGCGACCTCGACCAGGAGCTCGACGAGGGCACCCTGGGCGCGCCCGGCGCGTGGGTCTTCGGCAACGAGGCGTGGGGGCTCCCGGAGGAGACCCGCGCGCTCGCCGACGAGGTGGTCCGGGTGCCGATCCACGGGCACGCCGAGAGCCTCAACCTGGCCACCGCCGCGGCCGTCTGCCTGTACGCCTCGGCCCGGGCGCAGCGATCGCCCGGGGGCTGCCGCGCGAACGTCTGACCCGCGCGCCGGGGCGCCGTCCGCCGGACACGCCCCGCGACGCGCCCGGATCACCCCGTTGCAGGCCCTACTGCCGGGGGCTGCGAGGCGCTAGGGTCTGCCTCTGTGGGGGGAACGGCACGGTGGGTAATCGGGGAGGACACCCATGGTCGGCAGCGGGCCAGAGCTCGACCCGGACGACCTGCCGGACGGCCTGGTGGTCGCCGACGCGACGGGCCTGGTGGTCCGCTTCAACCGGGCCGCGGCCCGGCTGACCGGCGTGCTCCCGCGGGCCGCGCTCGGCCGGCCGCTCGATGACGTCCTCCCGCTGGAGGACCTCGACGGCCGCCGCTGGTGGCAGCTGACCGACCCGTACGGCGGCCTGGCCATCCGCACCGGCCAGCCCGAGCGCAACCTGCTGCTGCCCGGCGGCCGGGAGGTGCTGGTCTCCGCCCGCTACGTCCGGCCCGTGCCGCTGGCGCCGCCGGAGCGCCTGGTGATCGCGCTGCGCGGCACCGAGGCCCGGCGCCGCACCGAGCGCAGCCACGCCGAGCTGATCGCCACCGTCGCCCACGAGCTGCGCTCGCCGCTGACCAGCGTCAAGGGCTTCACGGCGACCCTGCTGGCCAAGTGGGAGCGGTTCACCGACGGGCAGAAGCGGCTGATGCTGGAGACCGTCGACGCCGACGCCGACCGGGTCACCCGGCTGATCGCCGAGCTGCTGGACATCTCCCGGATCGACGCCGGGCGGCTGGAGCTGCGCAAGCAGGTCGTCGACCTGGCCGCCGCGGTGCGCCGGCACGTCGAGCGCAAGGTCGCCACCGGCATCCCCGAGGAGCGCTTCGACGTCCGGATCGGCGAGCCGCTGACCGTCCTGTGGGCCGACCCAGACAAGGTCGACCAGGTGCTGGCCAACCTGCTGGAGAACGCGGTCCGGCACGGCGAGGGGACCGTCACGATCGAGGTCGCCCCCGCCAAGGAGGTCGTCGAGGCGCCGGCCTGGGAGCGCTCCGGCACCCCTCCGCGCGTCGTCGAGGGCACCGCGGTGACCGTCAGCGACGAGGGCGGCGGCATCCCCGAGGAGGCCGTGCCGCGGGTCTTCACCCGCTTCTGGCGCGGCTCCAAGCGCGGCGGCACCGGCCTCGGCCTCTACATCGTCAAGGGCATCGTGGAGGCCCACGGCGGCTCCATCCGGGTCGACCGCGCCCCCGGCGGCGGCGCCCGGTTCCGTTTCATCCTGCCCGCAGGGATCCCCGACTTCATGCTGTAGGCCCGCTCCGGACGGGCAGCGCGGCGGTCGCGCTACGCGCTGCGACTACACTCGACCTTTGGCGTTTGCGCCACGCCCTGCGCGGCTGAGCCGCGGACACCCTCCCGTGAGCCCCTCCGGTGAACGGAGACGGCCTGCCCGTGCCCCGGCCCCGCCGGGCGTGCCGCCACGGCGCGCACCCTTACCTGAGCACGGACGAGCAGGAGCACGGGAAAGATAGAGATGTCGGCACCCAACAAGTCGTACGACCCGGTCGAGGTCGAGGCCCTCAAGCCCGAGGTGGTGGAGCAGGCGCGGGACGAGGCCGTCGCCGCCTTCGCCGCCGCCAGCACGCTCGACGAGCTGAAGCAGGCCAAGGTCGCCCACACCGGCGACCGCTCCGCGCTCTCCCTCGCCAACCGCGAGATCGGCGCCCTGCCCCCGCACGCCAAGGCCGCCGCCGGCAAGCTGATCGGCCAGGCCCGCGGCGCCGTCAACCAGGCCCTCGCCCGGCGGCAGGCCGAGCTGGAGGCGGAGCGTGACGCCCGCGTGCTGGTCGAGGAGGCGGTGGACGTCACCCTGCCGTACGACCGCGCCCCGCGCGGCGCCCGGCACCCGCTGACCACGCTGGCCGAGCGCATCGAGGACACCTTCGTCGCGATGGGCTACCAGGTCGCCGAGGGCCCCGAGGTCGAGGCCGAGTGGCTCAACTTCGACGCCCTCAACCTGGGCCCGGACCACCCGGCCCGCTCGATGCAGGACACCTTCTTCGTCCGGGCCCCGGACGGCTCCGCCGACTCCGGCGTGGTGCTGCGCACCCAGACCTCCCCGGTCCAGGCCCGCACCCTGCTGGACCGCGAGCCCCCGGTCTACGTGGTCTGCCCCGGCCGGGTGTACCGCACCGACGAGCTGGACGCCACCCACACCCCGGTGTTCCGCCAGGTCGAGGGCCTCGCCGTGGACGAGGGCATCACCTTCGCCGACCTCAAGGGCACCATCGAGGTGCTCGTCGAGAAGCTCATCGGCGGCGGCCTGGAGCTGCGCTGGCGCCCCTCGTACTTCCCGTTCACCGAGCCGAGCGCCGAGATCGACCTGCAGTGCTTCGTGTGCCGCGGCGAGAGCGTCGGCAACCCGGACCGCCCGTGCCGCACCTGCTCCTCCGAGGGCTGGATCGAGCTCGGCGGCTGCGGCGTCGTCAACCCGCGGGTGCTGGTCGCCTGCGGCGTCGACCCCGACCGCTACAGCGGGTTCGCCTTCGGCCTGGGCCTGGAGCGGATCCTGATGAATCGTCACAACGTCGCCGACATGCGCGACATGGTCGAGGGTGACGTGCGCTTCACCCTTCCGTTCGGGATGGAGATCTGATGCGCGTCCCGCTTTCCTGGCTGCGCGAGTACGTCGACCTGCCGGCCGGCGAGACCGGCCGTGACGTGGCCGAGCGCCTGGTCCGGGCCGGCCTGGAGGTCGAGACCGTCGAGCAGCTCGGCGGCGACCTCAAGGGCCCGCTGGTGGTCGGCGAGGTGCTCTCCATCGAGGAGCTGACCGGCTTCAAGAAGCCGATCCGGCACTGCTTCGTCAACGTCGGCGACGCCAACGGCACCGGCGCGCCGCAGGAGATCGTCTGCGGCGCCAGCAACTTCGCCGTCGGCGACAAGGTCGTCGTGGTCCTCCCGGGCGCCGTGCTGCCCGGCCCCTTCCCGATCGCGGCCCGCCAGACCTACGGCCGGACCTCGGCCGGCATGATCTGCTCCGCGCGCGAGCTCGGCATGGGCGACGACCACAACGGCATCATCGTGCTGCCGCCGGAGTTCGAGCCCGGCACCGACGCGATCGAGCTGCTCCAGCTCGTCGACGAGGTGCTGGACATCGCCGTCACCCCGGACCGCGGCTACTGCCTGTCCATGCGCGGCGTCGCCCGCGAGGCCGCCGCCGCGTACGGGCTGCCGCTGGCCGACCCGGCGCTGCTCGACGTGCCGCCGGCCAACTCCTTCGGCTACCTGGTCAAGGTCAACGACCCGGCTGGCTGCGACCGCTTCGTGGCCCGCACCGTCGTCGGCGTCGACCCGGACGCGGCGTCCCCGATCTGGCTGCAGCGCCGCCTGCAGAAGGCGGGCATCCGGCCGATCTCGCTGACCGTCGACATCACCAACTACGTGATGCTGGAGGTCGGCCAGCCGCTGCACGCCTACGACCGGCAGCGCGTCGACGGCCCGATCACGGTCCGCCGGGCGGAGCAGGGCGAGACCCTCACCACCCTGGACGGGGTCACCCGCAAGCTCGACGCCGAAGACCTGCTGATCTGCGACAACAGCGGCCCGATCGGCCTGGCCGGTGTCATGGGCGGCGCCTCCACCGAGATCCTCGACCCGGCCGCCGGGCCGGGCACCACCGAGGTGATCATCGAGGCCGCGCACTTCGACCCGGTCTCCATCGCCCGCTCGGCCAAGCGGCACAAGCTGCCCTCCGAGGCGTCCAAGCGCTTCGAGCGCGGCGTCGACCCGGAGGCCGCCCGCGCGGCCGCGCAGCGCGCCGTCGACCTGCTGGTCCTGATCGCCGGCGGCACCGCCGAGGCCGGGGTCACCGACATCGCCGCCCCGCACCCGGTGCGCACCATCACCATCGCCGCCGACCTGCCCGACCGGGTCGCCGGCACCGAGTACGGCCGCGAGACCGTCACCCGGCGCCTGCAGGAGATCGGCTGCTCGGTCGCGGGCGCCGACGTCCTCGAGGTCACGCCGCCGACCTGGCGCCCCGACCTCACCGACCCGTACGACCTCGCCGAGGAGGTCATCCGGCTCGAGGGCTACGACAACGTCCCGGCCCGGATGCCCGACGTGCCGCCGGGCAAGGGCCTGACCGAGGCCCAGCGCACCCACCGCCGGATCGGCGTCGCGCTGGCCGGGTCCGGCTACGTCGAGGTCAACAACTACCCGTTCCTCGGCACGGCCGCCTTCGATGCGCTCGGCCTGGAGCCGGACGACCGTCGCCGGCGCACCGTCCAGCTGGTCAACCCGCTGAACGACGAGGAGCCGGCGCTGCGCACCACGCTGCTGCCGGGCCTGCTCGGCGCGCTGCGCCGCAACGTCGGCCGGGGCAACACCGACCTGGCGATCTACGAGACCGGTACCGTCTTCCTGCCGAAGGACGAGCTGACCGTGGCCCCGCGGCCGTCGGTCGAGCGCCGGCCCAGCGACGAGGAGCTGGCCGCGCTCGACGCCGCGCTGCCGGACCAGCCGCGCCGGGTCGCCGCCGCCCTCGCGGGCGAGCGGCTGCCGTCCGGCTGGTGGGGCCAGGGCGCCGGCGCCTCCTGGGCGGACGCCGTCGAGGCGGCCCGCACGGTGGCCCGCGCGGCCGGCGTCGAGCTGACCGTCCGCCAGGGGCAGCAGGCGCCCTGGCACCCGGGCCGCTGCGCCGAGCTGGTCGTCTCGGGCACCGACCGGGTGGTCGGCCACGCCGGCGAGCTGCACCCGCGGGTCGTGAAGGCGCTGGGCCTGCCGGCCCGCACCAGCGCGATGGAGGTCGACATCGACCTGCTCACCGCCGACGGTGCCGTGAAGGTCGACGGGCCGGCCGTCTCCGGGTTCCCGGTGGCCACCCAGGACGTCGCCCTGATCGTCGACACGGCCGTCCCGGCCGCCGAGGTCGAGGCCGCGCTGCGTTCGGGCGCGGGTGAACTGCTGGAGGCCATCCGGCTGTTCGACGTCTTCACCGGCGAGCAGGTCGGCGAGGGCAAGAAGTCGCTGGCGTACGCGCTGCGCTTCCGCGCGGCGGACCGCACGCTGACCGCCGACGAGGCGACCGCCGCCCGCGAGGCGGCCGTCGCCGAGGCCGTCGCCCGCACCGGCGCGGTGCTGCGCGGCGCCTGATCCCGCAGGCCCCGAAGGGCCCCGCCCGGACCGACCGGTCCGCGCGGGGCCCTTCGGCGTTCGCGGCGCGGCCGGCGCGCGTCCGGGGGCTCGGGCCGGGGTTTCGGTCGGGGCTCCGGGCCGGCGTCCGGCGGGTTGACGAACCGTCACCGGCTCAGCTTAACTCTTTCCCTATGGAAGTAGATAAAGCGGGTGACCAGCCCTCTCCCATCGAGTTCCGTCTGGACCCGGCCTCCGGCGTCCCGACCTACCTGCAGCTGGTCCAGCAGGTCGAACAGGCGCTGCGGATGGGCTGGTTGACGGAGGGGGACCAGCTGCCCCGGGTGCGCGAGGTCGTGGCGGGGCTGGCGATCAACCCCAACACCGTGCTCAAGGCGTACCGCGAGCTGGAGCACCGCGGGCTGGCGGCCGGCCGCCGCGGTCAGGGCACCTTCGTGCGCGGGCTGCCCGCCGGGGTGGTGCCGCTGCGCGAACGGGCCGCGCTGCGCGCGGGGTTGATCGACTGGATGCGCTCGGCACACGCCGCCGGGCTGGACGAGGGGGGGATGGTCGCCGTGTTCGAGGACGCGCTGCGCGACCTGCGCGAGGGACGCGACGGGGTGGTCGCGTGATGGCCGGGGACACCGTGATCGACTGCGGCGGGATCGGCAAGCGCTACCGCCGCTCCTGGGCGCTGCGGGACTGCCACCTCGCCGTCCCCGCCGGGCACGTGGTGGCCCTGGTCGGTCCGAACGGCGCGGGCAAGACCACCCTGCTGAGCCTCGCCGCCGGCCTGAGCCTGCCCAGTGAGGGCGCGCTGACCGTCCTGGGCGGCCGGACCCCGGGCTCCCCGGAGGCGCTGGACCGGATCGGCTACGTCGCCCAGAACGCCGCCCTCTACCCGGGCCTGCGGGTGCGCGACCTGCTGGCGATGGGCGGCCACCTCAACCGCCGCTGGGACGCCGCCCGGGCCCGGACCCACCTGGCGGACCTCGGCATCCCGCCGGACCGGAAGTACGGCCGGCTCTCCGGCGGCCAGCAGGCGCAGGTCTCGCTCGCACTGGCCCTCGCCAAGCGCCCCGAACTCCTGCTTCTCGACGAGCCGTTGGCAGCGCTCGACCCGCTGGCCCGGCACGACTTCATGGCCGCGCTGCTGAGCGCCGTGGCCGAGGACGGCCTGTCCGTGGTGTTCTCCTCGCACGCCGTCAACGAGCTGGAGCAGAGCTGCGACTACCTGGTGGTGCTCGGCGGCGGCCGGGTCCAGGTGGCGGGCGAGGTGGACGACCTGCTGGCCGGCCACCGGATGCTGACCGGCCCGACCGGGGAGGCGGACGGCGTCGCCGCCCGGCTGCCGGTGGTCCGCGACCGCCGGGCCGGAGCCCAGTCGCACCTGCTGGTGCGCACCGGCGGCGTGGACGCCCCGGTGTCCGGCGGGTGGCGTCAACAGCGCGTCGGCCTGGAGGAGCTGGTCCTCGCCTACCTGCGCGAGCCGACCGCCTCCGCCCTCCCCGGCCCGCGCGGGGCCGTCCGCCCCAACGAGAAGGTGCTGCTGCCGTGAGTTCGACCACCATCGCGCCGTCCCGGTCCGCCGTGCTGCGGGCGGCCGGGCTGCGCCACCGGCCTTCCCTGCGGACGCTGCTGCTCGTGCTGGCCGCCCTGGCCGCCCTGCTGGCCGTCACGGGGTACCGGCTGCACGCGGGGCTCGACCGCTCCGGCGCGGGCGGGTGCGACATGGCGCTGCGCGCCTGCAACGAGCACTGGAAGGAGTTCCTGCGCGGGTACGGCGCCGAGCTGGCGTTCGGCGGGAACGTCACCTACTTCCTCGGCGGCGCGCTCGGGGCCTTCGTCGGGGCGCCGCTGCTGGCCCGGGAGTTCGAGCACGGCACGGTGCGCTTCGCCTGGACCCAGGGGGCCGGGCGCACCCGGTGGACGGTCGGCGGGCTGCTCGTCGCCGGCGGTGTCCTGGCCGTCGCGACGGCCCTGCTGGCCACGGTGCTCCGCTGGTGGATCGCGCCGCTGGCGGCGGAGTCGGGCCGGTTCTCGCCACTGGTGTTCGCGAGCGCCCCGCCCGCCCTGGTGGGCCGGGTGCTGCTGGTGTTCGCGTTGTCCGCGCTGGCGGGCGCGGTGCTGCGGCGGACGGTGGTGGCGGTGGGGGTCGGCGTCGTGGCCTCGGTGGTGACCACGCTGGTCGCCGAGTCCCTGCGGTTCCACTACCTCCCGCCGCTGCAGGACACCGTGCACACGCTGGCGCAGAGCTCGGTCGACCACCGCTGGGAGGGCGCCGTCTGGGCGACCGACCCGGGCGGTGCCCGGCTGGACCTCGGCCGGCTCTACGACCTGGCGGGCGACTACTACGGCGCGCAGAAGCTGGTGACCGACGGGGGCTACGCCGTGCACGAGACCTACCAGCCGGACGGCCGCTACTGGCCCTTCCAGCTCATCGAGTTCGGCTGGACGGCGCTGCTGGCGGTGGTGCTGTGCGCGGTGACGGTCCGGTGGGTGCGCCGCCGCGCGGCCTGAGGCCGATTTTGAGGAGATTCCGTCAAAGGCCTTGCGGGGCTGGGGGTCGAGGGCGCTACCGTCACGTTAGGAAAGTTTCCTAACCCCCCGAGGAAACGGAGCGTTCACATGCGCCCTCAGCCCCGCCGCGCCCTCCGCATAGCCCTCGCCGCCGCCCTGGTGGCCGTGCCCGCCACGGTCGCGGCCGCCTCCGCCCAGGCCGCGCCGGCACCCGCGACGTCCGTCCGGCTCGCGGGAGTCGGCCTGGACGACCCGCACAAGAAGGACATCGCGATGCAGCTGGTGTCCAGCGCCGAGAACTCCTCGCTGGACTGGAAGGCCCAGTACAAGTACATCGAGGACATCGGCGACGGACGCGGCTACACCGCCGGCATCATCGGGTTCTGTTCCGGCACCGGCGACATGCTCGAGCTCGTCCAGCACTACACCGACCTCAAGCCCGGCAACGTCCTCGCCAAGTACCTGCCGGCCCTCAAGAAGGTCAACGGCAGCGACTCCCACGCCGGCCTGGGCGCGGCCTTCGAGAAGGACTGGGCCGCCGCCGCCAAGGACACCGTCTTCCAGCAGGCCCAGAACGACGAGCGCGACCGGGTGTACTTCAACCCCGCCGTCAAGCAGGCCAAGGCGGACGGCCTGCGCGCGCTCGGCCAGTTCGCCTACTACGACGCCATCGTCATGCACGGCCCCGGCAACAGCTCGGACAGCTTCGGCGGCATCCGCGCGGCCGCCATGAAGAAGGCCAAGACCCCCGCCCAGGGCGGCGACGAGGCCACCTACCTCAAGGCCTTCCTCGACGCCCGCAAGGTGGTCATGAAGAAGGAGGAGGCCCACTCCGACACCAGCCGGGTCGACACCGAGCAGACGGTGTTCCTGAACGCCAGGAACTTCGACCTCAACCCGCCGCTGAAGTGGAAGGTCTACGGCGACAGCTACAGCATCAACAGCTGACCCGGAGCCCGAAGGGGCCCGGGGGCGGTCGTCCGCCCCCGGGCCCCTCCGCGTGCGGGGCGCCCGTGCTCAGGCGCTCGCGGTGTAGTCGTAGAAGCCGCGGCCCGACTTGCGGCCCAGCAGGCCCGCGTCGACCATCCGGGACAGCAGCGGGGGAGCGGCGTACAGCGGCTCCTTGTACTCGTCGTACATCGACTCGGCGATCGACACGATGGTGTCCAGGCCGATCAGGTCGCACAGCCGAAGCGGGCCCATCGGGTGGGCGCAGCCGGCCTCCATGCCCTTGTCGATGTCCGAGGCGGTGGCCACGCCCGACTCGAACATCCGCACCGCGGACAGCAGGTAGGGCACCAGCAGCGCGTTGACCACGAAGCCGGCCCGGTCGCGGGCGCGGATCGGGTCCTTGCCGAGCACCTGGGAGGCGAAGGCCTCGACCCGCTCGGTGGTGGCCGCCGAGGTGGTGAGCGTCGGGATGACCTCGACCAGCTTCTGCACCGGCGCCGGGTTGAAGAAGTGCAGGCCGATGACCTGCTCCGGGCGGGAGGTGGCGGCGGCCAGCTTCACGATCGGGATCGAGGAGGTGTTGGAGGCGAGGATCGCGTCGCGGCGCTCCACCACCTGGTCCAGGGTCTGGAAGATCTTGACCTTGACGTCCTCGCGCTCGGCGACCGCCTCGACCACCAGGTCGCGGTCGGCGAAGTCGGCCAGGTCGACGGTGAAGCCCAGCCGGGAGAGCGCCTCGTCCCGCTGCTCGGGGGTCAGCTTGCCCCGCTTGACCGCCGTCTCCAGGGAGTTGGTCAGCCGGGTGCGGCCGAACTCCAGTGCCTCGCCGCTGGCCTCCGCCACCAGGACGTCCAGCCCGGCCCGGGCGAACACCTCGGCGATGCCCGACCCCATCAGACCGCAGCCGATCACTCCGACGCGCGCGATGTCACTCACTCAGTTGCCCTTCGGTGCTGCTGGGGGTCGCCCAGCGTCTGGTCGCCCAGCGAGGTGCTGGGTAGCGGGCCGGGGAACCGGAATGGGTGCACCGGTCACCGCCCCGACGACGTTACTACTCCGTACCGGCCAGTAGGTCACCCCCTCCCCGGGCGGGTGCCACCGGTGAGCGGTCCCCCGGGGGCCCTCCGGGACCTCGTCGGGGGTCCTCCGAACGGGTGAGGCCACGCCCGTCGCCCGTGCGCCCGGGGCCCCGTCCGCCGAACGGCCGACAGAATGCCGCAGACGGGGGCCGGGGACGGGAAGGGAGCACGCGGTGCCGACGGGATCGCTCACAGGACAGGTCGCCCTGGTCACCGGCGCCGGCCGGGGCATCGGCCGCGAGATCGCCATCGGCCTGGCCGCCGAGGGCATGGCCGTCGGACTGGTCGGCCGCACCCACGGGACGCTGACCGACACCCTCAAGGAGTGCGTCCAGCACGGCTCCCGGGGCGTCGCCGTCAGCGCCGACGTCACCCGCCCCGGCTCCGTCCGCGAGGCCGTCCGGATCGTCGAGCGCGACCTCGGCCCGGTCGACCTGCTGGTCAACAACGCCGGCCTGGTCGACCGCGCCGAGGTGCCGCTCTGGGAGACCGACGCCAACCAGTGGTGGCAGGTGGTCGAGACCAACCTGCGCGGCCCCTACAACCTGCTGCGCTGCGTCCTGCCCGGCATGGTGTCCCGCGGCGCCGGCCGGGTCGTCAACCTCAACTCGGGCTTCGCGCTGCGCCCGGACGGCCACTACACCGCCTACGCCACCTCCAAGGGCGCGCTGCTGCAGCTCTCCGACAACATGGCGGACTCGCTCGCCCGGCACGGCGTGGTCGTCCTCGACATCAGCCCGGGCGCGGTCGCCACCGACATGACCGCCGCGATGCCGATGTTCCGGGACATGAAGGCCTGGGGCTCCATCCCGTACGTCGTCGCCGTCACCGTGGACGCCGCCCGCGGCCGCTTCGACGCCCTGCACGGCCGGTTCGTCCACGCCGGACGGGACGACCTGGAGGAGCTGGTCGCCCGGGCCGAGGAGATCCGGGCGGCGGACGCCCGGACCCTGCGGCTGCGGCCCTACAAGGACGACGACCCGATGGGCTGAGCCGGTCCCGGTCCCGGCCCCGGGCCGCTACGCGCAGAGCTGACTGGCGGTCACCGGCTTCAGGCCCGCCTTGGCCAGGCCGTCCAGGATGCCCGGCAGCGCGTCCACCGTGCACTGGTGGCCCATGTGCAGGGCCACCACCGAGCCGCCGCGCACCGAGGCCAGCACCCGGCGCTGCAGCTCGGCGGCGGTCGGGTCGTTGTAGTCGCGCGGGTCGACGTCGAACGAGAGCACGTGCTCGTAGCCGACCGCCCTGGCCTGGTCCCGCACCATCTGGGTGGCGTACTGCGCGGCGGACGGCCGGAACCAGCGGCCGATCGAGCCGGTGAGCCGCTGCAGCCGGTCCGCGCACTGGGCGATCTCGGCGCGGGCCTGGTCCGGGTTCATCGCCGAGATGTTCAGGTGGTTCTGGGTGTGGTTGCCGAGCTCGTGGCCGCCGTCCAGGATCCGCCGGGCCATCTGCGGCTGCTGGTCGAGCCAGCTGCCGACCACCATCACGGTCACCTTGGCGCCGCGCTGCTCGGCGGCCTCCAGCAGGGCGGTGGCGAGCTTCGGATCACCGGCGCCGTGGAAGGTGAGCGCCACGTTCTTGCCGGTGCGCGGGCCGTTCACCACCTCGACCGGGGTGCCGGCCGCGAGCGGCGGCAGCACCGGCGGGGCGGGCGGCTGGGTCGTGGCCGCGGCGGCCGCGGTGGGCTGCGGCTCCGCCGGGGCGGTCGGCTCGGCGGAGGCCGGGCCCTCGCCGCCGTTCCAGGCCGGATCGGTGGTGTGCTGCGGGTCGACGGTGCCCGGGTGGACGGCGAGCGTCCCGGGGTCGGCCCGGCGCGGGGAGCCGCTGCCGCACGCGGTGAGGAGACCGCCGGCGGCGGTCAGGGCGGCCAGGCGGGCGGCGGTGCGCAGTACGGTGCGGCGGTCGGCAGTCATCGGCAGCCAGCATAGAGAGGGCGGCGAGCTGGAGCGATCCGGGGCGGGCGTCCGGAACACCCTGCTTGACGTGCACACACACCGTGCCCCGGGTGGTGCGTAAACCTGAACTCCCGCTGTTTCCACGGCGTGTCGTCGGATACGATCACGGCGCACCGCGGGTTACGGGACGGTAGCCGGGCCGGGAGCGGGAACACCCGTCGCACCGGAAGGACCGCCGGCCGCCGCCGCGGTGCCGGTGCCCGGCAGCGGGCGCCGCATCAGTGGCACGCATTGGGGGGCGGAACAGCATGTACGAGGAGACCGCGGCCGTCGACGGCACCACCGGCACCGACTGGCACTGGGCCAGGGCGGACGACTGGCAGCCGCCGAGCGAGCTCGACACCGGCATCCCGCACACCGCCCGGATGTACGACTACTACCTCGGCGGCAAGGACAACTTCGAGGCCGACCGCAAGGCCGCCCAGGCCGCGATAGCCGCCTACCCGGCACTGCCGCTGCTGGCCCGCACCAACCGGCAGTTCCTCGGCCGCGCGGTCGAGTTCGCCGCCGGCCGGGGCATCCGCCAGTTCCTCGACATCGGCACCGGCATCCCGGCCGTCGGCTCCACCAGCGAGGCCGCCCGCAGGGTCGCCCCGGACGCCCGGGTGGTGTACGTCGACAACGACCCGATCGTCGCCACCCACGCCCGCGCCCTGCTGGCCGGCCACCCCACCGGGCACACCTCCGTGATCGAGGCCGACCTGCGCGACCCGGCCGCCATCCTGGACCACCCCGGCCTGCGCGGCGCCGTCGACCTGGACCAGCCGGTGGCGCTGATGCTGGTCGCCGTCCTGCACTTCATCCGCGACGAGGAGGGCGCGCAGCAGATCGTGCGCACCCTGCGTGACGCGCTCGCGCCCGGCAGCGCGCTGATCCTCTCCCACGGCAGCCCCGACTTCGCCTCCCGGGAGAGCGCCGCCGAGGGGGCCCGGATATACAAGAGCGCCAGTGCGCCGCTCGTCCTGCGCCCCCGCGCCGGCGTCGAACCCTTCTTCGGCGACTTCGAGTTCGTCGGCCCCGGCCTCGTCCAGCTGCCGCTCTGGCGCCCCACCGCCGGACACGTCCCCACCACCGACCTCCCCGAGGGCTGGCAGGACGTCTCCGCCTACGCGGGCGTCGCCCTCAAGCCCTGACCGCGGCGGACCGGCCCCGGCGCCTCCCTCCTACGCCGGGACCGGCCCTCCACACCCCGAAGGCTAGGCGCAGCCACTGACAACCCCTCAAGGCTCCCGTGCGGGCCGGGGGAAAACGGCGCGACGGCGGAGGCGGGGCGGTGCTAGCTTCCGCGGCATGGAACCGCTGAGCGAGAACGAGATCCGCGCGTCCTTCGTCAACTGCTCCAAGGGCGAGGCGAGTCGGCTCAGCCTCCCCCGGGGTCTGGCGGAACTGCCCTGGGAGGACCTGGACTTCCTCGGCTGGCGGGACCAGGGCGCCCCCGACCGGGCGTACCTGGTGGCGCCGTACCGGGGCGAGCGGGTGGGTGTGACGCTCCGCGTGCCGACCGTCCGCCGCAGCCTGACCAGGAGCAACGTCTGCTCGCTGTGCATCACCGCGCACGCCGGCTCCGGCGTCGCCCTGCTGGCCGCCCGGCGGGCCGGGGCCTCCGGACGGGAGGGCAACACCGTCGGCACCTACGTCTGCGGCGACCTCGCCTGCTCGCTGTACGTGCGCGGGCTCAGGAGGTCGACGCTGGTGACCAGGCCCGACGAGTCGCTGCCGCTGGAGCGGCAGATCGCCCGGACGGTCACCAACCTGGAGGCCTTCCTCGCCAAGGTGCTCACCGGCACCGCCGGGTAGGGCGGCCTCAGCGTCGGCGCAGCTGGTCGAGGTCGCGCCGCTCGCGCTTGGTGGGCCGCCCGGCGCCGCGGTCGCGCTCGCCGGTCGACGCGAGGAGCTCGCGGGGCGGGCGCGGCGGGCTGTTGTCGACCAGGCACTCCGCCGCCACCGGGGCCCCGACCCGCTTGCGGATCAGTTTGCGGACCACGACGACCCGCTCGTAGCCCTCCTCGCGGACCCGCACCTCGTCGCCGGGGCGCAGGGCCTGCGCGGGCTTGGCCCGCTCGCCGTTGACCCGCACGTGCCCGGCCCGGCAGGCGGCGGCGGCCAGCGCGCGGGTCTTCGCGAGCCGGACCGACCAGATCCAGCTGTCCACCCGCACGCTTCCTTCGGGTCCCTCGTGTTCAGCCACCCCCGGAGCCTACCGAAGCGGCCGGGGGCGACTCCTGGACCGCCCAGCCGTTGCCGTCCGGATCGTTGAAGAACACGAACGAGTTCCACGCCTCGCCGTGCCCGTCGACCCGGGCGCCCGCCTCGAAGTGCTGGACGGGGCTGACCTCGACGCCCCGGGCGGCCAGCTCGGCGTGCGCCTTCTCGATGTCCCGCACCACCAGCTGGAGCCCCTTGACGGAGCCCGGCGGTGCCTCGATGATCCCGCTGCCCACGACGATCGAGCACGCGGAACCCGGGGGAGTCAGCTGCACCACCCGGACCCCGTCGCGCAGCCGGGTGTCGTGGTCGACCGTGAAGCCGGCCTGCTCCTCGTAGAACAGCTTCGCGCGGTCCACGTCCGACACGGGGACCACCACGACTTCGAGCTTCCAGTCCATCGCCCTCACCCCTCTCGGTCGGGCCC
The DNA here is from genome assembly GCF_040681575.1 of Kitasatospora sp. NPDC051702. Lineage (NCBI taxonomy): Bacteria > Bacillati > Actinomycetota > Actinomycetes > Kitasatosporales > Streptomycetaceae > Kitasatospora > Kitasatospora sp. NPDC051702. The sequence continues at coordinate 90,483 of NZ_JBFAZB010000015.1, forward strand.
TTCCAGTATCGGCCGCCGGGCGGGCCCGCGCCGCCGGGTCGGCTAGCCTGAGGGCACGATGAACCGCCTCAGCACGCCCGCCCCCGCGCCCCTGTTCACCACTCCCTGGGGGGCCCTCGCGCTCACCCGCTTCCCCGAGGACCCGCGCGAGACGCTGCGGGCCTGGGACGCCGCCGACGAGTACCTGCTGCGCCACCTCTCCGGCGAGGCGGACAGCGCCCGCGGCGCGGCCACGGAACTGGCCGGGCGCCGCGTGGTGGTGCTGGGCGACCGCTGGGGCGCGCTGACCACCGCGCTGACCGCCGGGCCGGCCGCCACGCTCACCGCCGGGCCGGACGGCGCGCCGGCCGCCCACGCCCCGGTCCAGATCGTCGACTCCTACCTGGGCCGGCAGGCCACCCTGGCCAACCTGGCCCGGGCCGGCGCCCCGGTGGACCCCGCCCGGCTGCTCACCACCCGGGACGCCCCGCCGGAGCGGATCGACGTCCTGCTGGTGCGGGTGCCGAAGAGCCTGGCGCTGCTGGAGGACCAGCTGCGCCGGCTCGCCCCGGCCGTCCACCCGGGCACGGTGGTGGTGGGCGCCGGCATGGTCACCGAGATCCACACCTCGACCCTGCAGCTCTTCGAACGGATCCTCGGCCCGACCCGCACCTCGCTGGCGGTCCGCAAGGCCCGGCTGATCTTCTGCACCCCGGGTCCGGTGCCCGACCCGGGGCCCAATCCGTGGCCGCACCGCTACGCGCTGCCCGCGGACGTCGGCCCGGTCTCGGGGCGCACGGTGGTCAACCACGCGGGGACGTTCTGCGCCGAGCGCCTGGACATCGGGACGCGCTTCCTCCTCGCCCACCTGCCGACCCCGGCGCCCGGTGCCCGGGTGGTCGACCTGGGCTGCGGCAACGGCGTGGTGGGGACGGCGGCGGCGCTGGCCGGGCCGGGCGCGGAGCTGCTGTTCGTCGACGAGTCGTACCAGGCGGTGGCCTCGGCGGAGGAGACCTTCCGCGCCAACCTGGGCCCGGACGCCCCGGCCGAGTTCGTCACCGCCGACGCGCTGGCGGCGGACGTGGTCGCCCCGGGTTCGGTGGACCTGGTGCTGAACAACCCGCCGTTCCACTCCCACCAGGCCACCACGGACGCGACCGCGTGGCGGATGTTCACCGGTGCCCGGCGGGCGCTGCGCCCGGGCGGCGAGCTGTGGGTGGTGGGCAACCGGCACCTCGGGTACCACGTCAAGCTGCGCCGGCTCTTCGGCAACTGCCGGGTGGTGGCCGGAAATCCCAAGTTCGTGGTGCTGCGCGCCGTCAAGCGGTAGTCCGCACACTGGCCGGTTCGGCACCTACCAATCGGGGTTCCCGCACATACTCCTTGCATGGATGTTCCGTGCTGCGTATATTCATGCCACGACCAAGGAGGAACGCCATGGCATTGCGAGTCGCCGTCGCCGGCGCGAGCGGGTACGCGGGCGGTGAGGTGCTGCGTCTGCTGCTCGGCCACCCGGAAGTGGAGATCGGGGCGCTGACCGGCGGCTCGAACGCGGGCACCCGGCTCGGCGCGCTGCAGCCGCACCTGATCCCGCTCGCCGACCGCGTCCTCGAGCCGACCACCCCCGAGGTGCTGGCCGACCACGACGTGGTGTTCCTGGCGCTGCCGCACGGCCAGTCCGCGGTCGTCGCCGAGGCGCTCGGCGGCAACGTGCTGGTGGTCGACTGCGGCGCCGACTTCCGCCTCCGGGCCGCCGCCGACTGGGAGCAGTTCTACGGCTCCGCGCACGCCGGCACCTGGCCCTACGGTCTCCCCGAACTCCCCGGCCACCGGGCCGCGTTGAAGGGCAGCAACCGGATCGCCGTGCCCGGCTGCTACCCGACGGCCGTCTCCCTGGCGCTGTTCCCGGCGTACGCGGCCGGCCTGGCCGAACCGGAGGCCGTCGTGGTCGCCGCCTCGGGCACCTCCGGCGCCGGCAAGGCAGCCAAGACCCACCTGCTGGGCAGCGAGGTGATGGGCAGCGTCAGCCCGTACGGGGTCGGCGGCGTGCACCGGCACACCCCGGAGATGGCGCAGAACCTGACCCCGCTCGCGGGCGAGCCGGTCACCGTCTCGTTCACGCCGACGCTCGTCCCGATGCCGCGCGGCATCCTCGCCACCTGCTCCGCCAAGGCGAAGCCCGGCGTGACGGCGGAGGGGCTGCGCGCCGCCTACGCCGAGGCGTTCGCCGCCGAGCCGTTCGTCCACCTGCTGCCCGAGGGGCAGTGGCCGCAGACCAGCAGCGTCTACGGCGCCAACACCGCCCTGGTCCAGGTCGCCCTGGACGCCACCGCCGGGCGGATCATCGCGATCAGCGCGATCGACAACCTCGTCAAGGGCACTGCGGGCGGCGCGGTGCAGAGCATGAACATCGCCCTCGGCCTGCCCGAGGAGCTGGGCCTTCCCCTGAACGGAGTCGCACCGTGAGCAAGAGCACCGACGTGGGCGTGACGGCGGCCAAGGGCTTCCGCGCCGCCGGGGTGACCGCCGGCCTCAAGGCCTCGGGCGCTCCCGACCTCGCCCTGGTGGTCAACGACGGCCCCGCGCTCGCCGCCGCCGGCGTCTTCACCGGCAACCGGGTCAAGGCCGCTCCGGTGCTCTGGTCCGAGCAGGTGCTCAAGGGCGGCCAGGTGTCCGCGGTGGTCCTCAACTCCGGTGGCGCCAACGCCTGCACCGGTCCGCTGGGCTTCCAGGACACCCACGCCACGGCGGAGAAGGTCGCCGAGGAGCTGGGCCTGAACGCCGGCGAGGTGGCCGTGGCCTCCACCGGCCTGATCGGTGTGCGGCTGCCGATGGACGTCCTGCTGCCCGGCGTCGCCCTGGCCGCCCGGGAGCTCGGTGCGGACGGCGGCGAGGCCGCGGCGATCGCCATCAAGACCACCGACACCGTGCACAAGACCGCCCAGGTGACCAGCCCGGCCGGCTGGACGGTCGGTGGCATGGCCAAGGGCGCCGGGATGCTGGCCCCCGGCCTGGCCACCATGCTGGTCGTCCTCACCACCGACGCCGACCTGGACGCCCCGGCCCTGGACGCCGCCCTGCGCGACGCCACCCGCACCACCTTCGACCGGATCGACTCCGACGGCTGCATGTCCACCAACGACACCGTGCTGCTGCTCGCCTCGGCCGCCTCCGGCGTCGTCCCGGACGGGGCCGAGTTCGCCGAGGCCGTCCGCACCGTCAGCGCCGACCTGGCCCGCCAGCTGATCGGCGACGCCGAGGGCGCCGGAAAGGACATCCGGATCGACGTCACCGGCGCCGCGAGCGAGCAGGAGGCCGTCGACGTCGCCCGGACGATCGGCCGCAACAACCTGCTCAAGTGCGCCATCCACGGCGAGGACCCGAACTGGGGCCGGGTGCTGGCCGCGATCGGCACCACCGCCGCCGCCTTCGACCCCGACCGGCTGGACGTGGCCATCAACGGCGTCTGGGTCTGCCGGAACGGCAGCGTGGGCGAGGACCGCGACCTGGTGGACATGTCCGGGCGCGAGGTCGTCATCACCGCGGACCTGAACGCCGGCACGGCGAGCGCCACGCTGTGGACCAACGACCTGACCGCCGACTACGTCCACGAGAACAGCGCCTACTCCACCTGATCCGCGGCGGGCCCGGGCCGACCGGCCACCCGACCCGCCGCGCGACATCCGCCTCGGACGAGGGACATCCGTGAAGATCGCACCCAAGGGCGAACAGGCCCGCAACAACACCGCGTTGCCCAAGGCGATGACGCTCATCGAGGCGCTGCCGTGGCTGGAGCGCTTCCACGGCAAGACCGTCGTGATCAAGTTCGGCGGCAACGCCATGGTGGACGACGACCTCAAGGCGGCCTTCGCCCAGGACGTCGTCTTCCTCCGCTACGCCGGCCTGCACCCCGTCGTGGTGCACGGCGGCGGCCCGCAGATCAGCGCCCAGCTGGACCGGCTCGGCCTGGAGTCCAGCTTCACCAACGGCCTGCGGGTCACCACCCCCGAGACCATGGACGTGGTCCGGATGGTGCTCTCCGGCCAGGTGCAGCGCGAGCTGGTCGGCCTGCTCAACGAGCACGGCCCGTTCGCGGTCGGCATGACGGGCGAGGACGCCCACACCATGACGGCGGTCAAGCGCTACGCGGTGGTGGACGGCGAGCAGGTCGACATCGGCCTGGTCGGCGACATCGTGAACATCGAGGCGGGCGCGGTCAAGGCGCTGATCGCCGACGGCCGGATCCCGGTCATCTCCTCGATCGCGCGCGGCGCCGACGGCCACGTCTACAACATCAACGCCGACACCGCGGCCGCCGCCCTGGCGGTCGCGCTCGGCGCCGAGATGCTGGTCGTGCTGACCGACGTCGAGGGCCTCTACAAGGACTGGCCGAACTCCGACGACGTGATCAGCCAGCTCGGCGCGAGCGAGCTGGAGGAGCTGCTGCCCGGCCTGGCCAGCGGCATGGTGCCCAAGATGGAGGGCTGCCTGCGCGCCGTCCGCTCCGGGGTCGGCACCGCCCGCGTCCTGGACGGCCGGGTGCAGCACAGCCTGCTGCTGGAGATCTTCACCGACGAGGGAGTCGGCACGATGGTCGTGCCGGACGACGAACCGACCGTGACCGGGGGACTGGCATGACCGCGAACGAGCAACTGACCAGCCGGTGGCAGCACGCCTTCACCGACAACTACGGCACCCCGCGGATCCCGCTGGTGCGCGGCGAGGGCGCCAAGCTCTGGGACGCCGACGGCAAGGAGTACACCGACCTGCTCGGCGGCATCGCCGTCAACGCGCTCGGCACCGCCCACCCGGCGGTCGTCGAGGCGGTCAGCCGGCAGATCGCCACCCTCGGCCACGTCTCCAACCTCTTCATGGCCGAGCCGACCGTCGCCCTGGCCGAGCGACTGCTGGCGCTGGACGGCCGGGAGGGCGGCCGGGTGTTCTTCTGCAACTCCGGCGCCGAGGCCAACGAGGCCGCGTTCAAGATCAGCCGCCGGACCGGCCGCACCCGTCTGGTCGCCCTCCAGGGTGCCTTCCACGGCCGCACGATGGGCGCCCTGGCGCTCACCGGCCAGCCCGCCAAGCAGGACCCGTTCCGCCCGCTGCCCGGCGACGTCACGCACGTCCCGTTCGGCGACGTCGAGGCGCTGCGCGCGGCCGTGACCACGGAGACGGCGGCCGTCTTCCTGGAGCCGATCCAGGGCGAGAACGGCGCCGTCCCGCTGCCCGAGGGCTACCTGCGGGCGGCCCGCGAGATCACCCGGGCCACCGGCACCCTGCTGGTCCTGGACGAGATCCAGACCGGCGTCGGCCGCACCGGCCACTGGTACGCCCACCAGGCCGTCGAGGGCGTGGAACCGGACGTCGTCACCCTCGCGAAGGCGCTCGGCGGGGGACTGCCGATGGGCGCGGTGCTGGCCTTCGGCGAGGCCGCCGAGCTGCTCACCCCCGGCCAGCACGGCACCACCTTCGGCGGGAACCCGGTGGCCGCGGCGGCCGGCCTCGCGGTGCTGGACACCATCGAGTCCGAGGGCCTGCTGGAGCACGTCCGCAAGCTGGGCGAGCGGCTGCGGCACGGCGTCGAGGCGATCGACGACCCGTTGGTCTCGCACGTGCGCGGGGCCGGGCTGCTGCTCGGGATCGTGCTGACCGAGCCGGTCTCGGCGAGGGTGCAGGCCGTCGCGCAGGAGGAGGGTTTCCTGGTCAACGCGGCCGTCCCGGACGCGGTGCGGCTGGCCCCGCCGCTGGTGCTGACCGAGCAGGAGGCGGACGCCTTCCTGGCCGCGCTGCCGGGCATCCTCCGGACGGTGCGCGAGAGCGCCCCGGCCGATGCGAGCTGACCGCCGTCCGGGAGAATAGTCACATGACCGTTTCCCCCTTCGGCCAGTCCGCCGCCGGCCCGTCGCCGCAGGTGCCGCAGACCCGCACCGCGCGCCACCGGCGGATCGTGGACCTGCTCACCCGCCAGCCCGTGCGCTCGCAGAGCCAGCTCGCCAAGCTGCTCGCCGACGACGGACTCGTGGTCACCCAGGCCACCCTCTCCCGGGACCTGGACGAGCTGGGCGCGGTCAAGATCCGCAACCGGGACGGCGCGCTGATCTACGCCGTCCCGGCCGAGGGCGGCGACCGCACGCCGCGCGCGCCGATGGGGGAGTCGGCCAGCGAGGGCCGGATGGCCCGGCTGGCCGGCGAGCTCATGGTCTCGGCGACGGCCTCCGGCAACCTGGTGGTGCTGCGCACCCCGCCGGGCGCCGCGCAGTTCCTCGCCTCGGCGATCGACCAGGCCGAGGTGTTCGAGATCATCGGCACCATCGCCGGTGACGACACCGTCCTGCTGATCAGCCGCGATCCGGCCGGCGGCCAGGCGCTCGCCGACCACCTCATGCAACTCGCCCAGGCCAAGGCGCAGTAGCGTCCGCACGCCACGGGACCCCGGCCGGTGATCCACCGGCCAGGGTTTGTGTTTCATACGGCATCGTGCATACTTATGCCCATCGCCGTAAACCTGTACGACCTCGCCTGATCCGCCCCTACCCGACCGACCCCTCTCCCCGTGCAAGGAGCCCACGCGATGACCGCCGATCAGAACGCCGACGTCCGCCTCTGGGGTGCGCGCTTCGCCGACGGCCCCTCCGAGGCGCTGGCCAGGCTCTCCGCCTCCGTCCACTTCGACTGGCGCCTCGCGCCCTACGACATCGCCGGCTCCAAGGCCCACGCCCGGGTCCTGCACAAGGCCGGCCTGCTGTCCGACGACGAGCTCGCCGCGATGCTGGACGGCCTCGACCGGCTGCTCGCCGACGTCGGCGCCGGCACCTTCACCGGCACGGTCGCCGACGAGGACGTGCACACCGCCCTGGAGCGCGGCCTGCTCGAGCGCCTCGGCGCCGACCTGGGCGGCAAGTTGCGGGCCGGCCGCTCGCGCAACGACCAGATCGCCACCCTGTTCCGGATGTACCTGCGGGACCACGCGAAGACCATCGGCGGTCTGGTGCTCGACCTCCAGCACGCCCTGGTCGGCCTGGCCGAGGCCCACCCGGACACCGCGATGCCGGGCCGCACCCACCTCCAGCACGCCCAGCCCGTGCTCTTCGCCCACCACGTCCTCGCGCACGTGCAGGCCCTCGGCCGGGACGCCGAGCGGCTGCGCCAGTGGGACGCCCGCACGGCCGTCTCGCCGTACGGCTCCGGGGCGCTGGCCGGTTCCTCGCTCGGGCTCGACCCGCAGGCCGTCGCCGCCGACCTCGGCTTCGAGGGCGGCTCGGTCGGCAACTCCATCGACGGCACGGCGTCGCGCGACTTCGTCGCCGAGTTCGCGTTCGTGACCGCGATGATCGGCGTCAACCTCTCCCGGATCGCGGAGGAGGTGATCATCTGGAACACCAAGGAGTTCGGCTTCATCACGCTGCACGACGCCTTCTCCACCGGCTCCTCGATCATGCCGCAGAAGAAGAACCCGGACATCGCCGAGCTCGCCCGGGGCAAGTCCGGCCGGCTGATCGGCAACCTGACGGGCCTGCTGGCGACCCTCAAGGCGCTGCCGCTCGCCTACAACCGGGACCTCCAGGAGGACAAGGAGCCGGTCTTCGACTCCTGCGACACGCTGGAGGTGCTGCTGCCCGCGTTCACCGGGATGATGGCCACCCTCACCGTGCACCGGGAGCGGCTGGAGGAGCTCGCCCCGGCCGGCTTCTCGCTGGCCACCGACATCGCCGAGTGGCTGGTCAAGCAGGGCGTGCCGTTCCGGGTCGCGCACGAGGTGGCCGGCGCCTGCGTCAAGGTCTGCGAGGCCGAGGGCATCGAGCTGTCCGACCTGACGGACGAGCAGTTCGCCGCGATCTCACCGCACCTGACGCCCGAGGTCCGTTCGGTGCTCAGCGTGCACGGGGCCATCGCCGCCCGCAACGGGCGCGGCGGGACGGCTCCGTCGGCCGTCGCGGTCCAGCTCGCCGAGGTGAAGGCGGACCTGGCGCGGCAGCAGGAGTGGGTCCGGGGCTGACCACCGGTCAGCGGACGAGGGGCGCGGCGGTCCGACCGGCGCGCCCCTCCGCCGTCCGCGCCTCCGGCCGGGCGTAACCGGCCCCGCCCCGGCCCGTCATGCACGGTGTGTGCACCCCCCTTCCGCCCGTCCCCTCCGCCGAGGACGTGTACCTCGCCGAGTACCGCCGCCGGGTCGTCCGCGAGACCGTGGCCGGCCTGCCGGGGCGCTGCCCCCAGCTGGTCGCGGCCCTCGCGGAGGACCCGCCGCCCACCTACCGGGAGCTCGCCGAGCGCCTCGCCATGCCGCGCGGCTCGATCGGCCCGACCCGCTCCCGCTGCCTCGCCTGCCTGCGCGTCCTCCTGCACGCCGAGCGCTACCCGTGAACCGCGGCGGGGGCGGCACGCCGGGCGTGGAGTCCCCGGCCGGCTCCGGCCGCCCCGTCCGCGCCGCCGGGCCGTTCGACCTCCGGAGCCCGTCCGCGCCGACGGCCCGGTCGGCCGGGTGACGCTCCTCACGCTCGGTGCCGCGGAGGTTGAGCGCAGCTGACACGCGGGTAGAGCGCTGGCGAACGTAGCTCTTGACGGTGCCGCGATCACTCGGATACTGAGCGTGAGCGCGTCGCCGTCGACCCGGGCCACTTCCGGGCCGCGCGGCTGGTACGTTCGTGCGCCACCCCCGGTCAGGGCAGATCCCCGGCCGGGACACCTCCGGCAGGGCATCCGGTGCGACACCCTCACGTTTGCGCGCCGGGCACGACGATGGGGAGGCCCCAGCACATGGGCATGAGCGTGATCATCTCGGCGGCGGACGCCGCGGACGCGGAACAGATCCTCAAGCTCCAGTACCTCGGCTACCAGCCCGAGGCGGAGCTGTACGGCGACTGGGCGATCGAGCCGCTGACGCAGAGCCTGGAGAGCCTGCGCGCCGAACTGTCCGAGCAGTGCGTCCTGGTGGCCCGCCTCGGCGGCGAGGTGGTCGGTACGGTCCGCGGCCACGTGGATGCCGAGGGCGTCGGCCGGATAGGGCGACTGGTGGTCCACCCGAGGATGCAGCGGCACGGCCTGGGCGGCCGGCTGCTGGACGCGCTGGAGCGCCGCCTCGCCGAGGACGGCCGCCCGCTGACCTCCTACCGCCTGTTCACCGGCCACCGCAGCCTCGGCAACCTGCGCCTCTACGCGCGGCTGGGCTACCGGCAGGCCGCGGTCGAGGCGGTCAGCGACCGGCTCAGCCTGGTGCACCTGGAGAAGCCCGCGTTGCCGCCGCTCGCCGCGACCGCCTGAGCCTCCCGCTCGCCCGACCTCCTCGGCGCCGCCATCATCCGGACACCCCGGAGGCGGCGCCGAGTCGCATATATGCAGGTCACAGGGTTGTGTGTCCGCATTGCGGACAGCGCATCCGAATAATTGGGCTCACCTCGGCCGGTCTGATTTACTGGCTCACATGACTGCGACGACGAAATGGACCCCCACCGGCACCCTGCCGGCAGGTGAGCGTGCCATGTGCCGTCGAATGTGTCACTGCTGAGGGCCACCGCCCCCGGCACCCCTCCCGGGTGTCCCACCTCGCGCCCCGAAGCGAGACCCGGCGCCGCTCCCGTCCGTGCGAGCGCGCCCAGCCTGCCGCACCCCTCCCTCCCGCCTGCCCGTCCACGGGCGGGTGGTCGTCCACGACGACTCCGCCCGGATGACTCGTAAGGGCCACGCCGTCGCGCGGCCCGGCCGTCCAGCGGCCACGATCAAGGGGTGGCAGGTCCGGATCCCCCTGGCGAAGCGCCGTAGAAGCCGCCGACCGCAACCCGGTCGGGCGGTCGACGCCGCCGCCCGCCCCCGACCCACGGAAGCAGCTGTGATCACCACCACGGACCTCACGAAGGTCTACCAGTCCCGAGGCCGCGAGGTGACCGCCCTCGCCGGCGTCGACCTGCACGTCCGCCCGGGCGAGGTCTACGGAGTCGTCGGCACCAGCGGCGCCGGCAAGTCCACCCTCATCCGCTGCGTGAACATGCTGGAGCGCCCGTCCTCCGGCACCGTCACCGTGGACGGCGTGGAGCTGACCGCCCTGCCCGGCGGCGAGAACCGGGCCGGGAAGGAGCTGCGCGAGGCGCGGCGCCGGATCGGTATGGTCTTCCAGCACTTCAACCTGCTCTCCTCGCGGACCGTCCAGCAGAACGTCGAGCTCCCGCTGGAGATCATCGGCCTGGACCGCACCCAGCGCCGCCGCAGGGCCTCCGAGCTGCTCGACCTGGTGGGCCTCGGCGACAAGTCCGGCAGCTACCCCAACCAGCTCTCCGGCGGCCAGAAGCAGCGCGTCGGCATCGCCCGCGCCCTGGCCGGCGACCCCAAGGTGCTGCTCTCCGACGAGGCCACCTCGGCGCTCGACCCCGAGACCACCCGCTCGATCCTCAAGCTGCTGCGCGACCTCAACCAGCAGCTCGGCCTCACCGTCCTGCTGATCACCCACGAGATGGACGTCATCAAGTCCGTCTGCGACTCCGCCGCCCTGATGCGCGGCGGCCGGGTCGTCGAGTCCGGCGAGCTGACCGACCTGCTCGCCAAGCCCGGCTCCGAGCTGGCCCGCGAGCTGTTCCCGCTCAGCGAGTTCGGCACCGGCCACGCGGGCTCCACCGTGCTGGAGATCACCTTCCAGGGCGACACCTCGGCCCAGCCGTTCGTCTCCCAGCTGGCCCGCACCTACCAGATCGACATCAACATCCTCGGCGCCGCCGTCGAGACCATCGCAGGCCGGATGGTCGGCCGGATGCGGGTCGAACTGTCCGGCGGCCACCAGGACAACGTGGTGCCGATCGGCTACCTGCGCGAGCAGGGCCTGCAGGTGGACGTACTCGGCGCGGTGGACGGAGCGGTGGCATGACCTGGGACCAGATGTGGGCCCTGATGGGTCCGGCCACGCGCGAGACCTTCCAGATGGTCGGCGTCTCCACGTTCTTCACCGTGCTGCTCGGACTGCCGCTGGGCGTCCTCCTGGTGCTCACCGACAAGGGCGGCCTGCTGGCCAACCGCTTCGTCAACAAGTCCATCGGCTTCGTGGTGAACCTGGCCCGCTCGGTGCCGTTCATCATCCTGATGATCGCGCTGATCTCCTTCACCCGCTGGCTGGTCGGCACCTCCATCGGCTGGCAGGCGGCCACCGTGCCGCTCACCATCGGCGCCATCCCGTTCTTCGCCCGCCTGGTGGAGACCTCGATCCGCGAGGTCGACGGCGGCCTGGTCGAGGCGGTCCAGTCGATGGGCGGCAGCAGCTGGACGATCGTCCGCAAGACGCTGCTCCCCGAGGCGCTGCCCGGCGTGGTGGCCTCGGTGACCACCACGGTCATCACCCTGATCAGCTACTCCGCGATGGCCGGCACCGTCGGCGGCGGCGGCCTCGGCACCCTCGCCGTCAACTACGGCTACCAGCGCTTCGAGACGGCCTTCATGTGGGTCATCGTGGCCGAGCTGGTGATCATCGTCACCGCTGTCCAGCTGATCGGCGACTTCGCCGTCCGCCGGCTCGCCCACCGCGGCCGCGACGGCGGGCGGACCAGGCTGCTCGGCCGCACCCGGACGACCCCCGACGAGGACCTCGTCGCCTCCTAGGCGGCCCCGCCCCCGGCCCCGTCGCCCCCAAGACCTCCCTCGTCCGATCTCCGGACGCGGCTCCCCGCATCACGCAGAAAGGCACTTTTCGTGCGCAACGTCCTGAAGTCCACCAGCATCCTCGCCACCGCCGGCCTCGCCCTCTCGCTGGCCGCCTGCGGCAGCTCCGGGTCCTCCTCGGACCCGAACGCGCCGCTGAAGGTCGTCGCCAGCCCCACCCCGCACGGGCAGATCCTCAAGTACGTCAAGGACAACCTCGCGGACAAGGCCGGGCTCAAGCTCGACATCAAGGAGGTCACCGACTACGTGACCCCCAACACGGCGGTGCAGGACGGTTCGGCCGACGCCAACTACTTCCAGCACGTCCCGTACCTGGAGGACTTCAACAAGAAGCACGGCACCGACATCGTCTCCGTCGAGCCGGTGCACCTGGAGCCGCTGGGCCTCTACTCCAAGAAGGTCAAGGCGATCGCCGACCTGCCGGACGGCGCCACCGTGGGCCTGCCCAACGACGCCACCAACGAGGGCCGCGCGCTCAAGCTGCTCGCCGACAACAAGCTCATCACCCTCAAGGAGGGCGTCACCACCGCCGCCACCCCGGCCGACGTGACGGGCAACCCGAAGAACCTCAAGTGGAAGGAGCTGGAGGCCGCCCAGCTGCCCCGCTCCGTCGCCGACCTCGACGCGGCCGTCATCAACGGCAACTACGCGCTCGACTCCGGCCTGAAGCCGGCCACCGACGCGCTGGTGCTGGAGAAGGCCGACGGCAACCCGTACGCCAACATCCTCGCCGTCAAGAAGGGCAAGGAGAACGACCCGCGGGTCAAGAAGCTTGCCGAGCTGCTGCACTCCGCCGAGGTCAAGAAGTACATCGACGACACCTACAAGGGCTCCGTCATCCCGGCCTTCTGAGCCGCGGACCGATCCGCGCCCCGTCCGACCGGGCCCCCGCCGCACCTCGGCGGGGGCCCGGTCGGGCAGTATGCACCAGGGACGCCGCCGCCGAAGGCGTTCTGACGTACCGTCGTGCGGGCGGCGCACCGCGTGATACCCGGGGCGCACGGGAGGCGTACGGTGTTGTGTCCACGACCCGGCGAGGAGAGACGGCATGGCAGCGAGCTTCCCCGAGACCGCCATCAGCACCGAACGGCTGCTGCTGCGTCCCCTTGCGGAGGACGACGCCCCCGGCCTCGCCACCATGATGGCCGACGACCTCGTCGTCACCTGGACCGACCTGCCGCACCCCTTCACCGAGGCGTACGCCGTCGAGCTCGCCCGCACCCTCGCCCCGGCCCACCGGGCCGCCGGCCGCGGCATCGTCCTCGCGGTCACCGAGCACCTCACCCAGCGCCTGGTCGGCCTGGTCGAACTGCGCAACACCGACTGGCGGCTGCGCACCACCGAGATCTCCTACGTCACCGCCGCCTGGGCGCGCGGCGAGGGCTACGCCCCGGAGGCCGTCCTCGGCGTCGCCCAGTGGCTCTTCGAGGACCGCGACTTCCTGCGCCTGGAGATGCGCACCGCCGCGGGGAACACCTCCGCCCAGCAGGTCGCCCAGAAGATCGGCGGGATCAGTGAGGGAGTGCTGCGCAGCGCCTGGATAGTGCGCGGCGAGTCCGGCGAGTCCGACACGGGCGTGGGGGCGCCGCCCGGGCGCCGGGCCGGGGGCGAGAGCCGCAGCGACCTGATCCTGTGGAGCCTGTTGCCGGAGGACATGGAGGTGCCCGAGCCGCACCGGGGCGGCCGGCACGGCGACCAGCGCTACGTGCTGCGGGACTGAGCCGCCCGCCCGTCCGCCCGTGCGCCGCTCCGGGGCCGGTGCGGCGGCCGTCCGGCGGCCGTCCGGCGCGGACATGTGTGCGAGATGTCGGCGGCAGGGGGATCACACCCGGTAACCTTCCTCCGGCGCCGCAGTTCGGCGTGGTTTGTCGGCGCACCGAGTCGAGGGAGAACGGCCGCAGATGGCTGACCGGATCACGGTCATCGGGTGGGACGGCACGCCGCTGACCGAGGCCGCCGGCGCGGCCCTCGCCGCGGCGACCCTGGTGGCCGGCGCCCCCTACCAACTGGGCGCCCTGCCGGTGCCGGAGGCCGCCGAGCGGATCGCCCTCGGCAACATCCCGCAGGCCGCCAGGCGGATCGCCGAGCACCGCGGCGCCGCCGTCGTGGTCGCCGAGGGCGACCCCGGCTTCTTCGGCGTCGTGCGCGCGCTGCGCCGCCCCGAGTACGGCCTCGAACTGGAGGTGCTGCCCGCGGTCTCCTCGGTCGCCGCCGCCTTCGCCCGGGCCGGGATGCCCTGGGAGGACGCCCAGGTGGTCAGCGCCCACGGCGGGCGGCTGCGCCGCGCGGCCAACATCTGCCGCGCCCACCCCAAGGTCGCGGTGCTCACCGCGCCGGGTGCCGGGCCGGGCGAACTGGCCCTCATGCTCCGCGGGGTGCACCGGACCTTCGTGGTCTGCGAGGCGCTCGGCACACCGGACGAGGACGTCACCGTCCTCACCTCCGACCGGATCGCCGACCACGGCTGGCGCGACCCGAACGTGGTCCTGGTGATCGGCGGCAACGGCGGCCCCCAGGCCGGGGCGGTCGACGGGGCGGCCGGCTGGCTCGCGGGGCGCCCGGTGGGATTCCCCGGCGCTGACCGCGGCTGGGCGCTCCCCGGCGACGCCTACGCGGGCGCCGGGCGCACGGAGGGTGAGCCGGGCGCGTCGAACGCGCTCCCCGCGCACGTGCGCGCCCTGGTGCTGGCCCGTCTGGGTGCTCGTCCCGGGGACCTGGTCTGGTCGGTCGGCGCCGGCAACGGCGCCCTCGCGGTGGAGGCCGCCGGGTTCGGCGCCGCCGTGGTCGCGGTGGAGGCCTCCCGCTCCGCCTGCGCCCGGCTGACCGTCAACGCCCGCCGCTACGGCGTCGAGGTGGAGACGGTGCACGGGCAGGGCCCCGAGGTGCTCGGCGGACTGCCGGAGCCGGACGCGGCTGTGGTGGAGTCGTCGGACCCCGAGGTGGTGCGCGCGGTGCTGGCCCGCAGGCCGGAGCGGTTCGTCGCGGTGCCGCGCAGCCTCGGCGAGGCCGAGGAGGTCCACCGGGCGATGACCGAGGCCGGCTACCGGGCGGACGGCGCGCTGCTGCAGTCCACCCCGCTGCGCCCGGCCTGGAGCCCCGGCGGCGGCCTGCTGCCGGGGTCGGGCGAGGAGGGCGTGCTGCTGCTCTGGGGTGAGCAGATCACGTGAAGGCCTTGGGCCCGTCCGGCGCCGGTCCTGTGCGGCCGGCGCCCCGCGCGGCCCGGCCCGGGCGGTGATCCAGGTCGCATCCGGACAATGATTCGAGAGGTGACGGCGCCGGGCCGGTAGTGTGGCGTCCTGGACGGCTGCGGCGGTCGGCGACCCGCCCGATCGGGTCGGTTTGTCGCCTTTTTGACGTGGCGCAGGCCGGGACCGCCCGGAGTGTGGGCGATTCGACGGGCCGCGTGCCGGACCTGGAGAATGCCGTAGGGTCCGGTGCGGTCGTGCCGGTTGCTCCGGGTTGTCGTTGTTTCAGATGGTGCGCCGTCCTCCGAGGACGGCGCGGGCCGGGGTGCCGCAGCGCGCCGGAAGGACTTGGGCCGCAGCGCCACGGCGCGGCGGCCGCGTGTGGTTGAGGGGCGGGTCGGTGCAGGCCCGGCCCGTGCGGATGGGCGCTGCGGTCGGTGATCGTGTCGCCAAGGGCGCGGCAGCGGCCTGGAAGGAGCTTTGACAATGACCGATGGCGGCCACGTCCCGGGCGAGGGACTGCCGGAGCACCTGTACGCCGGGCCCGACCCGCTCGGCGGACCGGAGGGCGTCGCGGGCGTTGCACCCCTGCAGGGCGTCGCGACCGACGGCGGCGTGATCCCGAACCCGACGGCACCCGGCCACGGGCTCCCCGGTGCGGTGCCCCCCGGTGCGGGTGTCATCCCGCCGCAGGGCCAGCCGGTGGGCCAGGCGATGGGACAGCCGCTGGGCGCGCCCGGATTCGCCGTCCCGGCCCCCGGCATGCAGGCCCCCGGCGTTCCGGCCCCGGGCATGCCCGGCGTGCCCGTCGAGGGCTGGGGCGCCGACCAGGGCGCCCCGCGCCCGGCCTTCCACTTCCTCGACCAGCCCGACGGGCTGGACGACGAGGACGACGTCCTGCTGATGCCCGGCCCGCAGGGCTCCTGGGGCGAGCAGCCGCTCGCGCCGCAGCACGACGGCATGCCGGTCGAGCCGTCCTGGCCGCCGCTGGACCCGCCGGTGCTCGGCGCCGAGCAGTCCCAGCAGCCGCTCCAGGGCGCGCCGCTGCAGCCGCAGGCGCAGGACCAGATGACGGCCGCTCAGCCGCCGCGCCGCCCGCTGCACGCCGGTCCGCCGATCCCGGACCCGTCGCTGATGACCGGCCAGGTCCCGGTCCGCTCGCTCGCCGACCGCGGCCCGTCGCAGGGCGGCACGCCCGCGCACGGCATCCCGGTGGTCGGCCGTCCGCCGACGGCCGAGCCCGTCGCGCCGGTGCCGGCCACCGCGCCGCAGGCCGTCCCGGTGTCCGTGCCGCCGACGGCTCCGGCCGCCGGTGCGCCGGTGGCCCAGGAGGTCCCGCAGTACCAGCAGGTGCCGCTGGCCGGGCAGCCGGTCGAGGGCCTGCTGGGCGTCGAGACGGTCGGGGCGATCGAGGTCGTCGAGGTCGTCGAGCTGCCGGACGTCCTGTCGGCCGCGGGTGCCGCCGTCGAGCAGCCGGTCGCCGAGCAGTCGGTCGTCGAGCCGGCCGCCGCCGAGCAGGCCCAGGCCGTCGACGCGGTCGAGGCCGTGGCGGCCGAGCAGGCGCAGGCCGTGCAGCCGATCGCCGAGCCCGTCGTCGCCGTGGCGGAGGGCGCCGTCGAGGCCGCCGCCGTCACCGAGCCCGCCGCTGCGCCGGCCACCGAGCCCGCCGAGCAGGCCGAGGCCGCCCAGGCCGGCCAGCCGCGCCGCATCTCGGCCTTCCTCGCCGCGCCCCCCCCGCACGGTCTGCCCCCGGTCGAGGCGGTCGGTCAGAACCCTGCGGCCGACGAGGCCGCCACACCGCAGCCCGCGCCCATAGCGGCCACCGAGCCGGTCGTGGCCGCTCAGCCCGTGGAGACGGTCGAGGCCGCCCAGCCCGTCGAGGCCGCCCAGCCGGTCGAGGCCGCCCAGCCGGTCGAGGCCGGGGAGACCGCGGCCCCCGCCTCGGAGCCGGTCGTCGAGGCCGTCGCCGAGACGGCCGCCGGCACCGGGGAGATGCCCTCCGGCCAGCCCGTCGTCGAGGCCGCCGCCGAGGTGCCCGTGGTCGTCGAGGCCGTGGAGTCGGTGGAGTC